>JBELAG010000191.1:0-19779 GCA_049509055.1 Solirubrobacteraceae bacterium
TCGGCGGGCGGCGACTTCCCGACGTGCCGGGGCATCCCGTCAAGGCCCCGGACGCGCTCGCAGCGGGGCTGATCACCGCCGGGGTCGCCGCGCTGACGCTCGGCCTCGTCGAGGCCAACGCCTGGGGGTGGGGCTCGGTGCGCGTCGTCGGCGCCCTGGCGGCGTCGGCGGTGGTGCTGACCGCGTTCGTGCTGCGCACCACCCGTCACCACAACCCGCTGATCGACCCGGCGCTGTTCCGGATCCGGGCGTTCACCGGCTCATCGGTGGTGGCGCTGACGTTCTCGACCGCGTTCGGGGCGATGCTGCTGTCGATCGTGCTGTGGATGCAGAACGTGTGGGGCTGGTCAGCGCTGCACACCGGCCTGGCGTTCGCGCCCGGCCCCCTGATGGTGCCGGTGTTCTCCTTCCTGGTCGCCGGGCGCCTGATCGCGCGGTTCGGACCGGGCAGGGTGATCGGCCTCGGATCGACGGTGTACGCGATCGGCATCGCGTCCTGGGCGCTGCGCGCCGGCCTGCACCCCGACTACCTCGGTCAGGTGCTCCCCGGCACGCTCCTGACCGGAGCCGGGGTCGGTCTCGTGCTGCCGACGTTCATGGCGACCGGCGCCTCGTCGCTGCCGCCGCAGGCCTTCGCGACCGGCTCGGCGGTGATCAACATGATGCGACAGGTCGGTCTCGCGATCGGCGTCGCGGTGCTCGTGGCCGTGCTCGGCAGCCCGACCAGCCCCGCAGCGCAGCTCAGCGCGTTTCAGCACGGCTGGACGGTGATCGCCGCGGTGGCCCTGTGTGCGGCGGTGGCCGGCGCGGTGCTGCTCCGGACACGGCGCTCGTCGGAGCCGGTGCTCGCACCCGCCGGTCAGGCCACCTTGGCGAAGTAGATCCGCGCCTGGGATGTTCGCGTTCGAGGGCGCTCCGTGGCCCCGGACAGCGCCCCGGGGCCCACGAATCCCTTGGGTCTGGTCCCGCGTGTCTACGGCGTGATGACGCCCGCGTCGATCGTGTCGAAGGCCTTCAGGTTGTCGATGTAGGTGGTGCCGGTGCCAGAGCCGGTGACGTTGCTGAACTGGCCGCTTGCGCCGGTCACCGTCCACCGGTCGACTCCCTGTAGCACGCCGGTGTTGCCGATCGGGGTGGCGGTCTGCTGACACAGGATGCTGATCGAGCCGCCGGCCCCGGTCAGCGTCTCGGTGAGACCCCCGCCCGGGGTGCTCCCCGTGATCACGGCCGAGATCGGTGAACGTCCCGACCACGCCGAACGCGGCGTCGATCGGCGCGGGCGATCGGCCGTTCGCGTCCATGGGAGTGTCACAGCTGAGACGCTCGTCTTGTCTTAAGGGTTGTAGGCCCGATCACAAAGCGGATGATGAGACCAGAGGACACCCGACATGAGCGCTGAAGAACACGAGCTCGAGCAGTTGCGGCCGGCGTCGTTCGCGATCGCCTACCGGATGCTCGGCAGCGTCTCCGAAGCCGAGGACGTCGTCCAGGAGGCGCTGCTGCGCGTCCACCAGGCGCTCGAGCGCGGCGAGCAGATCGCCTCTCCGCGGGCCTACGTCGCCACCGTCACCACCCGGCTGGCGATCAACGAGCTGCACTCTGCGCGCGCCCGGCGCGAGCACTACGTGGGCGAGTGGCTGCCCGAGCCGATCCTCACCGGCGGCGTCGACGATCCCGCCCAACACGCCGAGATGGCCGACTCGCTGTCGCTGGCGATGCTGGTGGTGCTGGAGAGCCTGTCCCCCGAGCAGCGAGCGGCGCTGCTGCTGCACGACGTGTTCGACTACGGCTATCCGGAGATCGCGCAGATCATCGGCAAGAGCGAGGACAACGTGCGCCAGCTCGCGAGCCGGGCGCGGCGCCACGTCGAGGAGCGCCGCCCGCGGTTTCAGACTTCGCGCGAGCAGCGCGAGGAACTCGTCCAGAGGTTTCTCGCCGCCGCCCGGGAGGGGGATCTCGCCGGGCTCGAAGCCGTGCTGGCGCACGATGTGGTGCTCACCGGCGACGGCGGAGGCAAGGCCCCGGCGCCGGCCCGGTCGCTGCGGGGTCGAGCCCGCGTCGCCCGCACGCTGCGCAACTGGATGCGGTTCAGCTCCCGGCTTCCCGGCTTCACGCTGCGGGCGATCGAGGTCAACGGCGGTCCCGGAGTGATGGCCCAGGACGGCCGGCAGCGGCTGATCAGCGTGTGGTCGCTGGAGATCGCCGACGGCGAGATCCGCGGTATCGGCTCGATCGTCAATCCCGACAAGCTCGCGCACCTCGGACTGGTCGGGGACTTCGCATCGCTCTTTCGCCCGCGGCCGCGCCCTCACGCGCCCGTCGATCCACATCCCCACACTCACAACCCCAGGAGGGAACACCATGACCCAGGCAAGAATCCAGAACCCCGCGCTCACCGTGACCGGCGCGCTCGACGCGCTCCAGCAGCTCGCTGACTCGGCGAAGCACGCCGGCATCCCGGAGGCCACGCTGATGATCGCGACGCTCCGCGCCAGCCAGATCAACGGCTGCAGCGTGTGCGTGGACATCCATACGCGTGAGCTCGAGCACATCGGCGAGCGCAGCGAGCGCATCCACCTGGTCGCCGCGTGGCGCGAGGCGCCGTACTTCAGCGACGCCGAGCGTGCGGCGCTCGCCCTCACCGAGGCCGCCACGCGACTGGCTGACCGGCCCGACCCGGTGCCCGACGACGTCTGGGACGAAGCCGCCCGCCACTACACCGAGCCGCAGCTGGCGGCCCTGGTGGTGGCGATCGCCGCGATCAACGCGTTCAACCGCGTCAACGCCGCGACCCGACAGATCACCGGCGACTACGTGGCCCGCATCGTCGAAGCGACGGCGGGAGCCGCCGCCTGAGCACCGACCCGGGCGCGACGAGCCGGCGGGCCGCCCGCGCGTCGCGCCCGGGTGGGTGCTCAGGCGGCGGCTCCCCCCCGCGCGTCGACCATGCGGGCCCCCGAGTCGCCCGTGATATTTCGGGTCGCGGCGTACCTCCTCGCCGGTGTGCTCGACGTGAATGCCGCCCGGATGCGTCCCGAGCCGTTGGTGGACCTCGAAGAATCCCTCGACCTCGTCCATGATGCGGTCGAAGTGCCGGGTCTTGTGACCGCTCGGCGACTCCTCGGTGTTGCCGTGCATCGGGTCGCACTGCCACACCACGCGGTGACCGGACCGGCTGACGGCGTCGACGATCGGCGGGAGCATGTCGCGCACCGCGTCGTTGCCCATCCGTGAGACGAGCGTGACGCGGCCGTCGACGCGCTGGGGATCGAGGCGCTGCACGAGCTCGGCCGCCTCCGCCGGCGCGATGGAGGGACCGATCTTGACGCCGATCGGGTTGGCGATCAGCGCTCCCAAGGCCACGTGGGCGCCCTCGAGCTGACGCGTGCGGTCGCCGATCCACAGCTGGTGGGCCGACAGCAGGAACAGCCGATCACCGTCGGGCCGCAGCAGCGAACGCTCGTAGTCGAGCACGAGCATCTCATGGCTGGCGAACAGCTCGACCGCGCGCAGCGAGCTGTCGTCGACGCCGCACGCGGACATGAATCGCAGGCTGCGGTCGATCTCGGTGGCGACGCGCTCGTACCGCTCTCCGGCGCTGGAGCGCCGCACGAAATCCATGTTCCACTCGTGCAGCCGGTGCAGATCGGCCAGGCCGGCGCCGGTGATCGCCCGGGCCAGGTTCATTGCGGCCGCCGCGTTGGCGTAGGCGCGGACGAGCCGGCCCGGGTCCGGCCGTCGCGCCTCCTCGGTCGGCTCGAGCCCGTGGACCATGTCGCCTCGATACGACGGCAGGCCGGCGGCATCGGTGGTCGAGCTGCGCGGCTTGGCGTATTGCCCGGCGATCCGCCCCACCTTGACGACCGGCATCGACGTCCCGTAGGTCAGCACGACCGCCATCTGCAGCAGGGTCCGGATCGTGCCACGCAGATGCGCCTCGGTGTTGTCGGCGAACGTCTCGGCGCAATCCCCGCCCTGCAACAGGAACGCGTCGCCGCGGGCGACCGTGCCGAGCAACACCTGCAGCCGGTCGACCTCGGAAGGGACCGCGATCGGTGGCACGGCCTCCAACACGCCCCGCACCCGCCCGAGGTAGTCAGCGTCGGGCCACCCCGGCTGCTGGGCTGCCGGTCGCGCCAGGGCGTCGGCGACCGCGGCCGCCATCGGATCTGGCAGCGACGCCAGAAGCGGGCCGGTCGGCACCGGCACGTCGATCGTCCAACTCACCCGCCCAACGGTACGCGGTGTCCGAAACGACGTCGAACGACGCGCCGCGGCGACCGGCGCGCGCGCCCGCTATGAGTTGATGTTCTTCCTCGCCCTCGGAGCGGCCGTGCGGCCCGGCGGCGAGGTCGTGCGCCTCCGCGTGCTGAGCTCAGCTGCGCGGGCGGCGATGCGGTCCTCGTCGGTGATCAGGTGCCAGCGGGTTCCCCGCCGCTGTCCCGACCGCCTGACTTGCCCGGCTGCCTCCAGTTGGCGAAGCAGGCCGAGCACCTGATCGCGACTGCCACCGGCTTGCTGAGCAAGCGCCGTGGCCGGCAGGCCAGCGCTGGCGCCGAGCAGCATCTCGAGCTTCTCGGTCGCGACGACCGCGGGCGCCTTGGCCGGCCTCGACGCCCGCCTACCCGCCTTGGGGCTGCGAGTCGCCGGAGCCTTCGGAGCCGCCACGGCCCTGGCCGGCGAGGAGCGGACCGGCGTTGCGGTGGTGGTGGTGGTGGACGTGGCCCGGGACGGTCTGCCCGGCGTGCGACGCCTGATGACCGCCGGCCGGCCGCCGACGGCGGACAGCGCGGCCTCGAGCGAGGCGATCTCTTCCCGGGCGACGGCGAGGCGTTCATCGATGGAGTGGACGAGTTCTTGGATGTTCGACATGCGGCCATCGTACGAGAGCGCGCCGGGGCCCCACGTCGCGACGGTCGCCGCGGCCGTGCTTGGAACGCCGGGCCGGCGACGGTAGGGTAGGCCGCGATCCGGCCTTCCCCCAGCGTTCGGAGGTGTTCGATGGCGACCGACAACCCGCAGGCCACGACGTCCACCCCTCATGTGGAGGGTTCGATGATCGGCCGCCTCGTGGCCATCATCACGCCGTTCTTCGCGATGTTCTCAGGCTGGCTGGCCGGCGTGGTCGCGAAGGCCGTTCCCGGCGTCACGCTCGACCGCGGGCAGATCGTCGCCTTCATGGTGGCGGTGTCGACCGCGGCCCTCGGTTCGGGATGGAAGTGGCTGCAGGGCTGGCAGCAGCATGAGCAGAACGTCGCCGACGGCAAGTCGCCGCCGGTCAAGGCCGTGACGCCGACCGGCTGAGGACGGCGCTTGGCGCCCGGCGGGGCGTGTTCACGAAATCTTGATGTCATCGGGGCACATCCGCACGTTCGCTTGACGACGCCGGACCGGTGGTGTCGCCATCGGAGCTCTGTCGGCGAAAGGCGAAGTGACCGTGACGGTGACACATGCCGTCGCCGTCACGGAGGTACACGGGTGACGGTCACAGGCTGCATTTCGATCATCGCGTTGGTGGCCGTCCTCAGCGCCCTGACGCCGCTGCTCGGCGGTTACATGGCACGGGTGGGTGTACCAGGGCGATCCGATCTCCGTGTTGGCCCGGTCGAGCGCGGCCTGCGCCACTCGGGACACTTCTGGGTCGACCTCACGCGATCGCTGCTGTTTGTGCTGTTGCCGATCGCCGTCATCCTGGAGGGCAAGGAGCAGCGGTTCGGGGCGGCCGGCTCGGCGCTGTTCGTCTCGGCCGGCTCCCTGGGGCCGCGGCGGGTCGCGCCCGCCGGGTTGGGAACGCTGCGCACCGACACGCCGACGTTCGTCGTGCTCCTGGTCGGCTTCACGCTCATCTTCGCGGTGCTCACCTTCCTGACCGTGCTGTTCATCGCACGGTTCGCGCAGGCCCTGAGCTCGCATCTGTTCCCCTGAGCCGCGCGCTGCCACGGGCGGCCGTCGCCCCGGTCGGCCCAGGCTGGTCAGTCGTCGCGCGGCGGGGGCTGAAAGACGATCCGCTTGAGCTCGGCCAGCGCGGTCCCGCCGAGCCGCAGCGCGGTCTGAAAGCCCTCGAAGCCGAGCTCACCGGCGTCGAGCGCGCGCCGCAACTCGTCGACCACCGGCCGCTCGTCGTCGGTGACCTGATCGCGCGGGGCGTCGAGCAGGATCAGGTGGCGGGGGCGCCGCAGGCGGTGCGCGAGCCGGACATAGCGCTCTCGCTCGGCCGGGTCCAGCCCGTCGAGCGGGACGACCACGGTCTGCCCGGCCGCCAGCCGCTTCTCGACGGCGGCGGCGAGCAGCTCGCCGGCGCGCTCTTCGATCTCGTCCTCGGGGACGCGGCCGGCCAGCAGCGCCCGGACGCGGGCGGGGGCGATCGCCGCCCCGCGCTCCTCGATCACCCGCTCTGCGAACTGGGCGGGCCGCGACGCCGCGGCGCCGACGACGACGACGAGGCTGCCCGGCGAGTAGCGCAACCGGTGCGACGGCGCGAGAACGCGGCAGCGAACGGTGATGTCGACGGGGCGTGGGGGAGAACCGCCGGCGCGGGGACGCTCGGACGACCACCCGGTCCGCTCGTCGGCGCCGATCTTGACACTGCGGGCGGAGGGGTTTTCAGTCATGGCCGTCCATCATCGTCGACCGAGGCGATCGGCGCGTTGCGGTGGCGCCGGGCGGGCACGGCCTACACGGCGGGCGCCCGGAGCATCAGCACGTGCTCCGGATTGAGCCCGATCCGCTCACCGGTCTCTGACTCGGTCAGCCAGGCGAACTCCATGATCGAGCCACGGGCGGCGGCGAGGATCTGCGCCTCGATCTGCTCCGGACCGCCCTCCACTCGAAACCGATGGCCCCCGAGCACCGTGATCTCGGTGACCGGCGTCATGGCGGGGCGCCGGTGGAGGGAGCGGACGGAGTCGACATCCGCGCGCTGCGCAGGCGCACCTGTGCCCGATCCAGGCCGCGTTCGAGCTCTTGCAGTCGGGCGCTGGAACCCATGCCGCGACGATAGAGCCTGGCGCGCAGCAGCGCGACGCGGTCGCGGTAGTAGCTGACCTCGGCCTGCAGCGCCTCGATCTCGCTTGCGGAGCTCAGGAGTCGAACTCCAGCACGGAGTACGCGCTGCAGCCGAGCACCTCGACGCTGCTGTCAGGCGTCCCGTCGCCGTGCTGACGCCAGACGACGAACGGCTGGCGCGAGCCCATGTCGAAGATCGCGAGCACCGTCTCGCCGGAGATCGGGTCGGGGGCGCCGACGCGCGTGATGCAGTCGACACGCCCGCGGCGTGTCCACAGCTCCAGGATGCGCGACGCCCGCGGCGGGCGCCCCATCTGCACTTCGAGGTGCCGGCGCATCTCGAGGTAGGTCGTCTCGGTCGCCCGGAGCGGGCCCGTGGCGCCCGGGATGAAGAACGGGGTCACGGTCATGGCTACAGACCGCGCTCGCGCGCGTCGCGGCTGAGCGCGGCGGCAATTGCGGCGGGATCCACCTTTGCTTCGAGGTCGGTGATCCGCTTGTCCTCCCGGCGTGACTCCCGGTACACGGAGTCCTGAAATCCCTCCACCATCTCCTCCAGTTCGGCCATCCTCGCCTCCAAAGCCTGAATCCTCACTGAATCAGAACCTGCCTCACCGGCGCCAGGCGTCCTGCCGGTCGCCGCCGGCGTCCGCCGCAGCTGCCTGATCCGGGCAACCAGACCGTCCTGGTCGGGCACGCTCACCTGCCGAACGAGCGCCGTGGCCGTGCCCCTGGCTTGGGCGGCCGCGGCTGATTCTTGCTGCGCTCCTCGTCGGTCATCTGCCGGATCACGAGCGATCCGCTCGCCACCTGCTCCTGCACCAGGTCGAGCTTGGCCTGGCGCTTTTCCTCCGCTCGCTCCCAGCCGGTCTTCACCTGATCACCAATGTTCTGCTGAGCCGGCACGACATGTGGCTCCTTTGTCTTGCCGTCGCGGAGACAGCCGGTCTGAGGGGCCAACCCGCCGCGGTGCAATGCGGGTCGCACGAATGACGGACCATTCGTGACCCTCACCGTAGCACCCCGGGCAGCCCTGGCACAGGGGCATCACGACAATCGCCGGAGCGGATGGCGAGCGCTGGGTCCGCGCGGCGATTCGCCGCGTGGGCCGTGCGCGCGCTATGATTCGGGCACGGTCGGGCAGTCGCTCGATGTAAAGCAGTGCCCCGCGTCACCGCAGTCGTTGCACCAGCAGCGTCCTCCGTGTTTCGCAGCGCACATACCTGGAGGTACGCCAGCATGGCTACAGGAACCGTGAAGTGGTTCAGCGACATCACGCCCGATGACCCCGGCAAGGACCTGTTCGTTCATCACACCGCGATCCTGGGCGACGGCTACAAGTCGTTGGCCGAGGGCGCGAAGGTGAGCTACGACGCGGAGCAGGGCGCCAAGGGCCCCGCCGCCGCGAACGTATCGCCGATCTGAGAAGTCGGGAGAACGGCGGCGGAGGGCATCGCCCTCCGCCGCGTTCGATCCCGGGCTGCGCCGTTGCGGCGCCCGGGAGGAACAAGACGGCCGCCGGTCCGCCGGCGAGGCTGCACCAGCGTGACACGGAAGGCCGCCCGGTCTCAACGTCAGTCGCCGGCCTCCTGCCGGCGTGCTCTGCTTCATCGGTCGCGCTCCAAATCCACGACGAAGGATGGAACGGCATGGCCTCACGCGGCAAGAAGAAGACCACGATGGCGAAGCTCACCCGCGAGAGCAGGCTCCGCGAGCGCCGGCTGGAGAAGAAGGTCCGCAAGGACGTGCGCAAGCAGGCCTCGAGCGACCGTGCGCAGGGCATCGAGACGATCGCGCTCGACGACGACGATGTCGAGCTGGCTCCGCAGGTCGAGGGGCCGTTGGCGTCATAGCCGCCGCCGTATCCGTGTGAACCCGCAGTGACAACTGCGCGCTACTACACGGTCGTTGCGGCGAGCGCCGTAGTAGCTTGCGCGCCATGAGCCAAATCGCAAGCGTCCACGCAAGGCAGATCTTCGACAGCCGCGGCAATCCGACGATCGAGGTCGACGTCGGACTCCAATCCGGGGCACAGGGGCGGGCCGCCGTCCCCTCGGGTGCATCGACCGGCGAGCACGAGGCCGTCGAGCTGCGCGACGGTGGCGCGGCGTACGGCGGTAAGGCGGTGCTCAACGCGGTCGGTCATGTCAACGGCGAGATCGCCGCGACGGTCACCGGCCACGACGCCGCCGACCAGTCGGGCCTCGACCACGCCCTGATCGAGCTCGACGGCACCGACACGAAGTCCCGCCTGGGCGCCAACGCGATCCTCGGCGTGTCGCTCGCGGCCGCCCGCGCGCAGGCTGCCGAGCTCGACCAGCCGCTGTGGCGCTATCTCGCCGGGGACAGGGAGCCGTTGCTGCCGATGCCGGAGCTCAACGTGCTCAACGGCGGAGCGCACGCCGACAACCCGGTCGACTTTCAGGAGTTCATGATCGTCCCGGTGGGCGCCACATCGTTCACCGAGGTGATGCGGATGGCCAGCGAGACCTACCAGGAGCTCAAGCGCACGTTGCATTCACGCGGGTTGGCGACCGGCGTCGGGGACGAGGGCGGCTTCGCGCCGAACCTGGAGAGCAACGAGGCCCCGCTCGAGCTGCTCGTCTCAGCGATCAAGGCCGCGGGCTATGAGCCGGGCAAGGACGTGGCGATCTCGCTGGACCCGGCCAGCAGCGAATTCTTCTCCGACGGGGCCTACCGGCTCGCCGGCGAGGGGCGCACGCTGTCCTCCGCGGAGATGGTCGACTACTACGCGAAGCTCGTCGAGCGCTATCCGATCATCTCGCTCGAGGACGGGATGGCCGAGAACGACTGGGACGGATGGCGGCTGCTCACCGAGCGGATCGGCGACCGGGTGCAGCTCGTCGGCGACGACGTCTTCGTCACCAACCCGGCGATCCTCAAGCGGGGGATCGAGGCCGGGATCGCCAACTCGATCCTGATCAAGCTCAACCAGATCGGGACGCTCACCGAGACGCTGGACACGATCGCGCTGGCCCACGGCGCCGGCTACCGAGCGGTCGTCTCGCATCGCTCGGGCGAGACCGAGGACGCGTTCATCGCCGACTTCGTCGTCGCGACCGGCGTCGGGCAGATCAAGACCGGTGCTCCGGCCCGCTCCGAGCGCGTCGCCAAGTACAACCAGCTGCTGCGGATCGAGGAGCAGCTGGGCGCCGGCGCGCGGTTCGCCGGACGCTCCGCCGTCGAGCTCTGACCGGGCCCGCGCGCAGGGGCGTGTCGCATCCGGCGTCACGCCCCGAGGCGCAGCGGTGAGCGGGGCGCCGGCCGGCCGGTCGCCGGTCCGCCGCCCGCTGTTCGCGCGCGCCTATGCGGTGTTGAGCCCGCGTGCCGAGGGCCGCGGGATCGCCGATCACCGGCGGGAGTTGCTGGGCGGCCTGTCGGGGCGCGTGCTGGAGGTGGGCTGCGGCAACGGCCTCAACTTCGGTCATTACCCGACGGCCGTCACCGCGGTGCTCGCGCTCGAGCCGGAGCCGTACCTGCGTGGCCTGGCGATCGAGGCGGCGCGCATCGCTCCGGTACCGGTCACCGTCGTCGACGCTCCCGGTGAGGCGATCCCCGCCGTCAACGGCAGCTTCGACCACGCCGTCGCGGCGCTCGTGCTCTGCTCGGTGGGCGAGCCCGAGCGGGTGCTGGCCGAACTGCACCGCGTGCTCGTGCCCGGCGGGACGTTGCACTACTACGAGCATGTGGCCGCGCATGGCCGTCCGCTGGCCTCGGTCCAGCGGCTGATGGACGCGACGCTGTGGCCGCGGCTGGCCGGCGGCTGTCATCTGTCCCGGGACACCGGCGCGGCGATTCGCGCGGCCGGCTTCACGATCGTGTCCGAGCACCCGTTGGCCGCGATCAGCGGCTCGCTGGGCGCGATCGCGCCGCACGTGCTCGGCGTCGCGACGCGCGCCTGACGGGCACGCGGGGATCCGCTCGTGCGAGATGTTTGAATCAGACGCAGTGGCGGACTGGCCGGTGTTCCTCTCGAGCGCGATGCACCACGACATCGGCGACGTGTTCGTCGTAGGCGACACGATGGCGTGGACGTTGCACTGATCGACGCGATCGCCGCGGGATGGCCGGAGCATGTCTGCGCGGACGTGATGGTGACGATCCGATCGCGGCCCGATTGGCACTGCGCGCCGGCTGGCGACAGCAAGACCGGGCGATGACCCCGAAGTGGTGCGCGAGGACGGGTTGCTGATCAACCTCGCGATCACGACCCACGAGATCGTGCCGTGGGACTGACCTGGACCGGGCAGGTCATGCCCTACGGCGACGGGGGGATCTCGCCCGAGCCGCGCGGGATCAGCCGTGTGGGGATCGTGCGGATGCCGGCCGGGCCGGTCGAGCCCTCCATGCGCGCGAACAGGATCTCGCACGCCGTCCGGCCGATGGCCGTCGGATCCTGGGCGACGACCGTGACGGCGGGCTCGAGCAGGTCGGCGAGCAGGAAGTCGTCAAACCCGACGAGCGCGATCCGCCGCTGGAGCCCGAGCGCGCGCAGCGAGCGCAGGGTGCCGATCGTGATCAGGTTCTGCGTGGCGAAGATGGCGGTCGGCGCGGGTCCCCGCATCAGCGCCCCGACCACGGCCTCGGCGACGTCGGCGCCGTGCAGGTCGAGGCGCACGAGCTCGGGCTCGACGGCGATCCCGGCCCTGTCCAGCGCGGCGGTGTAGCCCGCCAGTCGCGCCTGGACGGTGGGGATGCCGGCGAGGTCGCCGAGGAACGCGATCCGCCGGTGGCCGCCGGCGAGGAGATGCGCGACGGCCGCCCGCGAACCGCCGTCGTTGTCGGACAGCACGGCGTCGGCGCGCAGCAGCTGGGGGGGACGGTCGACGAACACCAGGCTCAGCCCCGAGCGCTGGTCGCCGGCCAGGTAGCTCTGGTCATCGCCGGACGGGACGATGATCAACCCGTCCACCCGGCGGGCGACCATCTCGAGCGCCAGCTCACGCTCGCGGCTCGGGCTCTCGTCGATCGACCCGGCGAAGACGGCCACCCCGCGACCCCGCGCGAGATCCTCGACCGCCCGGTGGACGGCCGACGAGTACGGATTGGCGACGTTTTCCAGCAGCACGCCGATCGTGCGCGTGCGGCGATCGATGCTGCGCAGGTTGCGGGCGGCCAGGTCAGGGCGATAGTCGAGCGTCGCGGCGGCGCGGCGCACGCGTTCGGTCAGATCCGAGGCCACCGTCGGCTCACCGTTGATCACCCGCGACACCGTCTTCAGGCTGACGCCGGCCAGCGCGGCGACGTCTCTCATCGTCGGCCGAGGCCGCGACGGCCTGCGGTCGGTCAGCGTCTCAGACAACGTTTTTCTCCCGCTCCCATTCAGTGGTTGCTACTGATTTCGCCCTGCAACGCCTGGTGTCGCCTTGACGCTTGTCCAGGCACAGTATACTTTGCGACAACGTTGTCTCAGCGATCCGCTGCGGTCTTCAATGAATTCGCCCGGATCACCGACGAGGAGGAGGACGCGACATGATCACCGTCGCCGGCGAGGCGCTGATCGACGTCATCGTCGATCGCTCGGGTGGGCTGACCGCCTTCCCGGGCGGTGGCCCGTTCAACGTCGCGAGGACCGTGGCTCGCCTCGGGGGCCGCTGCCAGTTCCTCGGGCGGTTGGGCGACGATGCGTTCGGGCGCCGGCTGCGGGCGGCGCTCGAGGAGCGCGGCGTGATCCTCGCGGTCGCCGCCCCGTCCTCGCACCCCACCACGCTGGCGCTCGCCGAGCTCGACGCGGAGGGCGTGGCCGACTACCGTTTCTACCTGCAGGGGACGACCGCGCCGCGGCTGCGGGTCGGCGACGTGCACCCGGAGCTGCTGGCGTCGACCACGGCGATCGCCGTCGGAGGACTCGGGCTGGTCGTCGAGCCGATGGCCTCGACGCTGCGCACTCTGCTGGGGACCGCCGACCCGAGTGCGACGGTGCTGCTCGACGCCAACTGCCGTCCGCGGGCGATCGACGATCTCGACGCGTATCGCGCCTCGTTTGAGGAGTTCCTGCGGCGGACAGACATCGTCAAGGTGAGCACCGAGGACCTGCGCGTGCTCGCTCCGGGCCAGGCGCCGCAGTCGGCGGCGCGCTCGCTGCTCGATCTCCATCCGACCGCGGTGATCGTCACCGACGGCCCGGCGCCGGTGGTCGTGCACACCGCCGGCGACGAGCGCTCGGTGCCCGTGCCGGTCGTCGAGGTCGTCGATACGGTCGGCGCCGGCGACGCGTTCGTCGCCGGCCTGCTCACGTGGTGGGTCGACCACCACCGCCGGCGCGATGACGTCGCCGACAGCGAGACGCTGACCGCGGCCACCCGGGCTGCGGTGGAGGTGGCGGGCGCGGCGTGCACGGTGGCGGGGGCCAATCTTCCCGAGGCGTTCGTGTGGGACGACCCGCAAGCGGCCGCGGATGCAGCGAATCAGCCCGGCTGACCGCCGGACGGCGCCGGCCGGCGCGCGTCGCGGCGGAAGGGCGCCGGGTCACCCACCGGCCGCCGCCCGTTGGCCGGGGTGCTCAGCGGCGCCGGGACCGCCGGCGCGACCGGTGACGCGGGCGTGACCGGTGACGCGGGCGTGAGGCGATGCGCGCCGGGTGCCCGTGGCGGCGGTCGGGCTGCTGGGCGCTGGTGGAGGGAAACGGCGAGGTCTGCTGCAGGCTGAACGCCGGTCCGGTCACCCGGTCGACCCAGTTGCGCGCCAGCATCACCGCGTAGGCGGCCCAGTAGGTGCCGGTGGGGGGCGCGCCCGGCACGCACGTGCCGCCGCTGCCGCCGGGATTGGAGAACCACAGCAACCCGTCGTCCCCGGCGTACCCGGTTTGCTGGGCGACGCTCGCCGATGACACCGACAGCGGCCCGAGGCCGCGGCCGGGCGGGTTGCACAGGACCTCGTTGCCGTCCTTGACGCGGTTTCCGGGCACGAGCGGGCCGCGGCCGTTCTCGCCGGTGTTGATGATGAAGTGGGCACCGCCGAGCAGCGCGGAGATCTGCTGGCCGTAGCGCAGCTCGTTGGTGGTCCAGTCGAAGTGCGTCGAGTTGAGGAAGAAGCCCTGGGCCGAGGCAACCCCGGCGCCGCGCAGGTACTGCGCCATCTTGGCCGCGGGGACAGCGTCGGCGGCGCCGCCGTCGAGATAGACGAGGACATGGGGGTCGGCCTCCAGCACCGAGATCGCGTACTGCAGCTCGGCGTCGCGGATCGCGAGCTGCTGGTGGTCGAGGCACGGCGCGGTGATCAGCGAGTCGAGCTCGAGAAAGAACACGACCTTGAAGTTGCCGATGCCCTCCGCGACCTGCTTGATCATCCCGTCGTAGGTCTGCTCCATCGCGGGCGTGGCGGTGTACCCGCAGGAGTCGTGCACGAGCGTGTAGGTCGAGAGCATCACGGTCGCTCCCGGTTGCTGGATCTGCGCCGCCTCGAGGTAATGGGCCACCTGCCCCTCGATCGTCGGGCCCATGTTCCACACGTAGAAGCGGTGCGCGCCCGGCGCCTGCGCGATCCGCTGCAGCATCTGTGACCAGCCGGGGTTCGACTGCCGGTACTGCGCGGCGGCCTGCGCGGCCGGCGAGTCGGGATCGACGTAGAACGTCGTACCGGCGATCAGGTTGCCGTTGAGCGGCGTGGGGACGCCGAGCGGATCTGCCGGGTCGCGCGCCTGCAGCGGGTCGTCGTGGAGGATCGTGATCACCGAGTTGACGTTGGCGCCGAGAGTGTCGGGCGAGGAGCCGTACAGGTAGGCGAGGGCGTGCACCGGGGTGGCGTTCATCCCCTGGTCGATGATCTGCACCTGGAAGCTGTACGTGCCCTGGCCGGGCGCCATCGTGATGTAGGTGTTCGGAATCGCGACGAAGTCGATGCCGTCCTGTCCGTCCTGCTGCTTGACGCCGTAACCGACGCTCTCGGACTGGCCGAGATCGCCGGTGCGCTGGATCGTGATCGTCAGCGTGCCCTGATCCTCGTGGGCGGTGTAGGCCGGTTGGTCAAGCGACACGGTTCCCGGCGCGGACCGGCCGTCGCGCCCGGTGGACGCCTGTGCGCCAGCGGCGAGCAGCAGTGTGGCCACGAGGGTGGCGAGGACGATGACGATCTGTGACCGGCGCGGTGACATGGCAGAGAGCTCCTGACGACGACGACTGCTGGGTCACGGAATCGGCCCGGTCACCACCGGTCTTGACGGCGGTGCCCGAAAACTGCATGGATGGTCGAAGCGGCTCAAGAAACGGCCCGCGCTCGCCGAATTCACGGGCGAAATACACGCTCGCGGCCGTTGCGTCCGCGGCGCTGTCCCCCCCGGCACGATGCCTGACGACAGCCCAGATCAACCCCGGATGCCGGCCTCCGCCGCCGCGCTGATCGCGGACGTCTTTCACCCGGCGCGGACCGCCCCCGTCGGTCTCGACCGGCGCCTCGAGGCGTTCTCGGTCCTGCTCGAGCACCATCCCGACGCGCCCGTCAGCGCGTTTGAGGCCTCGGGCGCCCCCGTGCCGGTCCCCGCCTCGGTCGCCGTCGGGGCTCGGCCGACGCTCGTCCACAACGGGATGCGCGCCGTCGTGTTCATCGACCTCGATGGCTTCAAGCAGGTCAACGACCGGCTCGGCCATGCCGCCGGCGACGAGCTGCTGCGCGTCGTCGGCCGCGAGCTGCGCGAGTGCTGCCGCCGCGAGGACATCGTCGGGCGCATCGGCGGGGACGAGTTCCTGGTCGTGTGCCCCGGCATCGGCAGCGCCGATGCCGCGCTCGGGCTCGCCCAACGGCTCGCCGTCCGGTTGAGCGCGACCGTCGAGCGCGCCAGCGCCGACACGGCCCGGCGGGTCAGCGTCGGGGTGTCATGGTCGCGGGGCGACGCGCTGGGCGCCGACGCGCTCGTCGCCGCCGCCGACCGCGCGATGTACGCGTCCGAGCGCGAGGGTCTCGGGCGCGCCCGGTTCGAGGCCGATGCGGCCGAGCCCCAGGCGCGCCGACCCGGCCACGGCCGCTCCCGCGGCGGCGCCCCGTCAGCGCCCTAGCGCGGACGGGGCCACTGGTCCGCCCTCAGAACACCACGGTCGCCGTGCCGTGGACGATCACGCGGTCCTCGCAGTGCCAGCGGACCGCGCGCGCCAGGACCGTGCGCTCGACATCGGCCCCGAGGCGGACGAGCTCCTGCTCGCTCTCGCGATGGGTCACGCGGATCACGTCCTGCTCGATGATCGGGCCCTCGTCGAGATCCTCGGTGGCGTAGTGGGCGGTGGCGCCGATCAGCTTGACCCCGCGGGCCCGGGCTCGCTCGTAGGGCCCCGCGCCGGCGAACGCCGGCAGGAACGAATGGTGAATGTTGATGATCGGGCAGCCGGCGTGGCGCAGGAACTCCGGCGACAGCACCTGCATGTAGCGCGCCAGCACGATCAGGTCGAAGCGGCCGCCGCCGATCAACTCCAGCTGGCGGGCCTCGGCCGCCGCCTTGCTCTCGCGCGTGACCGGGACGTGGTGGAAGGCGGCGCCGAACCGCGCCACTTCGGGCTCCAGATCGGGCCAGTTGGACACGACCGCGCCGACCTCGACCCCCAGCTCGCCGCGGCGCCAGCGCCACAGGAGGTCGAGCAGGCAGTGGTCATAGCGTGAGACCATCACCGCGACGCGCTTGGGCACCGACGAGTCGGTGAGCGTGAACGTCATCGCCAGCGGGCCGGCGACCTGCGCGACGAACTCCGACCGGAGCACCGCCAGGCGCTCGCCCAGCGACGGCACGTGGAGCACCATCCGCAGATAGAAGCTTCCGCCCTCGGGATCGGTGGAGTACTGGTCGGACTGGATGATGTTGACGTCGCGCTCGTGCAGGAAGCCGCTGACCGCGGCGATGATGCCGGGGCGGTCGGGGCGGCAGGTGACCAGCAGGCGGGCGATGTCGGCGGCGTCGGCCATCGTCAGTGGGTGGCGCGCCAGGCGGCCATCGCGACGAACAGCTCGGGGATGGACCGCTGCGGCAGGTCGGGGTCGAGCTCGCGGTAGGCGGCGTAGACGTTGGCGGCGATCCGCTCGGGATCCCCCCAGTCGGCGAACTCCGAGACGTCGATGTCGGCGACCGCGGCGGCAAGGTCCAGCCCGGCCTCGAAGCGCTCGCGCGCGGCGGACTGGACGTAGCGCAGATAGCGCTGAACGTCGGCGACGCCCGACGCGTCGGTGACCGGTCCGTGCCCGGGCACGAGCGTTCGGGCGCCGAGCTCCAGGATCCGGTCGCACGCCGCGATCCAGGTGGCCAGACCGGCCCAGACGACCGGCGTGCCGTCGATGAACAGCAGGTCGCCGGTGAACACGGTGGCGGCGT
This sequence comes from Solirubrobacteraceae bacterium, assembly GCA_049509055.1. GTDB lineage: Bacteria > Actinomycetota > Thermoleophilia > Solirubrobacterales > Solirubrobacteraceae > Palsa-465. The sequence goes on from JBELAG010000191.1 coordinate 17,315, forward strand.
CGGGCACGTGGACGATCGTGTCGCCGCGGGTGTGGGCCGGGCCGAGCTCGATGAACGACACCGCGCGGTCCCCGACGCGCAGGTCGAGCCGGCCGGTGAACGTCCGCGACGGCGCCCGGAAGGTGATCCCCTCGAATTGAAACGGCCCGAAGGCGAGCTCGATGAAGTCCGCCAGATCCGCCGGCAGGCCGGGCGCCGACTTCAGGGCATGGAGCATCGCGGGGGAGAGCTCGCCCATCTCCTCGGCGCTCGCAGCGGAGGCGTAGATCTCGGCCGCCGACGGCAGCAGCTCGTTGCCGAAGCAGTGGTCGGGGTTGGCGTGGGTGTTGATCGCGGCGTCGACCGGGCTGGCGGCGAGGACGGGGGCCATCGCGTCGAGCATCTCGCGGGTGAGCCGCAGGTCATAGAGCGTGTCGACCAGCAGCGAGGTTCCCTTGGCGGTGATCAGCCCGGCGTTGCTCCAGCCCCAGCCGCCGTCGGGCTGCAGGTAGGCGAACAGGCCGTCGCCGAGCTCGTGCAGACCCCTCGTATAGGCCACCGTCATCGCCGGGGGAGTATGACCGGCATGCACTGCGAGCCGAGCAGTTCGCCGAGCAGCTCGTCGAGGTCGAGCTCCGGGCCGAACTGGCCGACGAGGTGGCCGTCGCCGTCGCGCGGCCACCGTTGCACCGGGCGGTCCCACATGAGCTCCACGTCGTTGCCGTCGGGATCGGAGATGTAGATCGCCTCGTGGGTGCCGTGGTCGGCGGTCTGGCGGATCGGCCAGTTCGCGTCGCGCAGCCGGCGGTAGGCGTCGGCGAGCGCCGCGCGCGTCGGGTAGGCGAGCGCGATGTGGTGCAGCCCGGTGACGCCGTCGGGCTGGGGCGGACCGTCCTTGGACTTCCAGGTGTTGAAGCCGAGATGATGGTGGTAGCCGCCGGCCGACAGGAACAGGATGTCGCCGGTCGTCCCCCAGCCGGGCACGTCGCGCGCCTCGGCCACGACGTCGAACCCGAGCACGCCGACGTAGAACGCGCGGATCCGGTCGATGTCGGCGGTGCGCAGATGGGCGTGGCCGATCCGGACGCCGGGGTCGATCGGGTCCGCGGCGCGTCGGACCGGCGTGATCGAGCCCTGTGGATGCGAGGTCACGACGAGATTCTCTCACGCCGGCGCGCCGCGCCCGGTCCGGCGTTCGCCGCTTCAGACGGTGAGAAGATCTCAGAGGATGAGCAGTGAACCTCGCCGCGTGCACGTGGTCGACGCTCTACCGGAGATCGTCGAGCACCTCGGCGCGGAGGAGCGCAACCTGGCCCGGCAGGATCTCGTGGCCGAACTGCTGGTCATCCGGCGCGGGAGCTGGGCGCCGGCGCTCCCGGTCCCGGAGGCCCCCGGCCATCTCGGCCTGCTGGTGCTCGATGGGCTGCTCACGCGGGACGTGATCCTCGAGAAGCCGCTCGCCACCGAGCTGGTCGGGCGCGGCGATCTGCTCAGGCCCGCCGACAACGACGGCGTCAACGCGCCGATCCCGTTCGACATCGCCTGGCATGTCCTGCAGCCGGCGCGGGTGGCGGTGCTCGATCCGGCGTTCGCGCGCGCGCTCGGGCGCTGGCCGGCAGCCGCGGAGGTGATTCTCAAGGCGGCGGTCAACCGCGCCCACACGCTCGCCGTGACGCTCGCGGTCTCGCACCTGCGGCGCGTCGACACGCGGTTGCTGGTGATCATGTGGTACCTGGCCGACCGCTGGGGCCGGGTGCGTCCGGAGGGCGTCGTCGTCCCGCTCACCCTGACCCACGAGACGCTCGCCCGGCTCGTCGGCGCTCAGCGCCCGTCGGTGACCACCGCCCTGCGCCTGCTCGCCGACGAGGGACGGCTCGTCCGTACGCCGGAGCGCACGTGGCTGCTGCGCGGCGATCCGCCGACGAGCCTCGGGAGGACCCACGAGGCGACCGTGGTCAGCGCGCCGTGACCCGCGGCGCGCCGTGACGTCGCGCCGCCCCAGACACGGAGACCGGCGCGAACGCGGCGGGCCGGGGCTCGCCCGCGCGCGGGCGAGACGGACGGCCGGGCCCGGCGAGCGCCACGCCGCACGCCAGGACGAGGATGACCGCCACCAGCCACATCGTCCGGGTGAACATCCGGTTGATCCTCCCCCAGTCGGCGAACAGAAGGGGGTTCATGCGGTCATCTCGCGGTCCTTGCAGGTGGTCGTTGCGTGCTCACGCGGCATGTACCCGATGAGCCGCGGCGACAATCGGCCTCGGTGACCCGTCGTCGCGGACACGGGCCGGGTGTAGACACGCGCCGCGGGCCCGGGGGTTTGTCGATCCGGCGATCCCGGGTACAACGATCGCAAGCCGGATGCGCCGTCCAGCGCGCCCGGTGGCAGTGAGAAGCCTGACGGCAGGCGACCGTGGTGAGCGGTCTTCTGACGAGGCTCGGTGTGCCTCGAAAGGAGACAGATGCAGACGACCACAGCGTCGCGG
>JBELAG010000192.1:0-17245 GCA_049509055.1 Solirubrobacteraceae bacterium
GCCGCTCGCGCGGCCGCTGATCGCGGCGCACTACGATCCGGTCGTGCCCCGGGTGATCCTCGATTGCGATCCCGGCTACGACGACGCGATCGCGCTGTTGCTGGCGCTGGGCAGCCCCGAGGTGCAGCTCGCCGGCGTCACCACGGTGGCGGGCAATCAGACCGTGGAGAAGACGACCGCCAACGCGATCCGGATCCTCGATCACGTCGGCCGCAGCGACGTACCGGTCGCCGCCGGCGCGCAGCGGCCGCTGGTCCGCGAGGCGGTCGGCGCCGCCGAGGTCCACGGCGACAGCGGCCTGGACGGCGCCGATCTGCCGCCGCCCGCCCGCGACCCCGAGCCGGCCCACGCGATCGACTGGATCGCCGGCGCGGTGGCGGCCGCCGCGACGCCGATCACGCTGGTGGCCACCGGGCCGCTGACCAACGTCGCGTTGCTGCTGGCCCGCCATCCCGAGGCGGGGGCCTCGCTCGAGCGGGTCGTGTTGATGGGCGGCGCGATCGGCGAGGGCAATGTGACGCCGGCCGCCGAGTTCAACGTCTGGGCCGACCCGGAGGCCGCGCACCGCGTGCTGACCAGCGGGCTCGCGGTCACGATGGTGGGCCTCGACGTCACCCACCGCGCGCTGATCGACGACGGTCACGTGCGGCGCCTGGGCGGCGCCGGCGCGGCCGGCCGCCTCGCCGCCGGTCTGTATGGCTTCGCCTCACGCCATCATCGCGAACGCTACGGCTGGGCGGGGATTCCGGTCCACGACGCGGTCGCGCTCGCCCACGTGATCGATCCGACGCTGCTGGTGACGACGCGCTGCGGCGTGGTCGCCGACACCGGCACCGGGCTCTCGCGCGGGCGCACCCACGTCGACCGCTGGGGTCAGATGGGGTGGCCGGACAACTGCGAGGTCGCCGTCGGGATCGACGCGGAGCGGTTCCTCGAGCTGCTGGTGGAGCGGATCAGCGCCCTCGGCTGAGCGAGGCGGTCGCCGCGTCAGTCGATCTCGACGTCGAAGTCCCAGGAGACGATCGGCTTGCCGCCCGTCGGCCGCCAGCTCAATTCGCCCGAGCCGGTCGGCAGCACGGCGTTGACGGTCAGCGTCATCGGCCGGCCGGGGGCGACGCGTCCCGGGAGCCGGCCTCCGCCGGCGAGCGTCACCGTCGGATGATGGATGTGGCCCTGCTCGTCGAGGAAGGTGAACGCCCGCGCGCTGAGCGGGATCGCGCCCCGCGGCTGCGCGAAGGTGACGGTGAAGCTGCAGGGGCTCGTGGCCGGCACCGGGAAGCGGCCCTCCTCGGGAACCTGTGGCCCGACCGCGGTGACGAACGCCCGCCCCCGCGCCAGCAGCACGCGGACGGTGTCGCCCTCGATCGCCAGCCACGGGTGCCCGACGCCGGCCGTGACGAGGCGGTCGACCGGCACCTTGGGCCTGGGCAGCCAGCCGGGGATGGCGCCATAACGCCCGCCGCGGTCGTGGAGGACGAGCGTCGGCGCGCGGCGCACCGCCCTCGAGCGCGGGGCCGCGCGCGACCGCGCTGACCGGCTCGCCCCGCCGGCACCGCTCAGCGCGGCACCGGCGAGTACCCCCGCGAGCGCGAGCACCGCGACCACGCCCGCGACGCGCACGGGCACGGGCACGGGCACGGAGCCGGGCCCGAGGGCCTGGCTCCGGTGCGGCGTCAGCAGCGGTGGTCTAGCCTCGGGACCGGGCATTGGCAGAGAACAGGCCGTAGGGACCGAACGGGCGGTTGAACACGTCGGTGCCAAACGGCTTGAGCCCGAGTTGCGCGGCATAGCCCAGATGGCCGTGCCCGTCGATGCCGGGCGCCGCCGGAGCGACCTCGAACAGGTCCTCCATCGTCCGCAGCCAGCTCCAGTGGTTGTAGTACACGGTGCTCACCGAGCCGGGCCGGATGTAGGGGCTGATCAGCACGCTGCCGGTGTCGCCGCCGCCGTTGGTCTCGCCGGTGGCGGTGTACAGCGGGTCGGTCGACGGCGTCCGCGCGCTGAGCGTGACCGCCGTCACCGCCGCCGTCGTCAGCAGCGGGTTGCCGCGCGCGTCCACCAGCTCGAACGAGCCCGTGTCGGCGATCCCGCCGCCGCCGTTGGGCAGCGTCGGCGTGTCGGGCGTGTCGGTGACCGGGCCGACGAAGGCGCCGTCCGGGATCCCCGTGCCGGTCAGCGCCCGGCCGGCGTCGGTGGCGACGATCGCGTTGTCGGCGATCGTGTCGCTGCCCGCAGCCGCGACGGCCGCGTCCGTGCGCGCGCCGGGCACCGCGCTGCCGCCGCCGAGCAGGCACGTCCCCGCCGGCTGGGACGGGACGGTCTGCGCGACGCAGTTGCTCGGGCGGTCGATGTAGGAGTTGTCGCCGGGTCCGGGATACAGCTCGTTGCCGTTGGCGTCCCGGGCCAGCGGGGTGTTGGGCCCGGTCGGCTCGTAGTGGACCGAGTGACCGAACAGCGTCTCGCCGGCCGTGTCGGACGCGATCGAGGTGGCGGCGTCGGGCCTGACGATCGTCGAGTTCTGGAAGCTGTTGCCGGTGTAGGTGAACGGCGGGAACGCCTCGTCGAACGTGATGTCGATCAGCCCGCCGTCCCTGAACGCCGGCGAGGCCTCGATCTCGGGCACGACGTGCTCGAGGAACAGGTCGGCGGCATACAGGCCGCCGGTGTAGTTGACCGGCGCGTTGGGGGTGTTGGGATCGCTGAAGCCGCCCGACAGGTTGTTGCCGTGGCACACGGCGTCGTGGGCGTCGCTGCAGTTGTTGGGCGAGATCCAGCTGAACGCCGGCGTCGTCGCCTCGCTCTGGAGGTCGTGGTAGAGGCCGTTGGCGGGGTCGAACAGGTTGGCGATGTGCTGAGCGTTGCAGTCGCCCGACTGCAGGATCGACTCAAACCACGGGAACGGAAAGTGCTTGGGCACGTACTGGTCGGTGGCATTGGCACTGCCCGGGTTGACGTTCGTCGTCGAGCCGGTGGCGCCAGGCGCGCTGTAGGGGGCGCCGCAGTCGCTGACGCCCTGGCTGTGCGCGGGGCCGCTCGCGTCGGGGTTGTCGAGGTCCTGGGCGTAGCCCTTCCAGCTGATGCCGGCGGCGTCGAACTGGTTGAACAGCGTCTGCACGTTGGACGGGTAGACGCAGCCGTTGGAGCCCGCGGCGGCATTCGGCCCGGCCGCCGACGTCATCTGACCGTAGTCGGGGTTGGTCAGCAGCGAGCCGGTGAAATCCACCGAGCCCGAGAAGCTGTCGTAGTAGGGGCAGTCCGCCTGGGTGTCGGGCTGCGTGGCCTGGCCGCTGACCAGCGAGATGTAGTTGTCGAGGCTGAAGTGGCCGGTGCCGTAGTAGTTCTTGAGCAGGACGCCCTGCTGGGGCAGCGTCTGCCAGAGATACGTGTTGTTGTTGAGCCCGGTGAAGGTCGCGTCGTAGGACTTGTTCTCGAGGATGATCAGCCAGACGTGCTTGATCTTGCCCGGCCGGATACCCAGCCCGTCCCGCCGCCAGTAGGTGCTGTCGGCGAACGACTGAGCGGCCGTGGGGGCCGAGGTCACGCTCGCCGCGGCGGCCGGGCCGTCGGCCGTGGGCGCGGCGCCGGCCGACATCGCCGCCGCCAGCGCGCAGGTGACTCCGATCGCGCTGACGGCGGCGACCGCCAGCAGGCTGCGGCGCCGGCGCGGTATCCGGCGGCGCGGCGTGGGTTGTGAGTCTCTGGCCTGCATGTCGGGTGCAACCTCCTGTCGTGGCCCCAGAATGACGACCGGGATTCTGGTCGCCGGCCGGCCGGCGCATGTGGCGCTTTGGTGAAGTTCGGCAAGATCCGTACTGCCGCCCGATCCGCACTGGCGCTCGCGTCAGTCCGCGTCGAGGACGGCGATCCCGAGCGCGTCCGCGAACTGCACGGCCATGCCGACGATGCCGGCCGCCTCCATCGCCGACCCGCGGAGGCTCTGGATCCCCGTCAGGTCGGCGAGGTCGGTCCGGCGGAACTCGCACCGGCGCATCCGCGCCCCGCGGAAGTCGGCGCCGCCGAGGTCGCAGCCGTGAAAGCGCACGTCCTCCAACGCGGCGTTGAGGAAGTCGCTCTGCGTCAACCGGCAGCCCTCGAACGTGACGCGGGTCAGGGTCGCGAACGCAAACGACGCGAGATCCACCCGGCAGTCGGAGATCGTCAGATCGCGCAGGGTGGCCTCGGTCAGCGTGAGGCCGGTCAGGCGGCTGCGGTCGATGCCCACGCGGGTGACGCTCGCCGCACGGGCCTGGACGTTGGCGGCGTTGCAGTTCTCCAGCCGGCAGTCGGAGAGGCTGAGGTGCTCCAGCAGCGAGCCCGCGAGGTCGACATCGCGCCAGCGGACGCTGTCGAGCCGAACCCCAGCGGCGTGCTGGTTGGCCAGATCGGCGCCGGTCAGCTCGAGCTCGGAGTGGCGCTCATCATGGCGCAGCGCGTCGATCTCGCCGGGCTGGAGGTCAGGCGGAAGGCGAGGCGGCGCGGCGGGGCGGGCGGAGCCGGTCACGCTCACAGCGAAGCACGTCTCGGTCGCCGGCTACTTCACCTTGGCGATGAACGGCTCAGACTGCGTGCAACTGCCGAGGGACTTGATCGTGGCGAGGTCGGTGACCTTGCCGGTGGCCTCGCGGCTGCTGAAGTGACCCGTGATGCGCAGCGAGTCCGACACCGTCGTGCCGAAGTGATCGATGGTGTTGCCGGAGAAGCCTCCATGCTTGATCGCCAGCGTGCCGTAGTCGAACTTGGGCGCGGTGTTGCCGGCGCCGGCGCTGCAGGTCTCGTCGAACGCCACGACGAGGTCGACCACCGCGTCACCGTTGGCCGACACACGGAACGACATCGGGTACCCGGGGCCGATGTAACCCGCGTAGCGCGCGCCCTTGACGGGGCCGCCCGCCGACGCGGCCAGCGCGACCGCGGGGCAGCCGCCGGCCAGCATCACGGCGGCCAGCAGCGCGGCGCGGCGGGCGGCGATGGGGTGACCGGATCGGTGCACAGTGACCCGGAAGACTAGCGCTGATCGGTCGCCGCGGATCGGCCGCCTGCACGGTGTGTTGTGTGGCCGACTACGCCTTGACCTCGGTGGCGCCGTTGGACATGATCAGTTCATTCCACCGCGGGAAAGGGTGGGAGAGACGGTCTGACACCGCAGATTCACGGCCCGGCGGTTGGACCGCATCCATTGCCCGCGCCACCGACGAAAGGCCGAGCATGAGCACGCAGACACCCCTTCCCATCTCCGAGTCAAAAGCGCCCCCCGTCGGCGAGGTGGGACACGAGCACCGGCTGCAGAAGGGCGCGCTCGGACTCATCGACATCTCCGCCGCCACGATGGCCAACGTCGCGCCCGCGATGAGCTTCTTCTTCGGCTTCGGGTTCCTCGCCTTCACGGCGGGGGTCGCCTCTCCGCTGACGATCCTGCTGGCCGGCGTGGCGATCGCCTTCCTCGCCAACACGCTCGCGGAGTTCGCCAAGGTGACTCCGTCCACCGGCGGCTTCATCACCTTCGTCGGCAAGACGTTCGGGCCGACGAGTGCCGTCACGACCGCGCTGCTGGCCGGCTCGGGCTACATCATCGCGATGGCGTCGGTGATCGCAATCTCCGGCGGGTTCCTGCAGATCACGCTCAACCACTATCTCAGCATCAGCATTCCGTGGGGGATCCTCACCGTTGCGCTGACGATCGGCGCGGTGGTGATCATGATCCGCGGCGTCGCGATCTCCACCAAGGTGGCCGGCGCGCTGTTCGGCTTCGAGTTGCTGGTGCTGGTGCTCGTCTCGCTGGCCTCGATCATCTCCAACGCCGGCCACCTGTCGCTGACCCCGTTCCATCGGCTGGGAGAACTCCGCGGCGCTCGCCGAGGAGACCGACGACCCCCGGCGCAACGTGCCGCGCGCGGTCTTCCTGTCAGTCGGCGTGATGGTGGTCAGCTACCTGCTGTTCGCCTACGCGACCGTCACCGGCTTTGATTACAACGTCACCAAGCTGAGCGCCGCCGAGATCCCGTTCATCACGGTCGCCCACAGCTCGATCGGCGGGCTGGCGATCTTCGCCTACCTGGCCGGCATGACCTCCACGCTCGGCGCGCTGATCGCGGGAACCAACTCGCAGGCCAGGCTGGTGTTCAACTCCGGCCGCGAGGGACTGCTGCCGAGCTGGATCGGACGCGTCGATCGCGTTCGCCGGACGCCGACCAACGCGATCTTCACGTTCGTCGGGATCTCGATGGTGATCATCGGGGGCTGGGCGCTGTATGACGTGATCCGCGGCAAGACGAGCTTCCTCAACCCGGTCAATTTCTTCGCCGAGTCCTCGACGATGGGGACGATCCTCGTCCTGCTGGTGTACCTCGCGGCCAACCTGGCGCTGCCGTTCTTCATCCGCCGCTACCGCCCCGAGAGTTTCAACATCATCCGCCACGGGGTGCTGCCCGCGCTCGGGGCGGCGATGATCGTCGTTCCGCTCTACTACCTGTCAAAGCCCGGCCAGGCCTCGCCCTATAACTGGTACCCGTACGTGGCGCTGGTGATCCTGATCCTGTCGGTCATCTACGCCGCGTACCTCACCCGGCGTGATCCCACGATCGCCGACCGCGTCGGCTCGATCGTCGCCGACGAGTAGTCGCGCCGCCGCCGCACCCCGGCGGGCCGCCACGGCCCGCCGGGGCGCCGCGGCGCGGGTTTTGCACGTATCACCGTCGGGGGTTATCGCCTCATACGTTCGTCCTCGGGTGCCGACACATGCCCCATGAGCGAGCCATTCACATCCCCGCGGGAACCCGCGCCACGCTCCGCCCAGCGGGTCACCGTCGTCCGGGCGGTCGCGCGCCGGGGAGACAACGTGCTGATGCTGCGCCGGGCCGCGTCGGACTCGCTGGGGGGATGCTGGGAGCTGCCCGGAGGCAAGGTCGACGTGCTCGATGACCGCACCGAGCATCCGCTCGAGGCGCTGGCCCGTGAGTTCGAGGAAGAGTGCGGCCTGCGCCTGCGCGGCACGCCGCGCCTGATCGCCACCACGCCGCGGGTCAGTCCGCGGGGCAAGCTCGTGCAGGAGCTCACCTATCTCGCCGAGGTGGCCGACGGACGTGAACGGCTGTCCGCCGAGCACGATGCCGTGCGCTGGCATCCCGTCGACGAGCCGGTGAGCGGACCGCTCACGCCGGCCGCGGCCGACGGCCTCGCCGCCCTGCGCGCCGCCGCCTGAGGCGCCGCCCCGACCGGCGCGCCATGCCCGCCCGCCGGTGCCGTCCGCGGCCGGGCCGGAGCCGTAAGGGCGGACCCTTACGCGGCGGCCGCGGGCTTCGCGCGACGCAGACGCTCGAGCTCCGCCACCCGCTCGGCGATCCGCTGCTCGTCGGTGATCAGCTGCCAGCGGCTGGTGCGGCGGCTGCCGGCGCGGCGGACCTGGCCGGACTGCTCGAGCTCGCGCAGGAGGTCGAGGACCTGCTTGGGGGCGGCACTGGCGCGGCTGGCGATGGCACGAGCGCTGAGGCCGTCCTGTGACGCGCGCAGCATCGCCTCGAGCTTTCCGGCCAGCAGCACGTCGGGCTTGGAGGGACCAGAAGGCCCGCCCCGGCGACGTTGTGGCGTTGCGGTCCGCGCGGGCGGGGCGACCGTCGCGGCGGCCTCGGCGACGTCGCTGACAGGGGCGGCCTCGACGACGTCGGCGCCGGCGCCGCGCAGCGCCGCTCGGGCGGCCTGCAGAGCGGCGATCTCGGCGTGGGCGGCCGCGATGCGCGCCTCGATCGATTCGCGGAGTTGGTCCAGCTCTGACATGGCATCGATGCTACGCGGTCGCTCGTCGACGAACGTCCGCAGCGGTTCGGGCCGTTAGTCGGGGAGGACGGCGAAGCTCGCGTCGTCGACGGCGGATCGTCCGCTGATAGCCGCCCTCGACCGCATAGCCCGCGCTCCGCAGCAGCGCCTGTGCCCCCAGGTTCCCACTGATCGCGCAGCTCGCCAAGCGTGTAGTGCGGCGCTTGCACCTCGGCCAGATCACGCGCGACCAGCACGTGCAGCACCGCGGGCGCGTCCTCGGGCACGGGAGCCCGAACCCTCACCGCCCGATGTCTGCACCGCGGCCCGCGCAAGGCGACAGCTCGCCGGCGCGGGCGCCGCGCCCGGGCGTGATTTCATGACCCTGTGTGCGCGGCGGCGATCGTCTGATGGCACGGGGACGGGTTCTCGCCGGCGGCCTGCTCGCGGCGCTCGTGCCCGCGCTGGCGGGCTGCGGAGGGATCGCGGACAGCGAGCGGACGGCATTGATGACCGCCGCGCGGCGGACGCTCGACGCCGCGCGGGAGGGCAACGTGCCCGCGCTGTGCGCGTCGCTTGCGCCATCGGCGCGCGCCCGGCTCGCCGGCGAAGCCCGCGGCACGGGGTCCGCGACGTGCGTGGCCGTCCTGCGCGGGCGGGTGGCCGACCTCGGAGGCGCGTCCGTGTTCGACGCGGCGCTTGACCGCGGCGCTGACGCGCACGTCGACGTGACGGCCAGCGGCGGTCACGGGCTGGTGCAGTACGCCCCTGCGCACGGCCGGGACTTCGAGGTGCCGCTGCTGCGCGACGCCGGCGACGGCTGGCTCGCGGTGGGGATCATCGAGTGCGGCGCGCGGGGGTGCGCGTCGTCGGCCGGGGGTTAGGTCCACCGACCTGGGCTCGCCCGGCGCCTACACGGTCTCGCACTTCCAGGGAGGTCACGATGCGCAGGCGGTCGGTCGCCGGCCGGCGCCGGACACCGGCGGGCTGAGCCGATGGCTGGGTTATCATCGGCCGATGGCCAGTGAGCGCGCGGGACGGGCGGTGCTCGTGACCGGCGCATCACGAGGGATCGGGGCGGCGGTGGCACGCGCGTTCGCCGACGCCGGAGACCGCGTCGCCGTGCACTACCACCGCAGCGCCGGCGGTGCCGAGGCCGTCCTGACGACGCTGCCGGGGCAGGGGCACATGACCGTCGGCGCCGATCTGGCGGATGCCGCCGCCGTGCGCCGGATGGTCGACGCGGCCGCCGGCGGGCTCGGCGGGCTCGACGTGCTCGTCAACAACGCCGGCGTCGTCGTTCCGCACTCGATCACGACGACCACCTACGAGGAATGGCAGAGCGCCTGGCAGGTCACGCTCGGCGTCAACCTCGTCGGCGCGGCCAACGTGACCTGGTGCGCCGTCCGGCACATGCTCGAGGGCGGCGGTGGGCAGATCGTCAACGTGTCCTCCCGGGGAGCGTTTCGCGGCGAGCCCTCGCAGCCTGCCTACGGCGCCAGCAAGGCCGCGATCATCGCCTTCGGACAGTCGCTGGCCCGCGCGCTGGGCCCGCACGGGATCGCGGTCGCGGCCGTCGCTCCGGGATTCACCTACACCGACATGGCGGCCGACGCGCTCGCCGGCGAGAAGGGCGACCAGCGCCGCGCCGAGAGCCCGCTGGGACGCGTCGCCACCCCGGAGGAGGTCGCCGCCGCCGTCCTCTACCTGGCCTCGCCGGAGGCCGTGATGGCCAGTGGTTGCGTGCTGGACGTCAACGGCGCGTCCTACCTGCGGATGTGACCGCCAGGCTGCATCCGACGGCGTCCCGCCGCTCGGCCACGACGCACACCCGCGCCTGACCGCGGTCGTCCGCGGCGAGGGCTTTTCAGTGTTTTCTGCTGGGAGCAGACAGGTGGATGTTCGGGTCCTCCGGGAACGCGAGGGCCGTCATATTGGAGACGATGTCGGATCATCTCGGCCCGGCGCGCGCCGGGGCAGACGCGAGACACGAGGATCGACCCAAAGTGAGCCGGTCGTCAGATTCCGCCGGACGGAGGGTCTGGACCGACGGCGTCGGCCTGATCGCGGCGGGTGAGGGCGAGCAGATCGAGCTGCTGGCGGACGTCATGTCGGCGATCCGGGTCGGCGTGTACGTCTGGGAGCCGGCTGATCCGGCGCACGGTGATCCAAGCGATCCGGGAACGATGCGGCTCGTGTGCGCCAACCCGGCGTCGGTCGCCGCGACCGGGTGTGCGATCGAGGCGGTCCTCGGTAAGACGATGCGCGAGGCGTTCCCGGCATTTGCCGACACCGAGGAGGCGAAGGTCTACACCGAAGTCGCGCTCGGCGGCCGGATGCGCGTGTTCGAAGATGTTCAGTTCCGGCGCAACCCCGTGCCGGATCGCCTGTTCCGGGTGCGGGTGTTCGCATTGCCGCGCCGGCGGGTGGCAACGGCGTTCATCGACGTCACCGGGGAGCGGATCGCCGAAGCGCAGGTGATCGAGACGCTGGAGTCGATCAGCGAAGCGTTCTACACCCTCGATCGCGAGGGGAGATTCACCTACATCAACGCCGACGGCGAGCGCCTGGTCGGACTGTCGCGCGCCCAATTGCTCGGCAGGACGGTGCTCGAGGTCTATCCACAGACCGCCGGCCAGCCGCTCACCGTCGCCAGGGAGCGCGCGCTGCGCGAGCAGGTCGCGATGTCGATGGAGACCTACTACGAGCCGTGGGACAAGTGGCTGTCGGCGCGTTTCTACCCCAACCGCGGGGGCCTGGCGGTGTACTTCACCGACGTCACCGAGCGAAAGCAGCTCGAGGCCCAGCTGCTGCAATCGCAAAAGCTCGAGGCCGTCGGACAGCTGGCCGCCGGCGTCGCGCACGACTTCAACAACCTCCTGACCGTGATCGAGGGCTATGCCGCGCTCGCGCGCGCCCGGCTCGACGACGATCCGCACTTCGTCGCCGAGGCGCTGAGCGAGATCCACAACGCGACCGGCAGCGCTGCCGCGCTGACCGCCAAGCTGCTGTCATTCAGCCGGACCCGGCCGCTGAGCACGACCTATGCCGACGTCAACGAGGTCGTCGCCTCGGCGCTGGACCTCGTTGACCCGCTGATCGGCGAGGACATCACCGTGCACCGGCAACTCTCGCCGGAATTCCTCGGCGCGCGGATCGACACCGCGCAGATCCAGCAGGTGATCGTCAACCTCGCCGTCAACGCCCGCGACGCCATGGCCCGCGGCGGCAACCTGTGGGTCACCACCGCCACCGTCGAGCTCGACGGCGCGTCGTCACCGGCGCTCGAGCCGGGGAGCTACGCGTCGGTGACCGTGCGCGACGACGGGTCGGGGATGGACGCTGACACCCTCGCACGGATCTTCGAGCCGTTCTTCACCACCAAACCCGCCGGGCACGGCACCGGTCTCGGCCTCTCGACCGCGTTTGCCACGCTCAAACAGGCCGCCGGCCACCTGCACGCGGTCAGCACGCCCGGTCAAGGCACCGCCTTCATCATCCACCTTCCGATCGCAGCAGCGCCGGCCGCGCCCGAGCCGGTCCTCGCGCCCGGACCGACGCGCGGCGAGCGCGGCGAGCGCGGCGATGGGCGCATCCTGCTCGTCGAGGACGACACCCAGCTGCGCCGCCTCCTGGCCAAGACCCTGATCGCCGCCGGGTACGACGTCCTGCAGGCCGGCAGCCACGACGAGGCCCTGCGCCACTGCTGGGCCCGGCGCTTTGATCTGATGATCACCGACGGCGTTCGGCCCGGCCGCGACGACGTGACGCTGGCCCGCGCCGCCACCGCCCACCAGCCTCACATGGCGGTGCTCTACATCTCCGGCCATCAGCCCGGCGACAACTCCCGCGTCGCCGTCACTCCGGACGCCACGTTCCTGCCCAAGCCCTTCACCGCCGACGAGCTCACCGCCCGCGTCCGCCGGTTGCTGGAGCGCTGAGCACCGTCAGGAGCGTCCTCGGCGATCGCTCAGAGCTCGTCGTCGAGGTTCCAGCACACCTGGTAGGTCGAGCCGTTGAGGTCGACGTCGAACAGCGCGCCCCAGATCCCCCAGGCATCGTCGGCCGAGCAGAACGTCGCCGTCGTCTCACCGTCCTGCGTGTACTCGGCGTTGAGCACCGGCTTGCCGGCGGCGAGATAGGCATCCCAGTCGCCGCCCGGGCCGGCGCAGGGATCGTCGTAGGCGTTGCACTCCTCGGTGATCACCCCGTCGAACAGCGGCTCGTCGACCGTGGCGTTGGCGGAGTCGTTCTTCTGCAGGACGGCCAGGTGGTCGGCATGCACCTGGTAGGCGATCCAGCGCTCGAAGCCGGCCGCGTCGGCCTGGGTCAGTCTCCAGCCTCCGCCCGCGGCGCCGGTCGCGCTGCGGTTGGTATAGCCGTCGAGGTCGTCGGGTTCGACGGCATCCTGACCCTCGAGCGCGCACCACGCAAACCGCTTGCCGAGCACCGCGGCGATGTTGACCGCGGCCCCGGTCAGGGTGGACGGCTCGCCCGCCACATACGTGCGGAAACCGGCGATGTTGAGCCACCACTCGTTCGGATAGCCCTGCATCTCATACCGCCGCGCACGGCGCCCGTAGTCCGCCGGAAGGTAGCTCGCGTCATCGGGATAGCCGGTCTGATACGCCCCCACCTCGACGTAGCAGACGCTGTAGTGACCGGCGGCGTGGATCGCGGAAACCACCGCCGACGGTCCCGTCGGGATGCGGAGCGCGCCCCCCGACGACGTGTTGGAATCCTCGAACAGGTCGGTGTCCCAGATCGTGGCGCTGCCGGGGGACGGATACGCCCCGCTGGTGGCGGGAAGCCCGGCGAGTCCCGCCTCGGGCGGGCCGATCTCCCAGTACCACGAGTCTCCGGTCGCGGGCGGCCGCCTGTACTGGGCGAGCGCGGCCGTCGACGAGACCAGCGACGCGATGACAACGGCGATGATCGCGATGACCTTCACCCCGGTCTGCTTCCCCTCCGATGACGTCGCGGTGTCGGCATGCCGTTCACCTTAGCTGGCGGCGATCGGGATCCGAGCGGGGAGGAGGTCCGGTCGTTGCGATCTCGCGCAGCCTGCCGAGCAGGTACCGGCGCTCCACCTCCGACGGCGCCAGCGCCAGCGCGCGCTCATACGCCGCCGCGGCGGCGGCCCGATCGCCGCGGCGCCGCAGGAGGTCGGCTCGCGTCGCCTCCAGCAGGTAATACCGCTGCAGCCGAGCGTCGCCGCGGAGCTCGTCGACGATCGCCAGGCCGGCCGTGATGTCGCCGGCCATCGCCACCGCCACCGCGCGATTGAGCCTCACCACAGGCGACGGCAGCTGTCGCTCCAGCAGCCCATACAGGCGCTCGATCTCACGCCAGTCGGTGTCGGCGGCGCCTGCGGCGCGGGCATGGCAGGCGGCGATCGCCGCCTGCAGCTGGTAGGGCCCGACCCGACGCCGGCGCAGCGCGGACTCCAGCAGCCCCAACCCCTCCTCGATCTCCGCCGCGTCCCAGCGGCCCCGGTCCTGCGCCTCCAGCGTGATCAGCTCTCCGTCGGCGCCCACCCGCGCGCGGCGGCGGGAGTCGTGCAGGAGCATCAGCGCCAGCGCGCCCGTCACCTCGGGCTCGCCGGGCATCAGCTGCTGCAGAGCCCGCCCGAGGCGGATCGCCTCGTCGCACAGGCCGGCGCGGATCAGCTCCGTGCCCGATGAGGCCGAGTGACCTTCGTTGAACATCAGGTACATCACCGCCAGCACCCCGGCGGTGCGTTCCGGCAGCAGATCGGCGGGCGGCACCCGGTAGGGGATCCCAGCGGCCGCGATCTTGCCCTTGGTGCGGGTCAGGCGCTTGGCCATCGTGGCTTCGGGTACCAGGAACGCGCGGGCGATCTCGGCCGTCGTGAGCCCGGCGAGGCTGCGCAGCGTCAAGGCCACCCGGCCTTCCAGCGGCAGCGCCGGGTGACAGCAGGTGAAGATCAGCCGTAGGCGATCGTCCTCGATCTCGTCGCTGTCGTCCACCGGCTCGGGCATCGCTTCCTCATCGGTGCCGGACGGAGGCGGCGCCTCGCGGCCGGCCTGCTCCAGCAGTTCGGCGCCGCGGGCGCCGCGTCGCAGCCGATCGATCGCGCGGTTGCCGGCGACGGTCGTCAGCCAGGCGCCGGGCCGGTGCGGGACGCCGTCGGCCGGCCAGCGTCGCAGCGCCTCGGCGAACGCCTCCTGCGCGCACTCCTCGGCCAGGTCCCAGTCGCCGGTCCTCCGGATCAGGGTGGCGAGAACCCGACCCCACTCCTCGCGGAAGGCCGCATCCACCGCGCGCCGGACGGCCGGCGTGCTCATTCGCTGTAGAACGGGCGTACCTCGACCGCGTGATACCGGGCGAACGGGTGCGCCGCGGCGATCTCGATCGCCTGCCGGCGATCCGCGCAGCTGACCACGTCCAGGCAGGCGATGAACTCCTCGGTGTCGAGAAACGGCCCGTCATGCAGCCGCGTCTCGCCGTCGCGGAAGCGCAACGTCGTCGCCGTCTTGGGGCCGCCCAGCGCGGTGCCCAGGGCAGGTCAAAGCCGCCGACGAACTCCTTG
Organism: Solirubrobacteraceae bacterium; assembly: GCA_049509055.1. Taxonomy (GTDB): domain Bacteria; phylum Actinomycetota; class Thermoleophilia; order Solirubrobacterales; family Solirubrobacteraceae; genus Palsa-465. Next base: position 14,303 of record JBELAG010000192.1, read on the forward strand.
GTCTCGATGAACGGGCCGTCGCTCACCAGCGTCTCGCCGTCGCGGACGCGCACCGTCGCGGCCGTCTCCGGGAAGTCGAGCTCCCGACCGAACAGCCGCACGCCACGGCCGTCCATCTCCTCGAGGTATGCGGGGAAGTCGCGGTTCATGGCCTCCAGCGCCTCCGGGGGCGCCGCGCCTTCGGTTCCGACGAACGCCACGAACTTCATCTCAGCCTCGCTTCCCGTACACATAACGAATCATCGCCCGTTCGCGCGCGGCCTGCACGCGCCGGTTGATCTCTCGGTGGGTGTGCTTCATGTCGTGGCCTTTCGGTCTGGATGGGGCATTGACAACCAGACGACGAACGGGAACCCCGCGGCAGGACAGGTTGAGCGCGCTTCGCCGCGCGGTGGCCGGCCACTCGGTGTGCGACAGCCTCAGAGGATCGCCACGATGATCAGGCCGACCAGGTCGGTCGCGAGTACCGTCCCGAGCACACCGGCCAGGAGCCCTGAGTAGATCGGGTGGCGGACGAACTGACGTCGAGGTGCCCGCCAGCGTACGGCTGCGCTCCACGGTTGTCATCAACCCGCGGGTGGATGTGCGGGTCCAGAGACCCCGGTCACCGGCGTCCCGCACGGCCGGCTACGTGCCGGGCGCCCGTGGCCTCCGGCCTGCTCTGCGGGAGTGCCGCACGCCACCGTCCCCGGAGCACGCGCCGTCCAGGCCACCGGCGTGCGACCAGCTCCCGTCGGCGCAGCGCACGACCGTGCCGCCCAGCGCCATGTCGCGCTTCCAATCCCCCACGCACGCGTGACCGGCGCACTCGAGGTTGCTCGCGCAGCCCGACAGCGCGAGCACCGCCAGCACGACGATCGGCCATCGCATCGAGTCGCAGCCTACGCCGCCGCGGTCCCGCGTGACCGGCGTCGACGATTTCGGCGGTTTTCATCGTCGCCGCTCAAGGAACCGGCGCTGCGGACCGAAGAAGGATCTTGTCAGACAGCGAAGGCAACCAGCGGGTGAGACCTCCTCTCCGAAAGACGTCCCCCGGCCATGAAATAACCGCCTGATCTTCTGATGCCCGAGGCCCGCGGTAGCGGGCCTTCGGCGTTAAGCGTCCGTGCCGGAATGACACGGTCGGATAGTAGATTTGCGGGTGTGGGGACGAGCGAGGGGAGAGCGAAGGACACGCCGTTCGCTTCGATCCGCGCCCGGGAGCGCCGCGCCGTCGCCGGGCGCGGGGCCGCTGCGGCGGCGGATACGCCGGACACGGCCGACGCGGTCCGCGCGCTCCAGCGTGCGATCGGCAATCGTGCGGTCGGCCGGCTGCTCGCCGCCGCGCCGGCGTCGCGCGCGGCCGGCACGCTGGTCCGGAGTCCGACGCTCGTCACCCGGGTGGAGGCGCCCGCCGACGCACAAGCGTGGAAGAGCGCGACCGCGCTGCTCGCCGCCCAGCCGACGCCGGCGCCCGCCACCGACGCCGATCCGGTCACGCGTGCCGACGGGACGGTGTTCGACCCGCCGACCGACGCGACGAGCGATGCCGGCTGGGTGCGGGCGCTGCTGCGCTTCCTCCATCTGACCCCGGCGGCCGGACCGGGGCCCGACGCGTGCACGCTCGACGGCGAGCCATCGACGGCGGCCGACGTCGCATTGCGGGTCGCCGAGACGGGGCTGTTCGCCGGCAGCCATCCGATCGACCCCGATGCCGCCCGCCCGCTCGTCGACGAGTACCTCGCCGAGCAGCGCACGGCTCGCGGCATCGCCGGCGAGGTCGAGGCGAAGCTCGCCCAGAATGACCTGGCGGCGATCGTCGGGCAGCTGCGCGACATGCCGATGGCGCGGATGCTGGCGGTCCTCGAGGTCATCCGGGCCGATGGAAAGCTGGATGAGCTGATCGAACGCCTGACCCCGGTCCCGCCGCGGCCGAGGATCACCGCGGCGATGCTCGCCGCGGGGGGCCATCTCGGGCTGCGCTTCGCCGCCGCGGCCGACGATCTGGTCGGGCCCGACCTGCGCCTGATCCGCGAGTTCCTGTTCGGCCAGGTGATCGACAACGACGTCCGGCCGCCGGTCCCGATGACCAAGGCTCACCAGGGTGATCCGGACACCGGCCGGCCATTCGAGCGTCCGTCGGGCGCTGATCCCGGTTGGGCGGCGACGGCCGACGACGCCGCCTGGGTCGACGGCTTCCTCCGATATTTCCGGCTCATGCGGGTGCCGTTCGACGATCAGAGCATGTGGTTCAACGAGACCGTTCGCCCGCTCGCCGAGATCGTCGACCTCGCCGTCGAGCAGGGGCTCCTCGCCGGCCGATCGCTCGACGCCGAGGCGGTGAAGCAGCTGATCGTCACGCGGGCACCCACCTTCTCCACCCGGGCTCCGCTCGAGGCCAGTCAGCTCGTCCTGCAGTACACGGTCGTGCCGACCACCGAGCACCGGGATCTGGCGACCGGCGCCAGGAGCAAGGACAAGACGGCGCAGCAGATCGCCGCGCAGTACACGGTCAAGTTCAAGAACGCCGGGGCGTGGTGGTCGGAGATCGACGTGTCGGGGCTCGTTCAGGCCACGTTCTTCGCCGACCCGGCGACGGGCAAGCCGAAGCTCGATCCGAGCTCGCTGGAGCTGCAGAACCTCGTCGCCGGCGTCCAGGGCGCGTGGGTCGTGCCGCTGTTCACCAAGAAGGTGCAGCTCCAGGCGGTGATCCAGGGCGTCATCGGAGCCGCGAGGGATTACGAGGCCCCCGGCAACGGCACGATCGTCGTCCGACCGGTCGGGTCCGGCGGTCCCGCGATGGGCCAGGTCGCGGGCCAACTGCAGGTCGTGGTACAGCCGTTCGATGGACTCGGGCTGCAGTTCTTCATCGGGACCCAGGGCTCGATCTCGAAGGTCGGTCCGGTGACGACGCTGGACGGCACGCCGGTCCTGCTCGGCATCCAGTGGGCGTTCGATCTGTAG
>JBELAG010000193.1:0-11805 GCA_049509055.1 Solirubrobacteraceae bacterium
CAAGATCGCCGACGGCGAGGACTTCAACGTCCCGGCGACGATCGACGACCCGGCGATCCTCGGCGAGATCGGCGATGCCCTCCACGAGGTCGGGTACGCCCACAAATCGCAGTGAGCAGCACCGCGTGACGTAGGCTCGGGGCGCTCGCGGACAGGTCGAGCGCCCCGGCCGGCCACTCACTCCAGCGCGCGGCGCTCCGCCTGCTCGGCCAGCGTCCTGTACATCGGCGCGAGCACCTCGGTAAGGTCGCGGCCGCCGGCCGTCACCGGTGCGGGCCCGAGCCGGCGCAGCAGCGCATCCGGAGCCTCGCTCGCCAGCGGGCTGACGCGGAGATCGTCGAGCGCGGGCCCGGTGCGCCAGAAGCCGTCGAGTTGCTCCTCGAGCGAGGGCGGGCTCGGTTGGGCGTCCGCCGGCCGAGGCATGGCCGGCGCGCGCGCGATGCCGGCGCCCCGCCGCGCCCGCAGGCCCTCCAGAAGCTCGTCCCGGTCACGTCCGCGCCACGCGAAGATCAGGAACGGGTCCTCGTCGAAACGCTCGGCGAGGATGTAATAGGCAGCCGCGATGTGCTTGCAGGGATTCTCGGAGTCCGGGCATGTGCACGTTGCCTTGAGGTCGGCGTTGGTGCGGGGGAACAGCGACAGCTTGCAGGCGGCGAATATCGCTTCGATGTCGTGCGGCATCTCACCCGCGAGCAGCGTCGCGAGCGGCAGCGCCCGCGCAGCCAGCGACTTCTCGACCCGGCGCCACTGCTGCTCGGTGAGCGCCGTGCCGCGCAGGCGCACCCGGTACGGCGTGTACCGCGAGCCCTGCACCTTGGCGAGCACGACGCCGGGCTCGACGTCGAGCTCGACCACCTGCCCGCGACGCGCGTAGTTGCGGCCACGCTGCAGCCGCGAGCCTAATCCGAAGGACTCCAGCAGCCCGATGAAGCGTTGGGACCACCACGTCTCGCCGATCTTCCCGCGCGTGCTGCGCGCGGTGATCCCGCCATCAACGGGCAATGGCCGCGACGGCTCCCAATCGCGCCAGTCAGAGCTCCCGCTCATACCGTCTCCCCGATTGCGTCGCTCGACAGCGTCACGAGCTCGCGCAGCTGGGCGGTGTCGAGCCCGGTGATCCATTGCTCACCGCTGCCGACGATCCGCTCGGCGAGGTCCTTCTTCTGTGAGATCAGCGTGTCGATCCGTTCCTCGACCGTGCCCACGCACGTCAGCTTTCGCACCTGCACGTTCTTGCGCTGCCCGATCCGGAACGCACGGTCGGTCGCCTGGTCCTCGACCGCCGGGTTCCACCATCGGTCGAAGTGGACGACGTGGTTGGCGGCGGTCAGGTTCAGGCCGGTGCCTCCGGCCTTCAGAGACAGCACGAACACCGGCGGGCCTCCGTCGGTCTGGAACCGGTCCACCATCTCGTCGCGCGCCGCCTTCGACGTCCCGCCGTGCAGGAACAGCACTTCGCGCATCAGCCGCTCCTGCAGATGGCCGCGCAGCATCTGCCCGAACTCCGCGAACTGCGTGAAGCACAGGACCTTGTCGCCCTCCGCGATCGCCTCGGCGAGGATCTCCTCCAGCCGTGCCAGCTTGCCCGAGCGCCCGTCCAGCTCGGAGCGGTCCTTCAGCAGGTGCGCCGGGTGGTTGCAGACCTGCTTGAGCTTCATCAGCGCCGCCAGGACGATCCCCGAGCGCTCGATCCCTGTCGCGTGCTCCGCCTTCGCGAGCATCTCATCGACGACCGCCTGGTACAGCGTCGCCTGTTCCCTGGTCAGATGGCAGTCGACCCGCATCTCGATCTTGTCGGGCAGATCGCTGATGATCTCCCGGTCGATCTTCAGCCGCCGGAGGATGAACGGACCAGTCGCCCGGCGCAGCCGGTCGGTCGCCGCCTGATCGCGCCAGCGCTCGATCGGCGTCGCGTAGCAGCGCTTGAACGTCGCGGCCGGACCGAGCAGCCCCGGGTTGAGGAAGTCCATGATCGAGTGCAGCTCCGTCAGGCGGTTCTCGACCGGCGTGCCCGTCAGCGCGATCCGATGGCGCGCCGGCAACGAGCGAATCGCCCGGGTCTGCTTGGCCTCGCCGGTCTTGATGTTCTGCGCCTCGTCGAGCGCGATCCGCTCCCACTTCACCTGGGCGATCGTCTCGCGATCGCGCATCGCCAGCGCGTAGGTCGTGATCACGAGGTCGGCGCGCCGGGCGGCGGTGACGAACGTGCGCGCCTTGCGTCGTTCGGGCCCGTGATGGACGAGCACGCGCAAGCTGGGCGCGAACCGCTCGGCCTCGCGCTGCCAGTTGCCGACGACCGACATCGGGCAGACCAGCAGCGTCGGCGGCACGCGGCGCTTTCGCTTGGCGAAGATGCGCTGCTCGCGCTCGGCCAGCAGCAGCGCCAGCGTCTGCGGGGTCTTCCCCAATCCCATGTCGTCTGCCAGGCACGCCCCCAGCCCGAGGCTCGAGAGGAACGACAGCCACGCCACGCCACGCCGCTGATAGGGACGTAGCTCGCCCTGAAACGACGCCGGAGTCGGGATCTCCTCGAGCCTGCGCGCTCCGTTTCCGCCCAGCAGCTCACGCAGCCAGCCAGTGCCCTCGATCTCGGTCGGCGGAACGTCGTCCTGACCGGCGCTGAGCGCGATCGTCTCCCGCAGCAGCTCCGCCGCCGGCGCCTGCCCGCTCTCCGCCCGGCCCTCGAAGAACCGCAGCGCCGCCTCGACGTCACCCGGCCGCAGCACGATCCACTGCCCTCGCGACATCACGAGCGGCAGCTTCAGCGCCGCCAGCTCCCGCAGCTCGGCCACCGACAGCGTCACATCCCCGATCGCGACTCGCCACTCGTACGCGCACAGGCCGCCCAGGCTGAACAGCCCGCTCCCCTCCTCCCATTCCGTCAGCGGCTCCGCCTTCAGCTTGAGCGCGAGCCGCGTGCTCCACCACGCCGGCGCCAGCACACCGAAGCCCGCCTCCTCCAGCGCGGGGACGGCGTCACGCAGGAAACGGAAGGCGGCATCGGCGTCCAGCTCGACGCCGGTCGGCGCGGGCTCCTGCAGCGCCGGCTCGAGCTCGGGCCACACGCGCAGGGCGTGGCCGAGACCGCCGAGCAACCGCTCCTGCGGGTCATCGATCCGGCGGCCGAGAACCTTCAGCCCGTCACCGTTCGCGCTCCACACATCCCGCGCTGCGACCAGCGCGCTCGGGTCGTCCTTGGCCTGCATCAGGATCTCGACGCGCCAGCGCTCCGCCCCTCGCTCACCATCCCGGTCGCCGTCCGAGCCGTCCGCGGCGGGCTCGCTTCGCTGTTCGGGAGACGACAGCCGAAAGCACGTCCGGAACGTCCGGTGCGCGGCATAGCGCTCCAGCGCCCGGTGCCACTCCTCGAGCTGCTCGGCGAGCGCGGCGAGCGCGCGCTCGTCCCCGGCCACGACCGGGTCAGCCCCCGTCAACGCGTCCAGCCATGCCTCCACCGCCGGGCGGGGCCGCACCCGTCGGCGCCGGGGCCGCCCATCGCCGGACAGGGAGCGTCGCGCACACGTGTCGACGATCGCGCTCACCACGTCGACCGCGATCGTCTCGGCAGCCTGTTCGCGGCCGGCCCGTCCCACCTCGGCGCGCAACAGCGCGGGCATCGCCTCCGCCACCCGCGCGACCCGCTCGGCATCGCCGGGATCGCCGGTGACCGGCTCCCAGCGGGCGAGCCATTGATCGTCGCGCCGCGCGAGCGTCGGGCGCACGCGGCCGCGGGCGAGCAGCTCGAGCGCGAGCTTTGCCGCGGCGGCCAGCGGCCGCACCGAGTCGCCGACGGCGATGCCCGCTTCCCCCGCGAGCGGCAGACCGAGCAGCACCTCGAGCGCATCGGCGGTGGCGACGCCGGACGCGGGCACGACCCAGGGCTGCAGGGCATCGAAGCGTCGGGCCGGCGCCGCACCCTCCTGATCGCGCAGCAGATCGGGCGAGGGCTGCGGACCATCCGTGGATGAGGGCAGCCGCAGCGTCAGATCGCGGTCGACCAGCGCGCCCGGGTCAAGCGCCGGGCACAACCGCCGCAGTGCCGCGCGCAACCCGTCGGCCCTACAGCCGAACGGATGGGCACGCGGACGGGGCGTCGCCGGCGGCCTCCCGCGCCGGACCGGCGCGCGCGGCGGCAACGCGCTGTCCTCGCCCCATACGCATAGCTGCGACTCGCGCGACCAGATGGCGTGCAGGACGATCACAGGACCGCATCCTCGCGCATGGCGTGGACGCTGCGACGCCGGAAGGCAGTCTGGGACCCCAGCGGCCGGCCCGCTACGGCTGACGGTCGGTCCTGCTGTTCAGCGACTGGGGGCGAATCGCCTGACCAGCCGCGCGCGCCTGGCGGGGCCTCGACCGGCGTCTTCGACGCGGTCGGCGCCGGCGAGCACCGCCGTGATCAGGCGCTGCGCCACCAGTCGGGCCGGCTCCACCTCCCAGCGCCCGCTGCGATGCCCGACCCACGGCAGCGACGCGAGCTCGCTGTCGCGCCCGAGGATCAGATCGGCGAGCGTCCGGCCGCAGAGGCTCGACGCGACGAGGCCGTGACCGGCCAGTCCGCCGGCTCGGGCGAGACCGGTGGCGCGATCGAACTCGATCGACATGCTCCAATCCCGCGGCACCGCGAACACCCCTCCCCAGCGGTGCGTGATCGCGGCGTCGGCGCCGGCCGGGAACCAGGCCCGCAGTGTCCGCTCCAGCGCGGCGTGCACCGCCGGTGGCCGCTCGTCGGCGGCGCGGATCGCGCTGCCCATCCGGTACCAGGCGCCGCGACCGCCGATCGCGATCCGGCCGTCCACCGTTCTCTGCGCGTAGGTGAAGAGATGGCGTTGGTCGGCCACTGTCTCGCAGCCCTCCCAGCCGATCTGCGACCACGTGTGGTCATCGAGCGGCTCGGTCGCGACCATGTGCGAGAACACGGGCATGAAGTCACGGTGGCGGCCGGGCAGGTCCACCGTGAACGCCTCGGTCGCCTGCACGACGATCGGCGCGCGCACGGTGCCCGCAGCGCAGCGGGCCCGTCCCTCCTCGATCCGGCACACGCGCGAGCGCTCGAAGATCTGCACCCCGGCGCGCTCGCACGCCTCCGCGAGTCCACGAACGAGGCGCCCCGGATGCACCCTGGCGCAGTGCGGCGTGTAGGCTCCGCCGACCGCCCCCGACACCCGGACGCGCGACGCGACCTCGCCGGCATCGAGCAGTTGCAGATCGGACTCGCCAAGCCCACGCTCGCGCCGGCTGTCAAGGCCGGCGTGGACCCGCTCCAGCTGCGCCTGGCTGGTCGCGATCCGCAGCGAGCCGGCCTTGGCCCAACCGCACTCGATGCCCTCGCGCGCCACGACCTCGCCAACGTGATCGATTCCCTCGATCATCGCGCGCTCCGCACGCCGCACGCCCTCCCACCCCCCGCGGGCGACGTAGGCCCGCGGCTGCCCGGCGATCCCGGCCGACATGAATCCCGCGTTGCGCCCGGCAGCGCCGAAGCCCGCGATCTCGGCCTCCAGCACGACGATGTCGAGCGCCGGCGCGGCCCGCGCCAGGCAGTACGCAGTCCACAGCCCGATGAAGCCGGCGCCGACGATCACGACATCGGCAGCGCGATCGCCGTGCAGCTGCGGCCTGGGCACGATCGGCGCCGCGAGCGTGTCCAGCCACAGGCTGCGGGCGCCGTAGTCCGCTGCCGCGGTCATCGGCGCAATCGTCGCAGGAGTTCAACGGCTGCGCTCCGGGGCGCTCACGCGGGCGAGAACGTGCCTTGGAGCCGCCAGTAGCCGGTGAAGCCGTTGAACGGGCCGCCCTTGATCAGCGCCGACCAGGTCAGCACATAATGATGCGTCGTGGCGTCGTAGGTCCCCGTGACCTTGTTGCCCTGCTTGAACACCTGCTTGTTCCATTCTGCGACCAGGCCGTTGACCTGGCCACTGAGTCGGTCGCCACTCACGGAGATCGCGGGGGCGCTGGTCGTCGCCAACCCGAAACGGATGCCGGTGAAATTGGTCGGCTTGATGATCAGACCGGCGAGCGAATCGCCCTTGGCGTCAAACGCGGGCGACGGCGCCTTCTCGACGACGCCGGTGCGCAGCCCGCCATCGGATCCCGGCGCGATCAATGTGTAGCTCTTGTTCGAGTCGGCGGAGTAGGGGTTGGAGAAGAACGAGCCGTTGGGCTCACCCATTCGGAAATAGGAGCCCGAGCCGATGCCGAAATCGCCCTTGAGGGCGGCGGCGCCGGCCGAACTGGTGGCGACGACCGACGGCAGCGCGAGCGCCGTGAGGGTGACGCCGAGGCGGATGGCGGGACGAGCATTCATGTGACTCCTTCGTGGAGGGGACTGGACATTGCGGGGTCGCGCGGGACGGATGTGTCGTCGCTGTGTCGCCGCCGTCCCGCGGCGACGGCGAGGGCGACGACGATCAGGCCGGGCAACACGAAGAACCACGGGAACAGCCGAAACGAGGGCAGCGCCGCGACTGCCTCGTAGTTCGTGACGTTGTCGCTCATCGCGCCGATCATGGGAGTCATGTCGTTGAGGATGTGCACCCATTGCGCGTCGAGCGTCGTCAGCCCCGGGTACGTGCTGCTGATCTGGCCTGGATCGAGCCCGGCGCGCCTCAGCGCCGGAAGGAGGGCGAGCTGCACGGTGCCCTGGCCGCTGGCGATGTCGCTGAAGTCGATCTGAATGCTCTCGACGCGCGCGCGCGTCTCGATCGTCGTGAACGCGGTCACCATGCGCGCGCCCTTCGGCGCCCGTGAGAACATCTGAAAGACGACCGGGGCGAGCACGAGCCCGATGCCGACCGCCGCGGCCACCCAGCGGACCGCCGGCCACCGGCGGGGTCTGAACCACCCGACGCCGGCCAGGAGCAGCACGATCGCCCCCGGGATCACGAAGAACCAGGGGAACAGGCGAAAGCTCGGCAACGCGGCGACCGCTCGATAATTGCCGACGTTGGCCTGGATCGTGTCGAGCATCGAGGTCATCGACGGATCGATCGCGCTCCACTGGCGCTCGAAGGTGACGAACTCGGCAAAGCGAGCCGGTGCCGGGCCGCCGCCACTCAGCGCTCTCACCGCCGCCTGGCCGCCGAGGACGCCGTCGTCGATGAAGCGCAGATCGCTCTGGAAGCCGTCCAGTCGCCGGTTGGCCATGTACGGCGCGAAGCCGGCGATCATCCGCGCTCCCTCGGGTGCGCGGCTGAACATCCCGAACGCGAACGGAGCGGCGACCAGCGCGACCCCGATCGCGGCGAGCGCGCCCAGCAACCATCGTCTCGGTCGCTCGGTCGAGCTCAGCGCCGGTGTTCGGCCCACGCGACGCGATCAGCGAGACGACAGCGGCCAAGGCGGCGTTCGGCCGCCCCGGCCGCTGACGCGAGGAGAGGGAACGGCGCGGCCGGCGCCCCAGACTCCGGTCGGTGCAAACGCACCGGATTCCAGCCGCATAGCGCTGACACGTCCGCCCGGTCCGGCGTGGCACCGGGCGATCGCCCGACATCTCTGTTCGGCGACACATCAGACGCAATCAACACAATATCAATTGATTTTATCGGATTATCGAGCTCTGTCAACCCCGGACGGGCGGCATTCGGAGTTTTGGATAATCTCAATCAAATTACTTGACAAGCTGGGCCGGCATGTTAGCGTCTCCGCGTGAGCATCGTTCGGTCTCCGCGGCTCGTCCTTGGTGGTCGATGTCGGAGGCCGATGCGATGGACCTGAGCTGGGCGCCCCCTCCTCTGCGCCTCGGCGCAGGTCCGCTCCGGCGACAACCCGGAGCGATCTCAGCCGCTGAATCGACCGGTCGTCGGAGCCGAGTACTCTCCCCTCGCTCGGACGGCCGGTCACAGCGGACAGGAGGCAGGTCAGAATGCTGCTCCCGCTGTGTTCAGATGCGGGGCCGGGGATGATCCGCGCGACGCGAAGGCGTCGAATAGGCGAAAGGCGGCGGCGCGCGCTCCCGGGCCGTTGCGGCGGCCCTCTTGGACGAGCCTCTCGAGGTTCAACCCCGCCATCGCCAGCTGGCGGACCCCTCGCGGCCGGGCCGCCCAGATCGCCGTCAGGTCCGGTGTCACCTCCGGGTGAAACTGCACCCCGAGGTTCGCGCCGGCTGTGAACGCTTGGGGTCCGAAATCGTTGCGGGCGATCTCCGTCGCCAGGTCGGGCAGCTGGATCACGTCCTCGTGCCACGCAAACCACGGGCCGTCGCCGATCAGGTGACGATCGTCGGTCTGCACCGAAACCCAGCCCACCTCGGGATACCGGGCGCGGCGCACACCTCCGCCCAGAGCGACGGCCAGCGCCTGCGCGCCGAAGCAGATGCCGAGCACCGGCAGTGACCGCTGATCGGCGAGGCGCAGCCAGGCGAGCTCCCGGACGACCCACGGCAGGGTGAGCCCATGCGCGCTGTGATCGCTGCCGAGCACAACCGAGAACTGAAAGCTCCCCGGCTCGGGAAGCGTCGCGCGCCGGTCGGCGCGCACGACGACCAGCTCGACGTCGCGCTCGCGCCCCCAGTCGGCGAGCAGCGCGGGCGGCGCGTTGTGCTGATGCTGGAGAACGAGTGCCCGCGGGGTCACCTGGTGAGCGCCCCGCGTCGCCTGCCGGCGGCGGCGAGGAACTCGGCCACCAGCTCGTTGAAGCGCTCGGGCTGCTCCTGAAACGGCTGGTGACCGCAGCCTTCGAACACGGTCACCGCCGCGTCGGGGATCAGCTCGGTCAGCGCACGCGTATCGGGCAGCACCTGATCCTGGGAGCCCCGAGTCAGGAGCGTGGGTGCCCGGATCAGGCGGGGGCGGTCCGCCGCGTCGTAGCGCAGCACGCCGCGCGCCGCGGGGAGAAAGCCCGCTCGTGCCCGCTCGTACGCGTCGCCTGAGACCGGGTCCAACGCGTCGAGCCACCGGACGACGGTCCCGTCCGCGTGCAACTCCGGGGGGTAGACCCACAGGCTGATCGCGTCGAGCAGCTCCCGCAACGTTCCAGCCCGCTGAGCGGTCGCCATCCAGCTCTCGATCAACGCCCGGAAGCGGCTGTCGCCGCGCGCCCAGCTGCCGTTGAGGATCAGCGACCGGACGCGTCCCGGGGCGGCGGCGGCCAGCTCCTGGGCGGCCGCTGCGCCGAGCGACGACCCGATCACGTGCGCAGCACGGATCTGGAGGCCGTCCAGCACGACGAGCGCGTCGCGCGCGAAATCGCCCACCGACCAGACCGCGCCCGCGGGCGTCGACGAGCGGCCGACGCCGCGGTTGTCAAATGCCGTCACGCGGAATCTGTGGGCCAGACCCTCCACCTGAGCGTCCCAGGACGACGAGTCATCGGCGAGCCCGGCGACCAGCAGGACATCCTCGCCCACGCCCACCGAATGCGCCCACAGGCGATCACCGCCCAGCTCCCCGACGAGCCCGCCCTCGGGGAGACCGCCGCCGGTCCGCGCCGACGGCCGAGAGGCTTTCTCGCTTTAATCGATCATCATGGTTGCCTTATTGGTCACTCGGCGGACCTCATCAGAATCGACGCGGAGGCCGAGAGCCGTGGCTCACCTTTCTCGCCGTCACCAGACTGGATCCAGGAGGAGAAAGTGACTCTCGCCTCTGGACCGCCGGCGCCGCCGGTCCGCGACGACGTACCGGCGTTCGCGGGCAGCGAGCCATTCACGATCGGCGTTGAAGAGGAGCTGCTGGTCGTGCGCGGCGGCGACCATGCCCTCGACCCCCGGGCCGCTGAGCTCAGGACGACGCTGGGGGGCAGAGCGGCCCTGACCCGAACGGATCTCTATGCCGCACTGCTGGAGTTCGCCACGCCGGTGTGCCGGAGCCCGGCGCAGGCCGTCGAGCAACTGCGCGGGCTGCGCGCGGCCGTCGTCGCCGCCGGCGCTCACCTGCTCGGAGCGGGAATCCACCCGGCCGAGCCGTTCGGCCACGTCCGGCACGTCGATGACGAACGCTATCGCCGGATCGCCCACGACATGCGCGGCCTCGTCGCCCGCGCACCGACCTGCGCGCTGCACGTGCACGTGGGGATGCCCGACGCCTCGACCGCCATCCGTGTGACCAACGGCCTGCGCGATCATCTACCGCTGCTGCAGGCGCTGAGCGCAAACTCGCCGTTCTGGCACGGGATCGACAGCGGACTCGCCAGCGCGCGGGCGGCGCTGTTTCGCTCCGCGCCACGATCAGAGATCCCGCGCGCGTTCGCCGATTGGGACGACTATCTGGCGAGCGTGGCCGCAATCCTCGCGGCCGGAGGGCTGCCCGACTACACGTTCCTGTGGTGGGACGTGCGCCCACATCCGCGGCTGGGGACGGTGGAGGTGCGGGCGATGGACGCGCAATCGAGCCCGCGGGCCGTGCTCGCGCTCGCCGCCCTCGTGCAGGCGCTCGCGGTGTATGAAGCCGGGCGTCCACGACGCGCCTGGCTCCCTCGGGAGGCGCTGATGGAGTCAAGCTTCCGTGCCGCGCGCGATGGGGTGCGGGCGAGCCTGCTGCACGACGGGGCACTGCGACCGGTCGCCCAGATCGCCGCCGACGTCCTCACCCGGATCCGCCCGCATGCGCGGGCCCTGCACGTCGAGGCCGCGCTCGACGAGGTGCGGTGGCTCCTGGCAACGGAGGGAGGCGCGGCACGCCAGCGCCAGGCCTTTGCGCGGTCGGGCATGGCCGGCCTGCTCGCGTTCCTCGTCGGCGAGACGGCGGCGGGCTCGCGGCCCGATCGGCGCCCACGCGCGGATCGACCGGCTGCCCTGTCGCCCTCCGCGCCTCTATCGTGACGCGCCACGAGGCCCGGAGTCGGGGACGACGTGAAAGACCGGATGGCGCGCGGCGATCGCGCGCAACTCGGCCGGCGATGCGTGTCGGTCGACCGGAATGTGAGGTCGCCCGCCGGGCACCTTGGTCAGATACCGCCGGATCACCGGTTCGCGCTGGTCGACAGGCACTTCGATCAACCGGCACGGCACGCGGCGACGGCGATGGATCACCGCGCGACCGTCTGCCGCGCGGACGTTGCGCACCCAGTTGCAGTTCTCGCCGAGCATCGAGACGAGGTACCACTCGCGGCCCAGATCGGCCATCCCGACCGGGAACCGGCGGATCTCGCCCGAGCGCCGTCCGATGACCTCCAGCGCCACCCAGCGGCGCGGCAGCAGCCCGGCCGAGAACACGACGGCCCACAGCAGTGACAGGCGCCGCGCCAGCGGGCCCGCTCGCTCACCCGGGTACATGCGCCGAAGCTGCTCGCCGTGCCGCGCCGGCCAGCCACGCGGATCGGCGCGAGCGGCGCCTCGGTGTGGGTCGGGATGTCCGGACACAGTCATAGAATACCAAATATGAAACTTGAAACTTTGCGTTTCGTCGCGAACTGATGGCACGCGACGCCCCGCCGCCACCGACCGGCCTGGCCCGCCGGGGCCGGCGCAGGAGCGAGCGCGAGAGCGAGCAACGGATGCTGACCGCGGCGGCCGCCATGGTCGCCGAAACCGGTCTCACGGTCAGCCTCGAGCACATCAGCTTCGAACGGGTCATCCGCGCCGCCGACGTGTCGCGCAGCGCGGCCTACCGCCGCTGGCCACACAAGGACCTGTTCTTCACCGACCTCGTCATCCGCCTCGCCCGCGATGCGACCCCAGGCGCTGCTCGCCTCGCCCGCGTGGCGCACCTATGTCGCTCTCCATGCCACCTGCGCCGGCATCGCCGACCCGGCGCTGCGCGACCGCGTGCGCGCCGCGCTCGCCGAATCCGAGCACGCCCACACCGAAGCGGTCGCCGACGCCTGGCAACGACTCGCCGAGCTGCTCGGCTACCGCCTGCGCCC
>JBELAG010000194.1:0-11560 GCA_049509055.1 Solirubrobacteraceae bacterium
CGCGAGCGCGTCCATCGCGCACGAGCATAGACAGCCGGCACCGCCCCGCTCCCCGGCCCGGCCCGGCCCGGCCCGGCCCGGCGCGGCGCGGCCCGGCCCGGCCCGGCCCGGCCCGGCGCGGCCCGGCCCGGCGCGGCGCGGCCCGGCGCGGCGCGGCGCGGCGCGGCGAGTGTGCGACACCGCGCGGCCGGGCGGGCGGGCGCCCGGGACCCGCAATTCGTGCCAAATCCGAGGGCGCTCGCGAGATTTGTCACCGATCGCGGCCCTGGCGCGCACATCGCGCCATATCCGAAGCCCCCCGGCGGATTTGTCACGTTCTGCGGCCTTCTTCTCCTCCTCGGTCCCGAGCGACGCCCGGATCGTGCCAACGACGGTCGCGCTCCACCGGCGCATACGCTCGGGACCCGCGGCGGGAGCGACCCGGCGGCGTTGGCCGGCGAGCGTCCACCGCCGGCCCGCCGACGGGCTGCGATGCGCGTGGAGGTTGTCGCGACACTCCGCGGAAGCGGTGACCGTCGTTGTTCGGAGGGGCAGATGAATCGGTCGAGCCCCGCGGCAGGGCTTGAGCGTGTCGCAGATGAGGTCGAAGCTCGCCGCCGGCCGCGGTCCGGTCCGGATGCCGGGTCACGGCAGGGGTGTGCTGCTGTGGGTGACACGACCCGCACCGCTGTCGGCGAGCGGGCGACGGTCCCGCGACCGACGTCCGCGGGGTCGACCCGGCGGCGTCAGCGCAGGCGCAAACCGAGCTCGCGCAGCTGGATGTCGTCGACCGGCGCGGGCGCGCCGGTCAGCGGGTCGCCGCCGCTCGTCGCCTTCGGGAAGGCGATCACCTCGCGGATGTTGTCGCGCCCGGCGAGCAGCGCAACGATCCGGTCGATCCCCATCGCGATGCCGCCGTGGGGCGGCGCGCCGAACCGCAGCGCATCGAGCAGGAAGCCGAAGCGCGCCTGCGCCTCCTCGGGCCCGATCCCGAGCAGCTCGAACACGCGGCGCTGCACGTCGGCCTCGTGGATGCGGATCGAGCCGCCGCCGATCTCGTTGCCGTCGAGCACGAGGTCATAGGCGCGTGAGCTCAGGGTCGCCGGGTCCTCCATGTCCCCCTGCGGCGCGGTGAACGGATGGTGGGTGGCGTCCCAGCGCTGGCCCGCGTCGTCCCACAGGAAGGCGGGGAATTCAGTCACCCAGAGGATGTCGTGGCGCCCGGCGGGGACGAGCTCGAAGCGCCGGGCGCACTCCATCCGCAGCGCGCTCAGCGACTGCGCCGCGGTCGCCGGGCGGTCGGCGACGATCAGCAGCAGATCGCCGGGCGCCCCCTGCAGCGCGGCGATGATCCCCGACACCTCGCCGGCCGAGAGGAACTTGGCGATCGGCGAGCGCAGCGTCCCGTCGGCGAGCACGAACGCCCACACCAGTCCCTTGGCTCCGTGCTGCTTGGCCAGCTCGGTGAGCGCCTCGAGCTCGGAGCGCGGCAGCTCCCGAGCGCCCGCGTTGATCCCCTTCACGACGCCGCCGTCGGCGAGCACCGACGAGAACACTTTGAATTGCGAGGCGGCGAGCGCGCCGCCGAGGTCGCGCAGCTCGAGGCCGAAGCGGGTGTCGGGCCGGTCGATCCCGAAGCGGTCCAGCGCCTCCGCATAGGTCATGCGCGGCCACGGCGGCGGCGACACGCCGAAGCCGGTCTCCGCGAAGACGGCCCCCATCACCTCCTCCATGGCCTCGATCACGTCCTCCTCGGCGACGAACGCCATCTCCATGTCGAGCTGCGTGAACTCCGACATCCGGTCGGCGCGCGAGTCCTCGTCGCGGAAGCAACGCACGATCTGGAAGTAGCGCTCGAAGCCGCCGATCATCAGCAGCTGCTTGAACAGCTGCGGCGACTGCGGCAGCGCGTAGAACGAGCCGGGCGACACCCGCGCCGGGACGAGGAAGTCCCGCGCTCCCTCCGGGGTCGACCGCGTCAGGAACGGCGTCTCGATCTCCAGGAAGTCACGCTCGTCGAGCACCCGGCGGATCGTCTGCACGACGCGATGGCGCAGGGCGATCGCCTCCTGCATCGGCGCCCGGCGCAGGTCGAGCGAGCGGTGGCGCAGCCGGAGGTTCTCGTCGACGGCGGTGTCCTCGTCAAGCGGGAACGGGGGCGTCTCGGCATCGGACAGGATCTCGAGCCGGTTGACGGCGAGCTCGATCTCCCCGGTCGACAGGTTGGGGTTGACGTTCTGCGGCGCGCGTCGCGTCACCGTCCCCTCCGCGGAGATGACGTCCTCGGCCCGCAACGCGTGTGCGCGCGCGTGCGCCTCGGGCGCGGTGGCGGGGTTGAACACGAGCTGGACGATCCCCGAACGCTCCCGCAGATCGATGAAGATCAACCCGCCGTGGTCACGCCGGCGGTGCACCCAGCCCGCGACCCGGGCCGGCGTGTCGGCATGGCCGGCGTCGAGCTCCCCCGCCCAGCTGTCGCGATAGGCGTTGGCCCGCGGCGCGCGCTTCACAGCCGGCTCCCGCGCAGGATCGTCGGGATCACCGCCACGGCCTCGAGCTCGGACTGCTGGCCGGACTCCATGTTCCTCAGGCTCACGTGCATCTCCTCGCCGATGATCGCAACGTAGCGCGCGCCGATCCGGTCCGCGTGCTTGAGCTGGCCCTTCAGCGACCGTCCCGCCAGCTCCATCTGGGCCTGCAGGCCGGCCCGCCGGGCGTTGTTGGCCAGCGCGAACGCGGCCGGGCCACCATCCGCCACCGCCACCGCCACGAACACGTCGACGAGCACCGGGGCGACCGGCAGCTCGCCCGCGCTCAGCAGGATGCGCTCCACGCCCGACGCCCATCCCGACGCCGGCGTGGGCGGCCCGCCGAGCTGCTCGATCAGCCCGTCGTAGCGCCCGCCGCCGCCGACGCCCGACTGCGCTCCCAGCGCATCGGAGGAGAACTCGAACACCGTCCGCGTGTAGTAGTCCAGCCCGCGCACGAGCGTCGGGTCGAGCTCGTAGCGCACGCCGGCCTCGTCGAGCAGCTCCCGCACGCGCGCGAAGTGCTCGGCGTCCTCATCGGCCAGCCGGTTGAGCAGCAGCGGCGCGTCGCGCATCGTCGCCTGCGTCCGCGGGTCGCCGGCGTCGAAGGCACGCATCGGGTTGAGGTCGATCCGCGCCACCACCTCGGACGCGAGCCCGTCCTCGTGGGCGCGCAGGAACGCGGTCAGCTCCTCGCGGTACTCCGCGCGCGTCGCCGGGGTGCCGAGGCTGGAGAGCCGCAGCCGCAGGTCGCGCGCCGAGACCGCGGCCAGCAGGTCGGCGAGCAGGACGATCAGCTCGGCGTCGGCCTCGGGCGCAGCCGAGCCGATCGCCTCGGCGCCGATCTGCCAGAACTGCCGGTAGCGGCCGTGCTGGGGAGCCTCGGCCCGGTAGAAGCTCGACAGGTACCAGAGCTTGACCGGCTGGCCGAGCTTGCGCATCCCGTGCTGCAGGTAGGCGCGACAGACCGGCGCCGTGCCCTCGGGACGCAGCGTCAGCGACCGGCCGCCGCCGTCATCGAATGTGTACATCTCCTTCTGGACGATGTCGGTGGCCTCCCCCACCCCGCGCGCGAACAGCTCGGTCGCCTCGAACGTCGGCGTCTCGATCCGCCGGTAGCCCGCCGCGCCGAGGATCCGGCGGGCATGGCCCTCCAGCACCAGGCGCCGCTCGGCGTCCGCGGGAAGCACATCGAACGTACCCCGAGGGGCCTGGAGATCGCTCACGACACCGAGCAGGAGTTAGCTGTGGTGCGCGAGCTCGCGCAGAAACGGATTCGTGTCGCGCTCTGCGCCGAGCGTCGTCAGCCCCATGTGCCCCGGATAGACGGTCGTCTCCGGCGGGTAGGCGTTGACCAGCGACTCGATCGAGGCCAGCAGCGTCGGCCAGTCACCGCCCGGCAGGTCGACGCGGCCGACCGAGCCCTGGAACAGCACGTCACCGGAGAACAGGGCGCCGGAATCGCGGACCGCGTAGCTGACGTGGCCGGGACTGTGACCGGGCGTGAAGCTGACCTCGAAGGTCATCCCGGCCAGCTCCAGCGTCTCGCCACCGGCGACGGTGCGGTCGGCGTCGTAGCTCTCGAACGGGCCGAAGCCCGGGAAGCGCATGTAGGCGTTGATGTCGGCGAGCACCTGGGTCTCGAGCTCCGGGCAGTAGACCGGCGCACCGGTCGCGCGCGCCACCGGCGCCACCGCGCCGACGTGATCGAAGTGGGTGTGGGTGAGGAGGATCGCCTCGACGGTCGTGATCCCGAGGGCATTGAGCGCGCCGAGGATCCGCTCGGCCTCGTCGCCGGGGTCGACGATCACCGCTCGGTCGGCGCCCGCGGCCCGCGCGATGTAGCAGTTCTCCTGCACCGGCCCGACCGTGAACATCCGCACATCGATCATCGCACCGGCCCTCGCTTGCGCTGCCGGCGGCGGAACAGATAGGACTCCAGATAGAAGCCGGCGGGCACGTAGATCGCCATCGAGAAGCCCGCGAAGATCAGCGCGGCCGCGAGGTTGCCCTTGTCGGTGATCAGCAGGAAGATGAACATGAAGCCGGCCGCGAGCATCGCGCGTTGCGCCGAGCTCTTCCACGTCGGCGGACGGTTGAGGCGCTCCTGCCGGGCCTGCTCGCGCGTGACCTTGTCCTGCTTCTTGCGCTCCGCCGGGCTCGGCGGGCGCCCCGTGCGGCCGCGCGCCTCGATCGTCCCGGCCGCCGTGCCGCGGTGCTTGGTCCGTCGCTTGCGTTTCGTCTGCGCCATGCAACCCGCAGCTTACGCGGTGTGGGCGTGCTGGTGAAGGGCGTCCTCGATCGTCGCGTGCCCGCGGATCGGGACCTCGGCCGGGAATCGCTCCAGCGCGGCTCGCGGCGCGAGCCCGACGAGCTCCGCCCCGGCGACCGCCGCATGACGCGCGACGGCGGCCACGACGTCCGCCGGCGAGGTGGCGCGATGATCCTCGACGTTGGTCGACACCTGGGCCAGCCCGAGCGCGTCGAGCCATACGCCGATCGCCCGCACCCCGGCCAGTCCCTCCGCGCCGCCCTCGCGGATCAGGGCGGCGATCGCCCGGGCGTCCTGCAGCGATGCCGGCGGCGCGAGCTCGACGTTGAACGCGATCAGCGGCGGGCGCGCCGCCACGAGCACGGCGCCGGCGGTCGGATGCATGGTGGGTGGACCGAAGTCGGGGCGCAGCTCGCCCTCCGCGACCCGCCGGGCGAGCTCCGCCGGGCCGCCGCGTCGCAGCTGCGCGCGGGTGCGCCCGGCGCCGAGCAGCCCGTACAGGAAGACCGGCAGGCTCAGCTCGGCGCCGAGCCGGTCGGCGAGGACGAGCGCCTCGGCGCACGCCGCGCCGCGGTCGGCGTCGCGCAGGTAGACGATCGGCGCGACGTCGATCGCGCCGACTCGCGGATGCACGCCGTCGTGGCCGTCGATCCGGATCAGTCGCGTGGCGGCGGCAGCGCCGGCCAGCACCGCGCCGGCCAGCTCGCCCGGGCTACCGGCGAGCGTGAAGGCGCTGCGGTGGTGGTCGCAGTCGGAGTGCACGTCGAGCAGCGCGGCGCCGAACGCGCCGGCGATCCGGCCGATGACATCGCGGTCACGACCCTCGGAGACGTTGGGATAGGCGAGCAGCGTGGTCACGGTGTGTGTGCAGGTGCACGAACGCGGGTACTCACTCTCACAACCCAGGCAAACGCGGGAAGGAGGGAAAACAGACACATGATCACACTCGGAATCATCTTGCTGCTGGTCGGCCTGATCGCGAAGGTCGCGATCCTGTGGACGATCGGCATTGTCGTTCTGCTCGTCGGGCTCGTGCTCATCGCGCTCGGGACGGCGGGGCGCGCCGTCGGAGGACGCCGCCACTACTTCTGACCGGCCTCGGCCGACCCTCATCGGACTGCGCCCTCCGCGTCACCGCGGCGGCGCAGCCGAGAGGAGGGGCCGGCGCGTGTCAGTCCGGGATGAAGGCGAAGTGATCGGGGTTGGGGCCGGTCCGGCCGTCCTCGCCACGATCGAGGGCGGCGATCGCCGCGAGGTCCCCGGCGTCGAGCGCGAAGTCGAAGATACGGAAGTTCTCCTCGATCCGCGACGGCGTGGTCGACTTGGGGAAGATTATGTTCCCCCGGTCGATGTGCCAGCGCAACACGACCTGGGCCGGGGTGCGGTCGAGCCGCTGCGCGATCGCGGTGATCACCGGATCGTCGAGCACGCCGCCCTGAGCGATCGGCGACCACGCCTCGGTCGCGATCCCGTGCAGCTGCCCGTACCGATGAACGTCGTCGTTGACCAGGTAGGGGTGCAGTTCGATCTGATTGACGGCGGGCGTCACCTCGGCCTCGTCGGCCAGTCGCCGCAGATGGGCGACCTGGAAGTTCGACACGCCGATCGAGCGGGCGCGGCCGTCGGCCTTGAACTCCTCGAGTGTCTTCCACGTCGAGACGAAGTCGCCGTCGTACAGGCTCGGAAGCGGCCAGTGGATCAGGAACAGGTCGACGTAGTCGCTGCCGAGCGCCGATAGCGTCTCGGCGAACGCCCGGCGGGCGTCGTCGGGCCGGTGATAGCCGTTGTTGAGCTTGCTCGTGATGAACACCTCGCTGCGGTCCAGCCCCGAGTCGCGCACCGCCTCCCCGACACCGCGCTCGTTGCGGTACATCTCGGCGGTGTCGATGTGGCGGTAGCCGACCTCCAACGCGGTCGTCACCGCGGCGGCGGTGTCGGTTGGCGGGATCTGAAAGACGCCGAATCCCAGCTGAGGGATCTGGTGGCCGTCGTTGAGCTCGATCGTGGGAACGGTGCTGGTTGACACGTGTGTCTCCGGGTTCTGAGGGGGGTGGGGATCATTATGGAACTGCCCGCCGGCCGCGCGGCGCCAAACCCGGGTAGCGTGCGCGGGCGCGGGTGCGGTGGAAAGGGCTCTGACGCGGGTGAAGGGACGGGTGACGGTGACGGACGCCGGCAGCACTGCACAGCCCGGCGCGTACGGGCTGCGGATCGATGGGCTGAACCTGCCGGCGCGGTGGACCGCGTCGGTGGGGCTCGCCAACCCCGTGCTGGCGATCGAGGTGGCGGTGGGGGGCGCCGGCGGCCCGCCGGCTCAGTCCTGGCTGGACGGCGACCACGCCGAACTGCGGCTCACCGACGGCGGCGGGCTGCGGATGGCGCGCGGGGCAAGACAGGCGTCGTTCTGGTTCGCGCACGCGCCGACGCCCGATGAGCTGTTGCATCCCTGGCTGGCCCCGGCGGCGGCGGTGACGCAGCTGTGGGCCGGTCGCGAGGCGTTTCACGGCGGTGCGTTCATGTCGGGCGCGGGCGGCGTGCTGGTGCTGGCCGCCAAGGAGGGCGGCAAGTCCACGACGCTCGCCGTGCTCGCCGCCGAGCACCGGCGCGACATCGTGACCGATGACCTGATCATCGTCGTCGACGGCGCGGTCGCGGCCGGCCCGCGGTGCCTGGACCTGCGGGCCGGCGGGCCCGGCCATGGTCTCGATCTGCGCGCCGCGCGAGCCGTCCGTCGCGGCGACCGGTTGCGCGTCGAGCTGCCGCCGGCGCCCGCCGATGCGCCGGTGGCGGGCGTCGCCGTGCTGTCGTGGGGCCCGCGGCTGGAGCTGGAGCGGGTCGCGCCCGCCCGGCGCCTGGCGACGCTGCTCCCCCACCGGATGTTCGCGGGGCGCCTGCCCGGCGATCCGGCGGCGGCGCTCGCGCTGGCGGCGCTGCCGATGGTCACCGTCACGCGACCACGGGGCGACGGCGGACTCGGCGACGCCGCTCGCGCCATCGCCGACTACTTCGGCTGAGGGCCCTGGGCGGCCAGCCAGGCGAGCTGCAGCAGCGTGGCGGCACCGAACCGGGGGCTGGGCAGCGTCCACTCACGAGCCAGGCGCTCGGGGTCGACGCGGGCCGGATCGACGCCGCCCCCGGCCCAGGCGCGCGCGTACGCGCGCGACTCGCCGCTCCACAACGCACGGCCGAACTCGGCCTTCCCCGGCCGCTCGATCAGCGCCGCCGGCAGGAGGTCGCCGAACAGCCGCCCCATCGCCGTGGTGCGGCCTCCGTAGCCGGCGGCGCCGCCGTCGCGCCCCAGCGCCGTGAGGAACGCGGGATGCAGGAGCGGATGGCAGACCTCGACGTCGCGTTCGCGCGCGAGCAGTTCCAGGCTGCGGATCCCGAGCGCCAGGTAGCGGCGGCCGCGGTAATGATCGATGCGCTCGTCCCAGCGCCGGGGCTCGCGCGCGGCATCGGCGCCCAGCAGCGCGGCCAGCTCGGGCCGGCGCTCGGCTCGCACCCACGGCGTGGCGCCGAGGACCGCCGGGCGCATCCACGGCCGGCGGACCGCGGGAGGCGCGAGCGCCAGCCCGACCCGCAGGAGGTCACGCGGGCGAGGGTCGGTGCGGCGGTGGATCACCGCCTGCGCCCGCGCCCAGCGCCAGGACCCGAACAGGCCGTCGCCGTCCCAGCCGGTGAGCATGCCGCCCCCGCGGGCGCGCTCGAGGATCGGGACGTGGAGATGGGTGTTGGGCGGCCAGAGCAGGCCGTGAGCGTGCAGCCCGGAGCGCGCCACGGGGCCGATCAGATCGAGCTCGTCGCCGATCACGATTCGCTCCCAGTCTCCGAGCCCGAGGTGGGAGACGACCA
Organism: Solirubrobacteraceae bacterium; assembly: GCA_049509055.1. Classification (GTDB taxonomy): domain Bacteria; phylum Actinomycetota; class Thermoleophilia; order Solirubrobacterales; family Solirubrobacteraceae; genus Palsa-465. The sequence goes on from JBELAG010000194.1 coordinate 8,632, forward strand.
GCTCCTGCCAGCCGGACTCCTCCGCGGTGGCCACTCCGGCGAACCGCAGGGTCACCGCAACCGGCGGCGCCAGCCCTTCGCGGCGGGCGGTCGCGACGGCCGCGGCCAGCACCACGGAGGAGTCGCGCCCGCCCGAGAAGCTGACCACGCAGGGCGGGCGCGCGAGCGCCCGCGCCAGCACCGAGTCCAGGGCGGCGCGCGGCGACGCGCCGCCGGCCGGGCGGGGGCCGGCCGCCAAGCCTCCGCCGCCGATCGCCATGCCGGTCGCGCGCTCCCATGCGGTGAGCGGCAGCGCCCGGCGCTCGGCGGCGGCGCCCGCCGCGCCGCTAGGCGGCAAGCTCCAGCAGCTCCTGCCGGTCGACCTCGGCGACGAACCGCTCGGCATCGGCGAGCGCGCGTAGGGCGTCCAGCCCCCATGTCCGCGCCAGCGCGTCACCGAGCTCGCGAGGGCTCGCCCCGCGCTCGAGCATCCGCCACAGCGCGGTCGCCGACCGGTTGGCGGCGACGTACTCGCCCGCCGCGAGGGCGAGCCCGAGCACCTCGCCGTCGACCTCGTGCCAGACCACCGCGCCCCTTCGCAGGCGCACTCGCTGGTCAGGATCGATCACGCCCACCATCCCCGTCGGAGTATTGGAGCACAATCGGCTGGTGCCCGACGCCTCACACACCGTCGTCCGCACGCTGGGCGTTCCGGTCGAGCGCGTGTTCGACGTGGTCGTGGCCGAGGACGTGCTGCCCAAGGTGCTGCACCGCTGGGGACCGGTTCCGGCGGTGGTCGCCACCCGGGAGCTGACCGGGCCGTGGGACACGCCGGGATCGCAGCGCACCGTCGTGCTGGGCGACGGCGGCACCGCCCGGGAGCGCGTGCTGGACTGGGCGCGGCCGTCGCGGTTTCAGTACCGGGTGGACGCGATCACCTCGCCGCTCGGACGGCTGGTCGATCACGCCATCGGGTCATGGACGTTTCAGTCAACGCCGGAGGGGACGCGGTTCGTCTGGACCTACTCGTTCATCACACGTCGCCGGGCGTCGGCCGCGGTGCTGTCGGTGGTCGCCCGCACCGCCTGGGCGCGCTACATGGAGCAGTGCGCTGACCGATGCGTCGAGCTGGCCTGCGGCGCCGCGGATCTCAGGCCGCCACCGTGAAGGGGGGCCTAGGATCGACGGCATGGATCTGCCCGCCGGTCCGCGCGCTCCCGCCGCCTGGCAGACGATCGCGTGGATGGCGCGACCGGGGGCGTTCCTGAGCCGGGTGCACGCGCGCTTCGGCGATCCGGCCACGATCCGCACCTACTGGACCGAGGAGCCGATGGTCCTGTTCTCCTCTCCGCAGGCGGTGAGCGACGTCTTCCGGCTGAACCCGGCGATCGCCCCCGCCGGCCAGAGCTGGGACTTCCTGCGTCCGTTCGCGGGACCCCATTCGATCCTGCTGCTCGACGGCGACGAGCATCTGCGCGAGCGACGGCTGATGGCGGCGCCGTTTCACGGTGAGCGGATGCGCGCGATGGCGCCGCTCGTCGCCGCGCTCGCGCGCGCCGAGCTGAGCACGTGGAGCGGCTCGGTCGTCGCGCTGGAGCGGATGCGGCAACTGACGCTGGAGATCATCCTGCGCGTCGTCTTCGGCGCCGGCGACGAGGAGGCCGTGGCGCTGCGCGACGCCGTCGAGCGCACGCTGGGCAGTGTCCGGTCGATGCCGCGGATGCTCGCGATGGCGCTCGTCCGGCGCGATCTCGGACCGCGCAGCCCGTGGGGGCGATTCCGGATCGCGGTGGAGCGCTTCGATGCGCTCCTGTTCGCGCTGCTGGACCGCCGCCGGCAGTCCGGCGCCGCTCCGGATTCGGTACTGGCGATGCTGCTCGGCCAGCGCGACCGGGACGGCAATGCGCCCAGCGACCAGCAGCTGCGCGACGAGCTCGTCGCGCTGCTCGTCGGCGGCCATGACAGCTCCTCGGCGACTCTGGCGTGGGCGTTCGAGCGCATCGCCCGCCATCCCGCGGTGCTCGCGCGCCTGCGCGAGGGGGATCCCGCCTACCTCGAGGCCGTGGTCAAGGAGGTCATGCGGGTGCGCCCAGCGCTGACGATCGCGCCGCGCCGGCTGTTGGCCCCGGTCCGAATCGCCGGTACCGACGTGCCCGCCGGCGTTCAGGTCGCCGCATGCCTGTGGCTGGCGATGCGCCGCGAGGATCTGTGGCCGCAGGCCGGGGCCTTCCGGCCTGAGCGCTGGCTCGGCGGCGCGCCGCACGATCCGCCGTCCTGGATCCCGTTCGGCGGAGGGGTCAGGCGCTGCGCCGGCGCGCCGTTCGCCGAGATGCAGGTCCGCGAGGTCCTGCGGGCCGCCGCCGGGCGCGAGATCCGGCCGGCGCGGCCCGAGAGCGAGCGAGCGCGGCGCAGCATGCTCGTCGTCGTCCCCCATCGCGGCGCCGAGATCGTGGTCGCCTGATGTCGTGAGCCGCCACCGCCGTCGCACGCTGCTGCTGGTCGCCGTGGCGCTCGTCGCCACCGCCGCCACCGTCGGGCTGATCGACGAGGCGACCCGCAACATGGACCTGCTCGGCCGGCTGCGCGACGCGACTCCCGGGTGGCTCGTCGTGTGCGCGCTCGGGGAGGCGTTCGCGTACGCCGGGTTCGTCCTCGCCTACCAGGCGATGGCCCGAATCTGCGACGGTCCGCACCTGCCGGGCGCGATCGTCCTGCGCGTGGTCGGCCTGTCGTTCGGCGCGTTCGCGGTGGCCACATCGGTCGGCGGGCTGTCGACGGACTTCTGGGCGCTGCATCAGGCCGGAGAGGACATGGTCCACGCGGGCGCTCGGGTGATCGCCCTGGAGACGCTGCGCTGGGCGGTGCTCGCCGTCGCGACGTGCGTCGCGGGCATCCTTGTGCTGCTCGGCGTCGGGCATCCCGTCAGCCCGATCGTCCCCGCCGCGTGGCT
>JBELAG010000195.1:0-11529 GCA_049509055.1 Solirubrobacteraceae bacterium
GTCGGGCGCGCTGCTGGGCTTCCTCGTGCTGGCGGTGGCCGCGGCGGTCCCGCTGGCCTGGGCGCTGTGCGCCGGCCTGCGCCGGCGGGCGCGCCGGCCGCCGGCGCTCGCGGCGCTACTGGCGGCCGCCGGGCTGGCGACGCTCGTCCTCGGAAGCCTGCATTTCTCGCACGGCTGGCCGGGCACCGGCGGTCGTCCGTGGGCCGGCCGCGGCCTCGTGCCCGCCGGGCCGGCGCGGCTCTCCTGGGCCGCGACGCTGTGGATCTCGGCCTACTGGGCCCACCCCGGCGCGCTCTCCGCGTTCCCGGGCGCCGAGCTGGCGTGGATGGCGGTGAGCCCCGTGGCGCTGCTCGCGACCGTCGCCGGCGCGGCCGGTGTGCTGCGCGGCGCGCCGCTGTCACCCCGGCTGCTGCGCTACGAGGGCCGGCTCGGGATCGCCTGCGCGCTCCTGATGTCGGTGATGCTGGCCGGGGCGGGGAGCTGGGTGGTGTCGGGCGGGGCGGCGCCGCGGGGCCTGTTTCGCGCCGGCGCGATCGACGGCGCCGCGCTGGCGGTGATGACCGCCGGCCTCGTGCTGGCCGTCGGCGCGGTCCGGCGCACGCTGCACGCCGGACGCGCGTGGCGAGCGGCCGGCGGCTCGACGGGCGGGGTATGAGCTCACCGGTCACCGAGCCGCCGCCGCGAACCTGGTCGCGAACCTGGTCGCGCCGCCGCCTGCTCGCCGCCGGCGCCGGCGGGGCGGCCGCGGCGCTGCTCGGGGGCCTCGAGCTCGTCGCCCATGGCGTGCTGCCCGGACAGCACGCCCTCGATGAGCTCGAGGGCGCCTGCACGGTCGCCGTGCCGCCAGAGACGCTCGCGCCGGCCGGCCCCGTCATCACCGGACGGTTCTTCTCCCGCGCGCGCAACCGCACCGTGGGCTACACGATCGCCTATCCGCCGGGCCACGCGCCCGGCAGCCGGCTGGCACTCGGCGTCGTGCTACACGCCTTCGGCGGGGATCACACCTCGCGGTATGGGGGCCTGAGCCTTGCCTCCGCGCTCGCGGCGCGCACCGGCGCAGCGAGCCGGGCGCCGATCGCGCTCGTCGCCGCCGACGGCGGCGGCCTGTACTGGAACGCCCACCCCGGCGACGACCCGATGGCGATGCTCGTCGACGAGCTGATCCCGCTGTGCCGCCGCCAGGGCCTCGGCCGCGGGCCGGGCGCGATCGGCGCCACCGGGATCTCGATGGGCGGCTACGGCGCGCTTCTGCTCGCCGAGCACCATCCCGGTCTGATCGCCGCGGTGGCCGCGATCAGCCCGGCCGTCTGGACGAGCTACGCCCAGGCCCGCGCCGCCAACCCCGGCGCCTACGCCTCCGCGGCCGACTTCGCCGCCGACGACGTCGTCACCCACGCCTCGGCCCTGGCCGGCATCCCGGTCCGGGTCGCCGCCGGCGCCGACGACCCGTTCCGCCCCGGGGTCGAGGCGCTCGCCGCCCGGCTCCCGCGCTCGGCGATCGTCGAAATCGCCCCGGGCTGCCATGACGGCGCCTTCTTCGCCGCCCACCAGCACGCCTCGCTCGCCTTCCTGGCGTCGCACCTCACCCGGGGCGCCGTCGACTGACCGCCCCCGGGATCGGTTCGGGGCGGTCCTGCGCGGTCACCGGGGCGCCCGCAGCGCCCGCAGCGGTGCCTCCCAGCGCGCCGCGTCGAGATCGGGCGGGATCGCGATCGTGATCCGGGTGACGACGTCGCCGTAGCGGCGCCGGATCTCGCTCGCCACCTGGTCAGGCGTGCCGACCGCCGCGAAGGTGTGCAGCACGTCGTCGTCGATCAGCTCCGGCATCCGGTCCCACTCGCCGGCCAGCGCGCGGCGGTTGAGCTGCTCCTGCAGATCGCCCCACCCGTGCAGCTCGAGCACCGGCCGGTAGGCCGGGGTCGACCCGTAGAACGCGATCTGCTGCTTGACCGCGGCGACGGCGGCAGCGAGCTCGTCCTCGGTGTCGCCGGCGGCGATCATCGACGGCCCGGCGACCTCAAAGCCCTCGAGCGTCGCGCCCGCCTTGGCCCGGCCTCGCGCGAGCGCCGGCAGGGTCACCTCACGCACGAAACGCTCGGTCGAGAACGGATGGCAGAGCAGCCCGTCGGCGACCTCGCCCGCCGCCTCGGTCATCAGTGGCCCGACGCCGGCCATCATGATCGCCGCCTCACCGTGCGGGTTGGGGCCCGGATCGAAGAACGGCGTCATCAGCGTGTGGGTGTAGAACTCGCCGCGGAAGCGCAGCGGGTCGCCGGTGGCCCATGTGTTCCAGATCGCGCGGATCGCGAGCACGAACTCCCGCATCCTCGCCGCGGGTCGCGACCACGGCATCGAGTAGCGGTTGGTGATGTGGGGCTTGATCTGCGATCCGAGGCCGAGCACGAAGCGCCCGCCCGACAGCGCCTGCAGGTCGTTGGCCTGCAGCGCGACGGTCATGGGGTTGCGCGCAAACGCGACCGCGATTCCGGTGCCGATCTCGATCCGCTCGGTGCGCTGCGCCGCCACCGCGCAGGCGAGGAACGGATCGACCTGCGTCTCGGTCGCCCACCAGCCGTCGTGGCCCGCGTGCTCGGCCGCCCGGGCGGACTCGCCGGCCTGGTCCACCGTCGAGCAGTAACCGCTGGCATCGATCTTCATGCTGCACTCCAGTCCACGCCGCTGACCCCGCGCAAGCTAATACAAACGGGGTGCGCCGGCATTTCCGCCAGACCTCGACTCGGGAGCTGGACCCGTTCCTGCCCTCCCCGTTCTCTGACCCGCTGCCGATCCACTGCTGGGCGATCGAGCACGACGGCATCCTGCGCCTCGTCGACACCGGCGAGACGGCGGTCGCGCGCAACGTGCCGTTCGCGCGGCGCCGGCGACGCCAGCGACACCCTCGAACAGCTACACGCGCGCAGCGCCGATGCGATCGCGCCGGACCCCGCCGCCCACGTCGCCACGCTCGAGACGATCCTCGCCCATTGCGGCCAGCACCCGACGATCTACCTGCCGTCGCACGACCCCCAGTCCGAGGCGCGGCTGGCGCGCGCGATCACCGTCGGCTGACCGCGCGACCGGGGGCGCGTCCCGCTTGAACCCGTAGGCTGGACGGCGTTGCCGCCGGCGCTGCCGCGGCAGCCTCCACCACGAAAGGACCGTCGATGGGATTTCTCAAGCGCGAGGGCGATGCGGGTCAACCCGAGGATGCCGGCGGCGACGCCGCCGGCCAGGCGCCGCCGGATGCCCTCGCCGGGTCGCGGCCGGTGGCGACCGGTTATGCCGCCGGCTCGACCGAGGGCCTCACCGGACACGCTCGCGAACGGCTGACGCAGAATCGCGACGGCCTGTTCACCAGCGACCTGTCGGTTAACGAGTTCGTGATGGTCGACGAGGCGGGCTTTGAGCCGCTCGGGCTGGTGATGGGCAGCTCCGTGTATCACATCGGGCTGCAGACGACCGGATACAAGACCAGCCAGGAGCTCAGCGTTCTCACTCAGGCGATGTACAACGCCCGGCAGCTGGCGATGACTCGGCTGGAGGAGGAGGCCGACCTGCTCGGCGCCGACGGTGTCGTCGGCGTCCGGATCACGATCGGCTACTACGAGTGGGGAGCCGACATGGCGGAGTTCGTGGCCGTCGGCACGGCGGTCAAGCACCGCGACGGCGTGCTGCATCGCGCGCCGAGCGGCCGGCCGTTCACCAGCGCGCTGTCGGGCCAGGAGTTCGGCACGCTGTTGCGCTTCGGCCACCGTCCGGTCGGCATGGTGATGGGCAACTGCGTCTACCACGTGGCGCATCAGTCGATGCGCCAGTCGATGCGCAACATCGGCCAGAACGTCGAGCTGGACCTGTTCACCCAGGCGCTCTACGACGCGCGCGAGTTCGCCGTCGAGCGGATGCAGGCCGAGGCGCAGGAGGCCGGGGCCCGCGGGGTCGTCGGAGTCAAGGTCAGTCAGGGGAGCTTCATCTGGGGCGGCCACGTGATCGAGTTCTTCGCGCTCGGCACGGCAGTCATCCGCTCCGAGCAGCCGCCGCAGCGCCCGGTGCCGGCATACGTTTTCGACCTCGGGCAGTGAGGGTCGCCGGGCTCGCTCACGACTGACCGCCGCCCGGCAGGATCGCCCCCAGGGGCCGGGTGTTGACGACGTCGGCGGCGGTCGCCCCGCCGCGGCGCGCGGTCGCGACCGACAGCGCCATGTTCGTCAGCCCGCCGACCGAATGGGCATCGGTCGAGCAGACGATCTGGACGCCGGCCCGGAGCGCGTCGCGGACGTGCGCGCCGCTGAGGTCCAGCCGGGCGGGCAGGCCGTTGACCTCGAGCGCGACGTCGTGACCCAGCGCGACGTCGAACACCCGCTCGAGGTCGACGGCATTCTCCGGCCGGCGGCCGATCAGCCGCCCGGTGGGATGGCTCAGGCAGCGGACGTGCGGGTGGCGCAGTGCCTCCTCGACGCGCGCGGTCATCTCCCGGCGCGGCATCCGCTGCCCGCCGTGGACGCTGACCTGGACCCAGTCGAGCTCCGCGAGGACATCGTCGGGAAGATCGAGGCGTCCGTCGGGGAGGATGTCGCACTCGATCCCGCGCAGGATCCGCAGCGGCGCCAGTTGCTCGTTGACCGTCGCGATCTCCTCGCCCTGGCGGCGCACGTCGTCGGGCGTGAGCCCGCTCACGGCGCCCACCGCCGGGGTGTGATCGCAGATCGCCAGGTACTCATAGCCGAGCTCCCGGGCCGCGCGGCCCATCTCGGCGATCGACGCCCGGCCGTCGGACCAGGTCGAATGGCAGTGGAGGTCGCCGCGAACCTGTGACCGCGTGAGCAGCGCCGGCGGTGCGCCGCGCCGCGGCTCCTCGCGCAGCTCCGGCGGACACCACGGGATCCCCAGCGCCCGGTAGACCGCGGCCTCGTCCGGCCCCTCGGGCAGCGGTTCGAGCGCCGCGACGTACGCCGGCGAGCCGGTCGCGCGGATCAGCGCGGAGCCGAACACGTGCGGCGCGGCGACGGTCACGGTCACCGGCACGCCGTCGACGGTCACCCCCCCCGCGTGACGCTCGCCCCGTTGCAGGACGGCGACGATCTGAGGCAGCGTCGCGAACCGGTCCAGCGCTGCCTGCGGTTCGCGGGCGGAGCAGACGACGGCCAGCAGCTCGCAGGAGTCGCACCAGCGGCGCGGATCGCCGGCGGCCTCGCCGCCGAGCGCAGCAGCGATGGCGCCGACGAGCTCGCGCGCCCGATGCAGCAGCAGCCCGTGGCCCGGCCGGGGCCGCGCCTCACGGGCCAGCGCCGCCAGCAGCCGCGCCTCGGTCGTCGGCCCCACCCCCGGCGCGGACTGCAGCCGGCCGGCGGCCGCCGCCTCCCGGAACTCGTCGGCGGTGCGCACGCCGAGCGCCCTCGCCAGCTCGATCGACCGCTTCGCACCGAGCCCGAGATACCGGCCGAGCCCGACGAGATCGGGGGCCAGCTCGCGCTCCAGCTCCGCCAGCTCGGCGATCTCGCCGGTCTCGACGAGCTCGCGCAGCCGGGCATCGATGCCCCGCCCGATTCCGCGCAGCTCGGTCGCGCGGCCGGCCCGCGCGAGCTCCTGCACCGGGAGCGCCGACCCGCGAATCGCCTCGGCGGCCCGGCGGTACGCGCGGACCGTGTACGGGTTCGCGTCACCGAGCTCGAGCACGACGGCGAACGCCTCGAGGCGGTCGGCGATCGCGGAATTGGTCATTTTCGATAGCTTTTAGTAACTCTGTCGCCATGAGCCCGGGGCCAAGACGGCCTCAGGTGAGCGGCAGTGGTGCCGATGGTCACGGACTACGAGCTTGCCAGGCGTCCTCGCTGATGCGCGGCTCACCGTCGTCACGCCGCAGGTTGACGAACGAACGCCCCCAGACGCCGCAACGAAAGGGAAGGACATCGTGAGCCACCGCACAGCGCGCACGCCGATCAACGTCCTGATCGCGATCGGGCTGGCGCTCGCCGGCCTCGCGCTCGCCTCCGCGGCGGGCGCGGCGACGCCGGCCGTCGCCGGCGCCACGTACCCGCTGCAGGTCCAGAGCGTCTCGCCGTGGAAGCAGAACGCCGCGATCACCGGGTGGAGCTCGAGCCTCAATCGGGTCTTCTACAACTCCCCGGGCGCCGACGGCATCTACGACGCCTACAGCGCCAACCCGAACGGCAGCGACCCGCAGTGCCTCACCTGCACCCAGCCGAGCTTCGCCAACGTCGGCACCGCGACCAACCGCGGCGTCAGCGACGTCTCGCCCAACGGCCAGTACATGCTGCTGACGATCGAGGGCGACCACCTCGGCGCGGTCGGCTCGAGCCTGTCGCAGCCCGGCAAGGGCGCCGACAACGACATCTGGCTGGCCACCACCAGCGGCAGCCAGTTCTGGCAGCTGACCACCCCCTCGTCCTCCGGCCTGCCGCTCGACGGGATCATCTGGCCGCGCTTCGATCGCACCGGCAACGAGATCGTGTGGGCGCAGATGACCACGGCCCCGTTGTTCAGCCTCGGCTCCTGGGAGCTGCGGGTCGCCGACATCGTCTGGACCGGCGGCGCGCCGAGCCTCGCCGACGTCCGCGTGATCCAGCCGTCGACCGACGACTTCTATGAGCCGTACGGCTTCAGCCCCGACGACCAGCGGATTCTCTTCGCCAGCGACATCAACATGCCCGGGTGGGTCGACACGCAGATCGACAGCATCGGCGTCGACGGCACCGGGTTGGCGCGGCTGACCCCGGCTGACACGCCGACCGGGACGACCGCCGACTACAACGAGTTCGCGTTCTACACCCCCGACGGCCGCTACATCGTCGCCGGCCGCGGGCACGACGCGATCAGCGGCGGACTCGACTACTGGGTGATGGGCGCCGACGGCAGCGACCCCCAGCATCTGACGTACTTCGAGCAGCCGTGGGAGACCGAGACCCTGGGCCACAGCAGCGTCGGCAGCCTGGCGTTCGACCCCTCCGATCCCGACGTGTTCATCGCCGGGGTGACGCAGGGCAGCGCGAGCAACGCCTACGAGGTGACGCTCTCGCCTCCGTCGACGACCAGCGGGCTGACCGCGCAGTACTTCGACACCACGAGCTTCACCGGGCAGGTCGCCGCCGGCGTCGGCAACCCGTCCAGCGGCTACATGGAGGACGGCTCGCCGGCGCCGGGCGTCCCGGCGCACAACTACTCGATCCGCTGGAGCGGGACGGTCACCCCGCCCACCACCGGGACCTACAGCTTCTGCACGGTGGCCGAATGGACCGACAAGCTGTATGTCGGCGGCAGCCTGCTCGTCAACGGCACCGCCTCGTTCGGGCAGCGCCGCTGCGCCACCGTCGCCGAGCGCGCGGGCGTGCCCACGCCGATCCAGATGAATTACGAGCACGGTCCCGGCACCGCGCTCATGCAGCTGTCGTGGATCCCGCCCGGTGCGACGGCCCCGACGGAGATCCCGGCCACCGACCTCTCCCCCACCTCCGTCGCGGCGTCGAGCACCGCAGCGCCGTCCTCGGGCGACGCCGGCGCGGCGACCGCCGACGGCACCACGACCGCGGACGGCGCGACGACCGTGCCCGGGACCCAGACCGCCGGCGCTCGTTGGCACGGGCTGCGGCGCGTGCAGGTGACGGTGCGCGCGGCGGCGCGGGGTCGCCGCGACAGTCGGGGACGGACACGGTCGTTTTCACGCGGGGCCGCGCTGCGGCGCGCCGAGGCAGCGCTCAACGCCGCCGGCATCCGTCGCCGCACCCGCCCTCGCGCCGCCGCCGCCGCGTGCGCCGCCGGGTACACCGTGGCGATCACGATCATCGAGCATGATTCCCGCCGCGTACAGATGACCGCCGATCGCTGCGGGCGTGAGACGTACGGCAGCATCGCGGGCGACGTTCCCCGCCTGCTGCACGCGCTCGGCATCTCGCCCCCCTGAGCCCCGGTGGGGCGCCGGGCGCCACCGCCGCCCCGTGACCCCCGCACCCGGCGCGGGCGCCGCACGGCGCGGTCAGACTGTGAGGATGAGCACGATCTCCTTTCTCGGCTACAAGCCGGTCAATCGCATCGGCCTTGGGGCGATGCAACTCGCCGGCCCGGGCGTGACCGGACGGCCGCGGGACCGCGCCGAGGCCCGCACGGTCCTGCGGCGCGCGATCGGGCTGGGCGTCGACCACATCGACACCGCCCAGTTCTATGGCCCCGACACCGTCAACGAGCTCATCCGCGAGGCGCTGTACCCCTACCCGCGCCACCTCAAGCTCGCCACCAAGGTGGGAGCGCGGCGTGACGCCGCCGGCGGGTGGCTGCCCGCCGCCACCCCGGCCGAGCTGCGCGAGGGCGTCGAGGACAACTTGCGCACGCTTCGGACCGACCGCATCGACCTCGTCAACCTGCGCCGCCATCACGCCGCGCCCGACGTTCCGCTCGCCGACCAGCTCGGCACCCTGCAGGAGCTGCGCCAGGAGGGCAAGCTCGACATGATCGGGATCTCCAACGTCCCGCGCGAGGTTGCCGAGCAGGCGCTGACGCAGATCGACGATCTCAGCCAGGTCCAGAACGCCTACAGCATCCTGGACCGCCGCCAGGAGCCGGTGCTCGACTTCTGCCGCGAGCGTGACATCGCGTTCGTCCCGTTCTTCCCGCTCGGCTCGGCGTTCGGCGGCGGCCCGCGAGCGCTCGCCCGCGACCCCGCGGTGGCGCGTGTCGCCGCCGACTGGGACGCCACTCCCGCGCAGATCGCCCTGGCGTGGCTGCTCGCCCGCTATGACCGGATGCTGCCGATCCCCGGCACGTCCTCGGTCGCGCACCTGGAGGAGAACCTGGCCGCGGCGGCGATCCGGCTCGACGACGCTGACCTGGCGGCCCTGGACGGAGTCGGGCAGGTCGGCGATCCGACGACCTGAGCGCCTGCTGACCGGTCGCCCCACCCCCGCCGGTCAGCAGGCGCTTGCCCCAACCTCCGCTGGTCAGCACGAGCGCGCGCCCGATGGACGCCGGCGAGGTGCCGGCGGCCAGCTCCGTCAACAAGCGACACTATGCCGGTGCATCACGGCGACGTTCGTGTGATCTGTCACACGAACGTCGGGGCGTGTGCCGGCACATGTCCGTCAGGCGGATCCCGATAATGGGCGAGTGCCCAGCTTCGTCGCGCCCGTCATCGCGCCCGGCACCGTCGCGCGCGTCCCCCAGCCCGTCCTGCGTCCCGCCGGCCTGACCGTCCGGCCGTGGCGGGCGTCCGATCTCGCCGATGTCGTGCGCGCCTACGCGCAGCCCGACATCCAGCGCTGGCACGTGCAGTCGCTGGACCGGATCGAGGCCGAGCGATGGATCCGCTCGCGCCACGACCGCTGGCGCAGCGAGCAGGGCGCCGACTGGGCCGTGACCGACCACACCGGGGTGCTGGGGCGGATCGGGCTCACGCAGCTCGACCTCGCCGGCGGCGTCGGCGAGGTCGTCTACTGGCTGCTGCCCGAGGCGCGCGGCCGCGGCGTCGCCGCCCACGCCCTCGGCGCGCTCAGCGACTGGGCATTTGACCGCGTCGGACTCCACCGGCTCGAGTTGACCCACTCGACGCACAACGCCGCGTCCTGCCGCGTCGCGCAGGCGGCACTGTTCGCCCTGGAGGGCACCAGACGTGCCTGCGGCCTGCACGCCGACGGCTGGCACGATATGCACCTGCACGCCCGCCTGGCGGCCGATCCCCGGCCGTCGTGCCAGTGGCCCCGTCCGCCGGCGCACCGCCGGCGATCTGTCACATGAAGCCGGTGGCGGGCGCAAACGCCCATCGGTGGCCGTCACCAGGCCGGCGACGGACGCTTGCGCATCCCAAACCGCGCCGGTCGCCGCTCGTGGAGTCAGGCGAGCCCGAGCGGCGCCAGCAGCGCGGCGACGCCGGCGGTGTCGGGAAGCAGCATGAACGAGATCGAGCACGGCTCGCCGGAGACGTCGATCTCGGAGTCGAGCATCAGCACGGTGTCGCTGTGGCCCGCCGCCTGCGCGATCAGCGCCGAGACGACGGTGCCCACGGCGCCGGTGCTGAGGTGCGGCGTGCCCGGCTCGAGCGCGAGCCCGGTCATCGCGCCGAGCGCGTTGAGGAACGACGCGCCGAGGATGTTGCCGATCTCCGACAGCGCCGAGTCACCGACCGCGCTGCCCGGCTCGACCCCGAGCAGGTGGCACAACGTCGCCGCGTGCAGCGGCGGGATCAGCAGCACCACCAGCCCCGCGATGTCGCCCGCCACCGCCAACGCGACCGTGTTCACCCTCTCGGCCGGATCGCCGGCGGCGGTGACCGCATCCTCGAGCGTCAGCGCCTGCGCGCGCGGCACCGTCAGCCCGATCTCGCGCCCGAGCATCTGCGACAGCGATGTCGCCGCCGTGCCCGAGGCGACGTTGGCCAGCTCCCGGAGCGCATCGAGTTGCAGTTCGGTGTAGCGGCTGGTCACGGCGGGCTCCTCGGTCGGCGTGAGCGTGGATCCTGATGCCGGTGGCCGCCGGCGTGGTCGGCTCGCCGGCGGACAGGACCCTCGCGTTAGGCGTATCTCGCCGCTCAAGGATGTCACTCGCCCGCGCCCACCGCCCCGACCAGCTCCAACGCGATCCGCAGCGACTCGACGCGGTGGCCGTCGCGGACCCCAGCGGCGCTCGCCGTGTGTTATCTCTACCGTGACGCCGACCCAACGCGGGTGTCGCCGGCCGTGCGCCCGGGCGCGACCGGCAGCGCCCTCAGTCAGGAGTGACCGATCCCATGACCGAGATGCTGACCGAAGCCGACGCCGCCGGCGCCGACCTCGTGACCTCCGACCGGCTCCCGATCGCGCTCGGCGACGGGGAGGCCGCGGGCGGCCCGCGGTAGGCGACCCCGGGACCCGGAGGTCGACGCGGTGCCCGAACCCGCAGCGCCCGCCGCGCGGGCCGGCCGCGTGTCGGTCGAGGCGCTGTTCCCCGCGCAGGCCGACGTGTCGACGCTCCCGGCGTTCGCGGCGAGGGTCGAGGACTGGGGCTATGACGAGCTGTGGGTGGTCGAAGACTGCTTCCTCTCCGGCGGGCTCGTGATGGCGGCCGGCGCGCTGGCCGCCACCGAATCCCTGAAGGTCGGACTCGGCCTGATGCCGTCGCCCCTGCGCAACCCGCTGCTGGCGGCGATGGAGATCGGGGCGCTGGGCTCCATGCATCCCGGTCGCTTCAGGGCGACCTTCGGACACGGGGTCCGGGAATGGATGCGGCAGGCCGGCGCGGCGCCCGCGCGGCCGCTGGCGGCGCTCGGCGAGGTCGTGTCCGCCGTGCGGGCGCTGCTGCGAGGCGAGACGGTGTCGGTCCAGGGTTCGCACGTCCGCCTGGACGGCGTCGCGCTCGACTCGCCCCCCGAGCACGTGCCGCCGATCCTGATCGGCTCCACCGGACCGCGCGGACTCGCGCTCGCGCGTGACCTGGCCGATGGCGTCCTGCTGCCCGAAGGGTGCTCGCCGGAGTTCATTGCGCAGGCGCTGCGGACGGCCGCGCGTCCGGCGCCGCTGCAGTCGGTCGCCTACGTCTGGCTGTCGCTCGACG
>JBELAG010000196.1:0-11526 GCA_049509055.1 Solirubrobacteraceae bacterium
ACGGGCTGCAACCCGCGCGCGCCTCTACCTATCGCTGTTCGACACGAAGGCCCGGCCACCTTCCACGATGCCTCGCAGGCCTCCGCCGGGGAGCCCTAGCAACCCGGCATATGACATCTTTCCGAACGGCACGGGCATCGTTGGCCGGTTGTCGCTGCTGGATGGCGCGGAGAGCGGCAGCCTCGCCAAGAGTGCCGTTTGGGCGACGATGCAGCGGTTCGCCAGTGCCTTGAGGCGGGCGTCCGCCCGATTGATTCGGCAGTCAAGCTGGCGGCGGTCAGCCCTTGATGATGCTGGGATTGCGTACGTGCCGTCGGGGACTCTTGGTCTGGGCGAATACATGCGCAGGATCGGCCGCAACAGCGTCGGGTGGGGCCTCGAGGCCGACGCCGCCTGAGCCGCCGGTGACGATGCCGGCGCGGTCGTGCAGTCCATGGTCCATTCGACTCAATAACGCGACGGTCCCTTGTGCCGGTCGGCTTCGCCGGGAGGCCCGGACCGGTACCGTGCGGCGCAGGCATGACCATGTTCGCTGCGGCTTTCGCCCCGGTGCATCAGCAGTATCTGCTGGAGGCTCGGCAGATGCAGGCTCTGTCATTCGCCGTGCATATCCCGCTTGTGTGCTTCGGGATCGCGTTCCCCGCGATGGTGCTGTTCATGGAGTGGCTGGGGATGCGGACCGGCGACCCGCTGTATCGGACGGTGGCCCGGCGCTGGAGCCGGATCGTGTCGGCGCTGTTCGCGATCGGGGTGATCACGGGCACGATCCTCAGCTTTGAGATGGGCCTGCTGTGGCCGAACTTCACTGCGACGTTCGGCAGCGTGTTCGGGCTGGGGTTCGCGATCGAGGGGTTCTCGTTCTTCATGGAGGCGATCTTCATCGGGATCTACGCCTACGGGTGGGACCGGCTGTCACCGCGAGTGCACTTCCTGTCTGGGCTGCCGATCGTGATCACCGGCTTCACTGGTTCGCTTACGGTGATCTCGGTCAACGCTTGGATGAACCACCCTGGAGGATTCCGCCTGGTCGGCGGCAAGGTGGTCGATGTCGATCCGTGGGGCGCGCTGTTTGGCAATTCGCTCTTGTGGTCGGAGCTGATCCACATGTACATCGCCGGGTACATGGTCACGGGGTTCGTGATGGCGGGCGCCTACGCGTTCTGCCGGCTGCGCGGGCGGTGGACCCGGTATGAGCGCGTGGCGATGACGATCCCGCTCACGATCGCGAGCCTGGCGGCGCCGGTCCAGGTGCTCGTCGGCGACTGGATCGCGCGGGTGATCGCGGTTGAGCAGCCGATCAAGCTGGCCGCGATCGAGGGGCTGTACAAGACGACCCGCGGCGCTAGCGAGCACATCCTCGGCTGGTACACCAACGGCCAGATCAAGTACGGGATCGGGATCCCCCATCTCTTGTCGCTGCTGGCCTTCCACACCTGGAACGCCCGCGTCACGGGCCTGGACACGGTTCCGGCGAGCCAGCGCCCGCCGATCAACGTCACCCGCCTCTCCTTCCAGACGATGGTCGGGATCGGCACGCTGCTGGCGCTGCTCGGCCTCTTCTACCTGTTCGTGCGCATCCGCCGCCGGCGGCTCCCGCTCTCCAAGTGGTTCTACCGGGCGGTTGTCGTGTCGGGGCCCGCGGCGACGGTGGCGCTCATCGCCGGCTGGGTGACGACCGAGGTCGGCCGCCAGCCCTGGGTGGTCTACCACGTGATGACGACCGCGCAGTCGGTCACCGGCGCGAGCGGGATCCCCGTCGGCTACACCGTCCTCGTCCTCGCGTACATCGCCGTCGCGGGAGCGCTGGTGTGGATCCTGCGCCGGCTGGCACGCTCGCCGCTCGACCTCCCCGGCGCCGACGCGCCTCCCGGCTCGACCCTTCAGTCCGCCTGATGCTCGACGCGCTCCCACTCGTGTTCGTGCTCATCGGTCTGGTGCTGTACACGGTGCTGGCGGGCGCGGACTTCGGCGCCGGCATGTGGCAGCTGATGAGCGGCGGCGGCGCGCGGGGCGAGCGGATCCGCGACCACTGCCATAACTCGATGGGACCCGTCTGGGAGGCCAACCACGTGTGGCTCATCTTCGTGCTGACCGTGACGTGGACCGCGTACCCCGTGTTCTTCGGGTCGGTCGCCTCAACGCTGGCGGTGGCGCTGTTCCTCGCCGCGCTCGGCATCATCCTGCGCGGCGCCAGCTACGCGCTGCGCTCCGGCGCCGCCGGGACTGGGGAGCTGCGAACGATCGATGGGATGTTCGCGGTCGCGTCGCTGGTGACGCCGCTCGCGCTCGGCGCGGCCGCGGGCGGCATCGCGGCCGAACGCGTCCCGGTCGGCAACGCGGCGGGGAATCTCATCACCAGCTGGCTGAACCCGACCTCGATCCTGATCGGCCTGCTGGCGGTGGCATTCTCCGCCTACCTGGCCGCCGTGTACCTCGCCGCCGACGCGGCGAGGCGCGGCGAGACCGACCTGGTGGAGGCGTTCCGGGTGCGGGCACTCGGCGCCGGCGCCGCCGCCGGCGGCCTGGCGCTGGCCGGCCTCATCGTCGTCCACGCCGACGACCACCCGCTGTACACGGGTCTGGTCCACGGCGCCGCGCTGGCGGTCCTCATCCTGTCGGTCGCGGTGGGCACGACGACGATGGGGCTCAACGCGGCGCGGAGGTTCGAGCCGGGCCGCTACACCGCCGCGCTCGCGGTGGCGCTCGTCGTCGCCGACTGGGCGTTTGCCCGCTGGCCGACGCTCCTCCCGGGCCTGACGGTCGACCAGGCGGCCGCCCCGCACGACACGATGGTGGCGGTCGTGGCAGCGGTGCTGGCGGGAGCCGTCCTCCTGTTCCCCGCCCTTGCCCTCTTGTTCACTCTCACCCTGCGCGGCAACCTCGGAGCCCACCGCGGGGAGGCCGAGCCGGTGGCGACCGCCGGTCAGAGCGGCGTCGCCCAGTTGCTTCTGGGACCGACGCTGGGAGCCCGGCTGGCGGTGGCGCTGCTGATCGTCGGCATCGGGCTGCTCAACGCGGCCGACGCGCCGTGGGCACACGCCATCGGCGTCGTCAGCCTGCTCGCCTTCATCCTCGTGGCATTCGCGGCGCTCGTGCCCCGGTCGCTGGCCGAGGACGCCTGAGCGTCGATCAGCGCCGCTTCCCCTTTCACGCACATCCGGCACTTTCGGCTCCTCCGAACGGGCTGATCAGGCTTCTCCTCCTCGCCGGATCCAGCAGCAGCGCGACGCGGTCCTGTTTTTGCTCGCCGACGAGCATCTGCATCTGGATCCCCGCGGCCCTCCTTCGCGCGGCGAGCGAGACGCTCACCGGCAGTTTTCGCCGCGCTTAAGGTCGTCCGTCGCGTTCGTGACGACCGCAGAGCGGTGGCCGTCTAACCGGAGCGGTCTGCTTCGTCTCGGCACGGCATGCTCCCGCGCCACAGGCGGTGGCGCCTACGACTAGACCCACGATTCGAAACCAGCATCTCCGGGCGCTCGGATGACGCTCTGACTCGGGAGCCGCGGCTACTCGCGATGGAGCGAGATCGCCAGGCTGGGAACGACGAAGGACAGGAGAAAGATCGGCAAGATGCTCTTTCCGCCGCATCGGAAGGCGACGGTTTCGCCCTCGGAGGCGTCGAAGGTCTTGCTCCGGCTGGAGTTTCGGCCGTTGCGGACTTGCAGGGTGTGATGTCCGGGTTCGACCGGTACGTCGATGGTCTCGTTGAGTTCCAGGGACCCGGCGGGCTTGCCGTCGACCACAACGTCGTACCTGCCGCGGCGGACCTCCACTCCGATGGTTTTGTGCGTCAGCTTCAGCGTTGCGGACATTGCTGACGCTACCGGCCTGAGCCGGCCGCCAAGATCCGGCGGAGCAGGTACAGATCAAGGACCAGCGGGAGGACGAACACGAGGCCCCACCAGCGTCCCGTCGCGCAGAGCACAACTACGACGACCGTGATCCAAACGGCCAGCAGCAGCCGGATCACCAGCGATGCCTTCCGGTGTCGAAGATCCCAGTTCATTGTTGCCGAACGGTACTCCCAACGGAGCCCTCTCCGGCATCGTCCTTTGAGACGTTCACGATCTGGTAAACCGCGTGCTCGCTTTTCCGTGCACTCCTGCCCATCCGCGGGGCACACCTCGGAGGACGACGCCGCTGGCGTGGCTGCAGAAGGCGTGATTCAGCACCGCGGTCGGAGGGTTGACAGCGCGTGAGCCATCGTGAGAGCCCTGCTTTGATTCGGCCACGGGCATCTCCCGCGGGGCGGCAACCTCCCTCCAATGCGCGGAATCCGAGTCAGTCGAAGACGCTAGCTACGAGGCTGCCTGCCGGCTAGCACCGGCCGACAGCTGACGATCGCTCTGCTCGCCCCAGACGGTCGAGGCCGGCTTGTGCTTCGCCATGCATGCGATCGTCAGCGCGAGCGGAGGCGGATGATCGGGTTCGCGTGAACGCGATCACGCCGACCCGGTTCCCGGGGTGATCGGTTTCGACGGAGAGCACTCGTGCGACGGGTTGTGCCGGTGCGATCGCTTTCGCCGACTGGCGATCGCCAGCTTCGACAGGTTGGCGAAGCCGCCGATCGCGGGGAGCGGTGGGTGCGGTCCGAGCTCGGGGACATCGCTCGGTCTGGAGGTGATCGTTGTAGGCGAGCCTGCCGAGTCAGTCGCGAGCGTTGATCCGTGGCCGTCCTCTCGTCCGAGTGCGCTGTCATCTCTGCTGACCGCCGTCGGTCTGGCTTGCGGCCCGGGCTGATACGCGTTTGGGTCGGGGGTTGTCAGGAGGTTTGTCGGCCGTGGCGGTGTCGGGGGTGTGAGAGGATCTCGTAGGCGGCTTGGATGTCGCGGAAGCGGTCGGTCGCCTGGTGGGGGAAGTCGGGGTTGCGGTCGGGGTGCAGGCGCTTGGCCAGCTCGTGGTATGCGGCGCGGACCTCCTGCGGGGTGGCGTGCGTGTGCAGGCCGAGGGTTTGATACGCCCAGCCGGGCGTTGATTGACTACCGTGACGCTGATCACGGCCGCGAGCATGCTGGCCGTTCGGGGAGGCATGCTCGTCGTTGGTGTGGCGGTGGTGGCGGGCGTGCTGTTGGTGGTCGATCGCGCGTTGCCACGCGGCGTCCCATTCGTGGATGCGCTGGGCGCTGACGGGCGCCGCGCGGGCGGCCGGCTGTTGGCGGCGCAGCTGCGCGGGGTGCGCGATGGCGCGCACGAGCCAGCCGGTCTGCCACACGAGCGCGCACGCCAGCCAGGTGGTGGGGATCGCCTGCCAGAAGATCGGCGGCGTGTGCTGGTGATCGGCGGATCGGCCTGCCAGCCAGATCAGGTAGAACGGGGTGGCGGCGACGGCGAGCGCGAGCGCGAGCTTGCCGATGTTCTGCACGAGCGCGCCGACCCCATCGATCAGGCCGCGGACGAGCTCGGTCAGGAGTCGGGTGATCGCCCGCAGGGTGGTCTGCGCGAGGGGCATGGTCAGAGCTTGCCAGTGGTTCTAGACACCCAGCCGGCGGGCCTGGCGGCGCGTGCTGGTGGTCGTGTTGATCGGCGCTCAGATCGGGGAGGCGATCGCCTCGAGCACTGCAGCGACGGCGAGGAGGAGCACGGTCGCGGCGGTCAGCGTCCACGCCGACCGTGCCTGGAGGCGGCCCGCGCGCGCACTGCGGTAGACGGTGATCGCGCACGAGTAGGCGGCGAGCTCGATCGGGCCGTGCGGCAGCATGTAGGCGATCATCCGGGCTTCGTAGGCACCGAAGGCCGCGCCGACGATCACCACGTTGACCGCCGCGACGATGGTGAGGATCGCGTCCAGCAGCCCGCGGCCGGCGTTGAACGCCTTGCGGTCGTGGTCGGCCAGTGCCAGCAACAGCGCGCCGGCCAGCGGCGCCATCGCGAGCCGCAGGTTGGCGGTGAGGATCCCCCCACACCGCGCCGGGTCCGTGCGGGCGGGCGGGGAACGCGAAGGCGAGCAGCGCTCTCGCGCCCGCAGCGGCGGCCACGTGCACGACGACAGCGACGATCAGCAGCGCCAGCATGATCACCGCGGCGGTGGCGGCGAGCGGCGGCATCGTTGCCGGTAGGCGATCGGGCTCGGGAGCGAGGTGATCTGCGACCGGCACGGCACGCCCGCCCTGCGGCCTGGCGTCTGCGTCTGGGTCAGCGAGGGTGGTGGGGCTCATCGTGCGAGGACTCCTTGGATGGCTTGAAGGGTGATCTGGGCGCGCTCCAGCGCCCGGTCGACGGACTGGTCGCGCAGGTCGGGGATGTGCGGGCAGAGCACGAGGCTCGCCGCGATTGCCTCGGCGATCGGCGCCATGTCGCTGACCGGCGCCTTGCGATCGCGCTGATCAAGGCGCGCGACCAGCGCGACGCTTGCCCCCGGGACTCACAGCTCGCGGGCCGGCGCGGCCAACGCGGCGGCGCGTTGGATCCCCGACCGCGTAGCGGGCATGACCAGCACGACGTGCCCGGCGCTTCCCAACGCCAGCCGCTCGTACCCGCTGGTCAGCGTGCCGCAGTCCACGACCGTGAGCGCGTGCGCCGCCCGGGCGTCGCCGAGCAGCCGCGCCGCGCCGTCGACGGCAACCAGCGGCTGGTCCAGCAACGGCGTGGCCGACAGGACCCGCACCCCATCACCGGAGGTGACGAACAGACGTTCGGGCTCGGGTATCCGGCCGGCCTCAAGCTCGACGGCCGCGTGCGCGAACGACAGTGCGCCGTGCGCGCCGGCGTAGGCGGCGATCCCGGCGCGGCCGGTCGCGTCGATGCACAGCACGGGCTGCTGGCCGTCCGCGATCGCTGCACAGCAGGTCAGGTAGGCCAGCGTGCTCGCGCCCGCGCCGCCGCACAGCCCGGCGACCGCCACCAGCCGGCCCCGATCTTCACGGGCGACGTCGCCGTGCTGCACGGTGTCGGGCGTGTCAGTCACGGCGCTCACCCCCGGTCAGCTCCCGGGATACCAGCCCGACAGCACCCACCCCTGAGCGGTTCGCTGAACGGTGGCCCACGTGACATGGCTGGTCGCTGGCAGCCCCTCATACGGCCCATCGCCGGAGGTTTGCTCGTCGGTCACAACCGCCCACTTGCCCCGCTCGATCCCCTGACCGGGGGCGATCGCGACGACCTGCCCCTGGTTATGCACGGCGTAGCGCGCCAGCATCGCCTCGGGCTGCGCGGCGGCGGCGAGCGCCTGGGCGCGGGCCTGACCGACCGAGATCCCCGCCAGCCGCCGCTGGTCGCCGGCCACCGTCTGCCAGCTCCAGTTCACATACAGCCGCCCGTACCAGGCCAATGCCACCGCGGGGCTGGCCTGCACGGCGCCAGCGGCGAGCCGCGATCGCGGCGGCAACGTCGGGCCGTCGTGATCGGCCGACGCGACCGTGAGCGTCGTGCTCGTCGCCGAGGGGCTGGTGGTGTCGACGTAGTCGGGGTCGGTGATCCCGCAACCCGCCAACAGCAGCGCGGCGACGGCAGCTGTCACCGCCAGGCGCTGTGCAGCCCCCGGCATCGGGGGACGGCTGGGATGCGGGTCGTGCTGGCCCATCAACACCCCGAGCCGACCACGCCGCCGCTCTGCACGATCCCGGCCGGTCCGCCGGAGGCCTGGATCAGCTGGCTCATGCTCCACCCACACCACGTCGACCGACACCCCGGATCACCGTCGGTGCACGCTTGCCCCAGCGCCGCGGCCATCGCCCCGTCGCCCTGACCGCCTTGCGCCCAGCCCGTCTCGATGCAACCCGTGAAGGTCGCGACCTGCTGCCCGGCCGCCACCTGCTCACCCGAGGTGACCGTCGGGATGATCCCCTCGGCCACGTACACATACCGGCCTGCGTCCGTACCGTCGCTCAGGCGGTAGACGACCGCTCCGCCGCGTCCGCCCGAGCACGAGAACGGCCCCCACCCCGTTCCGGCGGCCTGGGCGTAGCGCTCCGCGCTCCCCACGCCTCCTGCGCCGCGCGGCCCTGCCAGTCATAGATGTCGACATGCCGACCGACGATCGCGCCACCCGTATCCCCGGCGTAGAACGCGCCCGACGTGCCGAACGGGTTGGGGTCCACGTGCACGAAGCTGCGCAGCGCGATCAGCTGCGGGTCGACCGCCACCTCGAGCATCGCCCGCCCCGACCGCAGATCGATCCCGGTCGCGGTGATCCCATCGCCCTGAATCCCGCCCCACGGCGGACCATACGCCGTCGCCACCCACGACCCCGACCCCGACCCCCCGGGCTGGTAGCCGACGTCACAGCCACCGGCCGCGGTCGAGAGCAGCACCGCCGGCACCGTCGCCAACGCGAGCACACCGCCGCACGCAACCGTCGCAGCGATCCACGGCCACCACCGCGGACGAGCGCTCACCGGCCGCCTCGACGTCGGTCATTGCCGGTCTTGGCGTGGCGGCAGCCGACCACGGGCAGGGTGAGCAGCTGGTCCTCGAGCGTCACCAGGCACACGCTAAGAGCCGGCTACACCACGACCGCACCCAATTTCCGTCCCCGCGGTCGCGCGCTTTCTCACCCCAGGTTCAAGCAGTCCCGAAAGGCGACATCGCCGGCCCCGACACGCCACGCCACGCCACGCCACCACCCGGGCGCCCCGACCCCGCCACGCCCCACGGCGTGTGAGGTACGCGCCGCCCGGCAGCGATGCTGTCCGCCCCCGCTCATAAGGTGTCGACCCGATGAGCGCAGGGATCTCTCGCAACGACCCCTGCCCGTGCGGCAGCGGGCACAAGTTCAAGCGATGCTGCCAAGAGCAGCTCGATCACCCCGCCATGCTCGCCCAACAGCACGTCGCGGTCGGCGCGCGCATCCAGACCTGGGCGCACCAGCACCATGACCAGCAGATCCAAGCCGGCCTCGACGAGCTCGCCGACGGCCGTCACGACCTCGTGCTCGGTGACGCCGACCTGCAGCTGATCTCCAGCTGGGTGATCTGCGACCGCGAACTCCGCGACGGGGAAACGATCGCGGACCGCTACTCCCGTCGCGCCGACATCACCGCGGATGAGCGCGACATCGCCGGGCGGATCGCCGCCGCGCGGCTCGCGCTGCTCACGGTCAAACGCATTGCGCCCGGCCGATCAGTCACCGTCAGCCACCTCGCCGATGACGAGATCGTGACCGTGGCAAGCCACGATGTCTCGCGGTCAGTCAAGCCCGGCGACGTGATCGTCGCGCGGATCATGGACGGGCCGCCCGCCCCATCGCTCTGGGGACCGGTCGCCTTCCTCGACCACCAATCCGGCCCGATGCTCCAACAGCTCCTCACCGCACAGATCCGATCGCTGAACCTGCCCCACGACGACCCCGCCAGCCTCGCCGTCGCGATGCGCGCCGCCTCCCGCAAGATCACCGTCCTCCTCTGCCCCGGGTTGCGCCCAGCCCGCCAAGACCAACTCGCAGCGTAAGACTGCACGGTTCCGACCCGGCGGCGAGCCGCGCCTGCTCACGCAGCGCGTCCGCGAACCGGCCGCACAGCGACGCTCACCGACCGCCGCCGTTGTTCAGCAGCCTCGTCGAAAGCTCCATGCGGCGTTTGAGGCCAGGCAGCAGCCCGGCGAGCGCAAGACCGCGGAGCCTCGACCACAGGCCAACCCGCGGCAGCCCTGGATTTCGCCGCAAGCAGGGCGCGCGATGAGGCGTGCAAATCCCGACGATGCATGGGCAACCTTGGGGCGGCGAACGCTTCAGTCGGTGTGCGTCGGTAGGCCGGTTCCGCCGGCCGGCTCACGTTGCTGCTTGACGCCTGGAGGGGCAGCGACTGGTCGGTGGCTGCTTTGCGGGCTGAGCAGTGGCGCACCGCGACGTCGCCGAACCTGCGCATGGGCGAAAACCAGGGAAGTTCCGACCGTCTGCTGAGGTCGGTGTCTTCCCTCATATGAGCGCTTTGCGGGAAGAGTGTCCAGCGTGGAGCTGCCCTCCTTCCGTTGCCTGGGCTGGGCCAAGCTCTCCGGATTTGGTCAGCTCGCGGGCTGATGGCTGCGTAGCCCCTGCCATACGCAGCGCGCCGCTGCGGCTGTCAGAGTTCGCGCCGCGCTGACCGTCCACCGCGATCCTTGCCGAGACGTTCCGGCGCGATCGAGTTCGCGGCCGCCGGGATCACACCGGTGGCGACAGCGGGGCGGCGGGACAGGCTACGGATTCAGCGACCGGTGGGGATCACGGAGACCAGGTTGAGTCCGGTCATCACGTAGACGGAGGCGACGCTCGGGTCGATCGCGACCGCGAACGGATATGTGGCGACGGCATAATTGGTCGGGCTGTGTTCGCAGCCGGCAGTGTCCTGTGCGTTGCAGGTGGCGGTCGCTGTGACCGAAACGCTCGAGTCGCTCAGGTTGGGGACGTAGAGCTGGCGAGTGAGGGGGTCGAGCGACACCGTGTATGCGCCGAAGCCGACCGGGGCAGTGGGGGGTGTCTGGGCGCATCCGGTCCTGTCTTGCGCGTTGCATGTTGCCGCGTCGATCACCGACAGGCTGGCCGCGTAGTCGCCGGCCCCGTGGTTGACCACGTAGAGCGTGCGTGTGAGCTCGTCGACTGCAAGTCCTCGCGGGTCGTCGCCGACCGTGATCGTGGCTGGAGTCTGCCCGCAGCCCGAGCTGACCTGGGCGTCGCACGTAGCGCCGTCGATCACGTAGACCGTGTCGGCATCCTGCGTCGCCCACACGACGTCGGTGGCGTAGACGGTGTTTGTGCGCGGGTCGAGCGCGAGGTTGAGGTCTGAGCCGTTGAAGGCGTCGCCCGAGCTGCCGAACGGCAGCGTCGCCGGCGTCTGGTCGCAGCCGGCGCTCGTTGCGGCGTTGCAGGTTGCCGCGTTGAACACCGATAGCAGATCGGGGCCGGTGTCGGTGATCGTCGCCGCGTAGAGCGTGTCGCTCACGGGATCGACGGCGAGAGCGACCGGGTTGCCGCCGGGAACCTCGAGCGTCGAGACCTGATCGCAGCCGCTCTGTTTCAGCGCATTGCAGTCGGCCGCGGGGAGCACCGAGATCGTGCCCGGCCCGGCCGTGGAGTAGGACCCGAAGTTCGCGACGTACACCGTGCCGGTGCGCTGGTCGATCGCGACCGCGACGGGGTTCTCGCCGGCGGGCGCCTGCGCCGGAGGGCGCGCGCAGCCCGATGGTCGCCGTGCGTTGCACAGGTCGGCGTCGATCATCGCGACGCCGCCCGAGTCGGGGACGTAGACGGTTTGTCGCCCGGGGTCCACGGCTGGGGTTCCCTGGACCGGCAGCGCGAACGATGGTGCTGGATGCGTGCACCCCGATGTCGTGAATGCGTCGCACTGACCCGGGTTGATGACCGACAGGTCGCTGTCGGCCTCGTTTACCGCGTACAGCGTCTGTGTTGAAGGATCGAGCACGACTCCTTCCGGGCTGGCGCCGGTGTGGATCGTCGGCGGGACCTCGGCTGCGCAACCGACGAGGTCGCCGCCGCTGCATGTGCGCGTGTCGACGACCGCCAGCAGGTCCTGGCCCTGGTAGCTGACGTAGACACTGTCCAACGGTGCGTCGACAGCGACGTACAGATCACTACCAGACCATACGTTTGGGATC
>JBELAG010000197.1:0-11512 GCA_049509055.1 Solirubrobacteraceae bacterium
CGGGGGCTGCGGTCGTGGTCAGCCACCGCATCGAAGCGCGGCTCGCTCTGCACGAGCCACTGCGCGACCGGGAGCGCGTCCAGGTTCATCACGGGACGCGGGCCGGCGCCGCCCGGGCGATGCGCGTCGATGACGAGCTGTGGCAGCTGCGAAGCGAGCGCCCGTTCATCGTGGCCGACGGCGATCGAGTGGTCGTGCGGCGGATCGCACCGCCCGGCACGCTCGGAGGCGGAGTGGTCGTCGACGCGGCGGCGCGAGGCCGCAGGACCGCGAACCGCCGGCCGGGCGATCCTCCTGACCTGCGGCCCGGGCTCCCGCCGCCGGCCGCCGAGCTCGACGCGCCGGCGATCGCCCTCGAGGAGCGGCTGCGCCTGGCCGGACACGAGCCTCCGAGCGAGCAGGAGCTCGGAGATGCCGCGCGTCATCTGCCGGCGCTGCGGGCGCACGGCCGCGCGGTTCGGGTCGGCCGGGCGATGCATGCCCATCCCGAGGCGATTGCGGCCGTTGGCGCGCTGGCGGCGCGAATCGTGGAGGCCGAGGGGAGCATCAGCGTCGGGCGGTTGCGCGACGAGCTCGGAACCTCGAGGCGGTACGCGAGCGCGCTTCTGGAGCATCTCGACGCGACGCGCGTGACGCTGAGGCTCGACGACGACCGCCGGATCATGAGAAGGACTCGCCCCCGCGGATAGCCGTCGCGCGTGCGATCCGCGGCGTCGCACGCGGTGCGATGCGCGGTGTTTCGCGGCCGGAGCTGTCCAAAAACCGCCATGAGTCCGCATCCCGGCGCCGTGCTCGGGATGATGGATGCTGGATGTGAACGCGCGGGTGGGAGGACCGGGTCCGATGTCGAGGTCTGTGGATCACCGTCGGCAGAGCGCGCTGCACGACGTCGTCGTGGCCGCCAGCTCGCTGCTGGACCCGACCAACCTCGCGGCGGTCGTGGTCGCACAGGTCCGACGGCTGCTGGACGTCGACGGGGCCAGCCTGGCGCTGTGGGACCCCGAGCAGCAGGTGCTCGTGCCGCTGGCGTTCGACGACGAGCGGATGAGCGACCCGGATCCGGTGTTCCATCCCGGACAGGGAATGATCGGCGAGGCGTTCGCCCGCGATGGCACCATCGTCGTCGACGACTACGCGCGTGAGCTCGCGCATCCGCCGGTGTGGGCGACGGTGTGCAGCGGCGTGGCGGTTCCCCTGCGCGCCGCCGGTGGCCCGCTCGGGGTTCTGTCCGCGCAGCAGTACACGTTTCGCCGGTTCACCACCGACGATGTCGAGGCTCTCGAGGCGATCGCGGCGCAGGTCGCGCCCGCGCTGGCGACGATGAGCACGCTCGCCCGAGCCCAGCGGCGCACCGCTGAAGCGTATGCGCTGGCGACGCTGATGCGTCGCGGGGCGGCACAACATGACGGGCAGGCGGTGTTCGCGCTCGTCTGCGAGACGGCGCTGAAGCTGCTGGGGGCGGATCTGGCGGGGCTGGTCCTGCGCGATGCGACCGGCAGCGGGTCGGCCTGGCGGGGCGTGGTCGGCAACCGGACGGCGTCCTGGGAACGTCGTCGCTACGGGGGCACCCATCCCGCGGCCTCGACCATCTTCGGCGGCAGGACGGAGGTCATCCGCGGGATCGACGGCGGCCCGCTCGACGCACAGCGCTTCCCGTTCTTCGCGGCCGAGGGAATCCGCGTGGGGGTCGCGATCCCGCTGGACCCGATCGACGGGTCGCAGGGCTCGCTGTGCCTCGGCTGGCGCTTCCACGTCGACCCATCCGAGCGCCAGCTGGAGCTCGCCGGGGCGCTGGCCGCGTTCTCCGGCACGCTTGTGGCCGCCGCGGCGGCGCGCGCCCAGCGCGACGCGCTCGTCGCCAACGCCCCCGTCGTGCTGGCCGCGATGGACGCCGACGGCATCCTCACCCTCTGCGAGGGAGCCGGCGCGGCGGCGATCGGGGCCGGCCCCGACGACGTCGGCCGGCACGTGTCCGAGCTGCTGGCCGATGAGCCGGTCGCGCTCGCCGCGCTGATGGAGGCCGCGCGGCGGCCGGCTCCGGCGCAGCTGTGCCTGGAGGCTCGCGGCCGGTCGTTCGACGCCCGGCTCGTCGTCCACCAGGGCGGCGCTTTTCTCGTCGCCACCGACGTGACCGAGCGCCGCGACGCCGAGCGGGAGCTCGTGCGCCGCGCCACCGAGGACGAGCTCACGGGCCTGCCCAACGAGGCCGAGGTGGTGAGCGTGATCGCGGAGGAGCTGGCGCGCGCGACGATCTGCGTCGCGATCGCCGATGTGCGCAACTTCGATCACGTCAACGAGGCGATCGGCTACGACGCCAGCGACGAGCTGCTGCGCGTCCTCGGGACCCGGCTCGCGCTCGACCTGCCCGACGCGGTGGTCGTCGGCCGGACGGGTGGGGACGAGTTCGCCGTGGCGGCGCGCGGCGCGAACGCGGCGACGCTCGGGGCGCGCGTGCGCGAGAGCCTCGAGGCGTTCGTCGGCCAGGGCACCGACGACGCGATCGCGGTCGACGTGCGGTGCGGCGTCGCGTGGATGCGGGCCGGCGGCGACGCACAGCTGCTGTTGCGCCAGGCCGACGCCGCGCTGCAACTCGCGCGCCGCGGCACCGAGACCGTCATCGGCTGGGACGAGACAGCGGCGTCCCGGCGCCGAGACCAGCACGGGATCACCGCCCGGGTGCGCCGCGCGCTCGACGCCGGCGCGTTCACCGTCGTCTATCAACCGATCACCGACATGCGCACCGGAGCCCTGCGCGGCGTCGAAGCGCTGGCCCGCTGGGCAACCGACGGCGGCGACGTGATCGAGCCGGCCGTGTTCGTGTCCCTGGCCGAGCGGTTGGGCCGCGTCGGGCGGCTCACCGCGCACGTTCTCGACCTGGCGCTGAGCGAAGTGGCAGCCCCCTACGGGGTGTCGGTCAGCGTCAACATCTCGCCGCTGGACGTCATGCACGGCGACCTCCCGGCGCTGGTGAGCGACCGGCTGGCCGCCCACGGCCTCGACCCCGGCGCGCTCACCCTCGAGCTCACCGAGAGCGCGGCGCTGGAGGCGGGGGCGCCGGGCCTGGAGCAGGTCGCGAAGATGGGCGTCGGGATCGCGGTGGACGACTTCGGACGCGGCTGGTCATCGCTGGAACTGCTCAAGCGCCTACCGGCCCGCCACCTCAAGCTCGATCGATCCTACGTCGCGCGCGCCGCGGTCGATCCGGCCGACGAGGCGATCGTCCACGCGGCCGTCACCCTCGGCCATGCGTTCGGCATGCAGGTCGTCGCCGAGGGGATCGAGGATGCGTCCGTGCTCGACGCGGTCGGCCGCCTGGGCTGCGACCATGCGCAGGGCTATCACGTGGCCCGTCCGATGGCCGCCCACGCCCTCGGCGACTGGCTCAGCGCGCGCGGGGAATAGCCTCCCCGCACGTCGCGTCACGAGCCGGCGCAGCCCTGATCGATCGTCGGCGATCGGCCGGTAGGAGATGCTCGTCGCCGGCGCGGCCCACCGATGGCGCTGGTGATCGCACCCGGGGCGCCCGCGCGATCAGGATCCCCGCGCGCGGCCGCCGGACGATGGTGGGCGTAGGAACTACGGATGACCGCGCCCGGCCCAGCGGCTACCAATCCTGTCGGCGCCCGCTCCCGGCGGGTCCCGACAGGGCAACGTGCGATGCGGGGACGTCGCGCCCACTGCCGAACCACCCGTGGAGGAGCGCAGATGCCGTCAGCGAGCCATGCGATCAACCGTGTCGAGACGGACCCCCGGCGCCGGCAGCCGGCGGGCGCCGTGTCCGCTGCACGGCGCGGCGCTCTCGGCTCGCTGCTGGCCTTTGCCGCGGCCACCGTGCTCGCGTCCCCGGCCTCGGCGCTGACCGTCGCCACCGGCCAGCCGGTCGCGATCACCTCGACGGGCGCGACCGTCGAGGTGACCGTCAACCCCGGCGGAGCCCCGTCGGCTGTCACCGTCGAGTACGGCGTCACGGGTCAGCCGCTCAGCTACCAGGCCGAGGTGAACTTCACCGACACGGCCACCTCGCCCGAGACGCAGACCATCCTGCTCGATCAGCTCCAGCCCGGAACCTCCTACACCTACCAGGCGACGGGCTTCACCACCGACACCAGCAACCTCACCGCGACCGACCCCGCGACGGCGTCGTTCACGACGTCGGCTGCGCCGACCGGGCCGGGCCTGCCGGTCGTGCCGCCCCAGAACCCGCCGAACGCGATCTTCCCGTACCCGTGCGACATCGCGTTCGAGAACCAGCTCGCCGCGTCGGCTGACGCGGCCTGCGTGAGCGACATCAACGGGGGCCGGGCGGCGGAGGGCCTGGCGCCGCTCGTCCTCCCCGGCAACTGGTCGGCACTCACGACCGGCGAGCAGCTGTTCGTCGCCACCAACCTCGAGCGCGTCGTGCGCGGGGAGCCGCCGATCCCCGACCTCGTCGACACCTACGACACCGCCATCCAGACCGCCGTCCAGACGTTCACCGACCCCTCGATCGCGGTCACGGCTCCGTGGACGTCGGTCGCCTCGACCGGGTCGTCGGTCCCGCTCGACGCGATCTACGGGTGGCTGTACTACGACGGGCCCGGCGGCACGAACATCGACTGCGCGGCCCCGACCGATCCGGGCTGCTGGGGCCACCGCGACGCGCTGCTCTCCGACGCCGCCACGATCGGCGACCCGACCGAGATGGACGCGGGCACCGGCACCAGCAACGGCGCCCCGACCGCCGCCGCCGTGTTCGTCGCCAACCCCACCCCGACCGCGGCCGCCGACGTCGTGTTCTCGTGGGCCGGCGAGCAGCCGTTCCTGGCGGCGCCGGCCCTCGGTGGAGCGGTGTCGCACCGGCCGGCGCCCACGCTGAGCAGGGCGGAGCTGAGCCGTGCCACGTTCGCCGCCGAAGCCGCCCGCAACGCGCCGGCGCTCGTGCTCGACACGCGGCTCAAGCCGACCGTGGGGACGATCGTGTCCTACGACGATTCCGAGCGCGCGATCACGACGCTGACCGTCGAGCAGGCGGTCACCGGCGTGCTGCGCCACGGCCGGTGCGAGATGGCGTCGCGCTCCCGGCCCACGACCGCCAAGGCGTGCACGCGCGCCGTGAGGCTCGGGGCGCTCGAGCACGCCGATACGACCGGCGCCAACCGCTTCCGCTTCGTCGGCCGCCTCGACGGCGCCGAGCTCGAGCCGGGCCGTTACGTGCTGCAGATCGCGCCGCGCAACGCCGACGGGCGTCAGGGCAAGGCCGTGACGCTGGCCTTCGCGATCGTTCGCTAGTGGTCGTCCGCGGGCTGGGCGCCCGTGGTACCGGTTGGCGATCCGTATTTCTGACAGCGCGCGGCGATCGATGCTACGGTTCCGCAGCATCTTGTCCCACGAGGGGACACTTAATCGCGCAAAGGGGCAACCATGGGTGGCAGAAGTGCAACGATGGTGTGTTGGGCGATGGGGCGGTCGGGGCGCAGTCCAGCGCCGCGAGCGTCGGCGGCAGCTCGGCGTGCCGCCATTGCGGCGGCGGCATTGGCGGCCGCGATCGTACTTCTCGGACTGACGGCGAACCGGGCCCTGGCCGCGTCGCCGTGTCCGTGCTCGCTGTTCTCGTCGTCGCCGTCGGCGACCTCGCCCACCGTTCCGAGCAGCCCGGTCACGTACGACCCGGGGTCGCTGAGCGGAATCGAGCTGGGTCTCAACTTCTACACGGACACCGCCGGATACATCGACGGCGTCCGCTTCTACAAGTCATCGCAGGACCCGACGGCGACACACACCGTCGATCTGTGGAGCGCCGCCGGCGCGCTGCTCGGACAGGCGACGACCAGCGGCGAGTCGGCCTCGGGCTGGCAGGAGGCTGATTTCGCGACCCCGGTCGCGGTGACCGCCAACACCGACTACGTGGCGGGCTATTTCAACAAGAACAGCGGCTACTACTACGCGACGCAGAACTTCTTCACGGCGCAGGTCGACAACGCGCCGCTGCACGCGCCGGCGAGCTCCGGAACGACCCCCAACGGCCCGTTCGCATACGCGACCACGCCGACGTTCCCGGGGCAGGCGTACAACGCCAGCAACTACTACGTCGACGTCGTCTACACGCCGACGCCGCTGCCCGCCACCGTCACAACGACCGCGGCAACGAGCTCGGCGCCGAAGGGCACCACCGACCAGCTCACCTCGACCGCCGGTTTCGGCGACGGGACGACGAGCAACATCACGTCGAGCGCCACGTGGACCAGCAGCAACCCGGCCGTGGCCACGGTGTCCTCGACCGGCCTGCTCACCGCCGTCTCGCAGGGAACGACGACGGTGACCTCGAGCGAGTACGGGGTGACGAGCAGCGGGCTCACGATCACGGTCGGGCCGCCGGCGCTGACCTCGATCGCGACGTCGGCGGCGACGAGCGCGCCGGCGAAGGGCACCAAGGACCAGCTGACGGCGACCGGCGGCTACACCGACGGCTCGACGAGCAACATCTCCTCGAGCGTGACCTGGACCAGCAGCAATCCGAGCGTGGCGACGGTGTCGTCCACCGGCCTGCTCACCGCGGTCTCCCAGGGCACGACGAACGTGTCGGCCAGCGAGAACGGGGTGACCAGCACCCCGCTGCAGATCACCGTCGGCCCGGCGGCGCTGACCTCGATCGCGACATCGGCGG
The DNA here is from genome assembly GCA_049509055.1 of Solirubrobacteraceae bacterium. Classification (GTDB taxonomy): domain Bacteria; phylum Actinomycetota; class Thermoleophilia; order Solirubrobacterales; family Solirubrobacteraceae; genus Palsa-465. Next base: position 6,644 of record JBELAG010000197.1, read on the forward strand.
CGACGAGCGCGCCGGCGAAGGGCACCAAGGACCAGCTGACGGCGACCGGCGGCTACACCGACGGGTCGACGAGCAACATCTCCTCGAGCGTCACCTGGACCAGCAGCAACCCGAGCGTGGCGACGGTGTCGTCCACCGGCCTGCTCACCGCGGTCTCCCAGGGCACGACGAACGTGTCGGCGAGCGAGAACGGGGTGACCAGCACCCCGCTGCAGATCACCGTCGGCCCCGCGGCGCTGGTGTCGATCGCGGTGACCGACCCCAGCAGCTCGCTTCCCACCAAGCTCAACGAGCAGCTGACCGCAACCGGCACCTACACCGACGGATCGACGCAGAACCTCACGAGCAAGGTGACGTGGACGTCGAGCAACGCGCAGGTGGCGACGATCGGCGTGACCGGCAGCCTCACGGCAACCGGGCGCGGCACCGACACCGTGACGGCGTCGCTGAGCGGCATCAGCGGTCACGCGACGATCACCGGTCTGGCACCGGTCCTGCTGGTCAGCATCAATCCGGCGATCTCGGTCTTCATCGCCGGACAGAGCCAGCAGCTCCAGAGTCAGGCCCTGCTCACCGACGGCACCACGTTCAACGCGACCCCGCTCACGACGTGGAGCGTGACGCCCGGGCTGTCGGTCAGCTCGAGCGGAGTCGTGAGCTCGAACAACCCGTTCGTGGGCGTCGTGACGGCAACCCTCCAGTCCTCCGGGTTCGCCATCGCGACGGTCATCGTCGAGCCGTCCTCGCTGTTCTAGCCGCACACGACGCAGGCTCGCACCGCACGCGGAGGCGCTCGCTCGTCGAGCGCCTCCGTCGTGTGACGCAATACTCGGGGACATCGAGCGAATGGATGTGCACGCCCGTAGCTTCGCCGGCGAGTTCGATTTCCGGCACCCCGATGGACCTGCGCCTGCCCCCGGAACCGGCGCCGCCGGCCTGAGGAGAGCCGGCGGTCAGCTGCGCAGCCACAGGTACTGATAGGGCGCGAGGACGACGAGTTCGCCGTCGCGCTCGAGCGGGCGCCCGTCGACGTCGGCGGCCTCATCGCCGGCGTTCAGCGCCACGCGCTGCGGGTGCGCGGTGAAGTTCGCCACGACCAGCAGCCGCTCACCCGCGTGCTCGCGCTCGATCGCGAACACGTGCTCATTGCCCGTCCGGCGTGGCTGGGACCGGCCCTGGACGTGGATCGCCCGGGTGCGACGGCGGGCTGCGATCAGCCGCCGCAGCCCGTCCCACAGCCGTCCCTCGACGCCGGCCGGGTCGTGGCGCCGCTCGGCGGCCTCCCAGTCCATGAACGGCCGGTGCATCCAGCGGTTGTCCTCGTGGTCGCGGCCGGCCGGATCGTTGAGCAGCCCCAGCTCGTCGCCCATGTAGATGAGCGGCAGCCCGCCGTGCGCGAACGCGATCGCGTACAGCAGCAGGATGCGCCGGATCGCCAGCTCGACGTCGGCGTCGGTGGCTGCGCTCTCCAGCCCGGCGAGCGAGGCGGTCGTCCCGCTCGTCCTCGCCTCCCCCGTCTCGGGCTCGGGCTGGAAGCGCGCGCCGCGCGCGAACGAGCCGGGGAAGTCCCCCGCGTAGAAGTCCGCCAGGAACCGGCGGTGCAGATGAGCGTCCTCGCCGGCCCGGCCGGCGTCCTCGTCGGTGATCGTCCAGCCGATGTCGTCGTGGCACCGCACGTAGGTCACCCAGCCCGCGCCGGGCGGAACCCGCGGCATCGCCTCGAGCGCGCCGGTCAGCAGCCCGACGCGTCCCGACGCCAGCGAGCTCCACAGCAGCACCATCAGCACGTTGTGATACGCCAGGTCACATTCGTAGCGCTCGTGCTTACCGCTGCCCAGGTAGGCGATCAGGTCACGCGGGGCGACGATCGCCTCGGCCTTGAACCCGACGCCCGGCGCGGCGATCCGGACGGCGGCGCGGAACGCCTGCAGCAGCTCGTGAACCTCGGGCTGGTTCTGGCAGTTGGTCCCCAGCCGCTTCCACAGAAACGGCGCCGCGTCGAGGCGCAGCACGTCGATGCCGACCTCGGCCAGATCGAGCATCGTCTCGGTCATCGCCACGAACACTTCGGGGTTCGCGTAGTTGAGATCCCACTGGAAGGAGTTGAACGTGGTCCACACCCAGCGGTCGCCGACGCGCGTGAAGTTGCCCGGGGCGGTGGCGGGGAACACGTCGGGCAGCGTGCGCTCGTACGCGTCGGGCCCCGACCGATCCGGAAAGGTGCGGTAGAAGTCCGGACGCGCGGTCCAGGCGTGCTCGGCGGCGGTGTGGTTGAGCACGACGTCGATGCACAGCACCATCCCGTGTGCTCGCATCTCGGCCGAGAGCTCGCGCAGATCGTCGATCGTGCCGAGGCGCGGCTGGACCGCGCCGTAATCCTCGACGGCGTAGCCGCCATCGTTGGGCTCCGGCCGAGCTCGCAACAGCGGCATCAGGTGCAGGTAACTCACGCCGAGCTCACGCAGGTACGGCAGCCGCTCGCGTACCCCCCGCAGCGTTCCTGCGAAGCGATCGACGTACGCGACGTAGCCGACGGCCTGCTCACGGCGCAGCCAATCGGGCGTGATCTCACGTTCGTGGTCGAGCCGGCGCAGCTCGTCGCTGCGCTGCGCCGCGGTGCGCGCGATCGCGCCCAGCAGCGCGCGCCATGCGTCGGGGAAGCGCGGATCGGATCCGTACAGCGCGAACAGCGGGTCGCGCAGTTCGGTGAAGAAGCGCTCGAAGCGCACCGCGAACGCCGCGTCTCCATCCACCACCTGCACCGCCGCCTCGTAGGCCTCCCGCACCTCCGGTCGCATGACGAAGACGTTCTGCACGAACGGCGGATCATGTCATCGACGGCGCGGGCCGCAGCGCTCGGCCGGCGATCGCGCGACTCAGCGATCCGGCGAGGGGTCCTGCACGGTGCCGCGCACCTGGCCGCTGTCGGGCCCTAGGTCCAGGATCTCGAAGCCGAAGCGCTCGGCGATCCGCCGGGCGACCAGCGACCGGTGGCAGGCGTCGGGACCGGCCTCGACACACATCAGGGCGCCGATGCCATGAACCGGCAGGCGGCCGATCAGCGGCTCCAGCGGCACGAGGTCGAGGATCTCCTCGGTGTACTGCCGCACGTACTCCGGCGCCAGCGCCACCCGCGAGCGCTTGCCGACGCCCTGGCGGTCGTCCTCCCGGTATTGCAGGTGGCGCAGCTCGGTGTCCGGGGCGAACTCGGGGTGGTGCTCGTAGCCGATCCGGGCGTCGCTCAGCAGCGCCTGCAGCCGGCGCGCATTGGCCCATGCGTACTGTGACCCGCGGACCCCGCGGCGCTGGCGGATGTCGATCACCTTGGTGACGCCGGCCCCGTCGAGGGTGTCGACGAAGTGGCCGGCGTCGAACTCATAGACGCCGATGGTGGCGATCCGCAGCACGGGACCGATGCTGACAGGTGCGCGCCTCGGGGGACGCTGCACCCATCAGGGGGTGGCGGGCGAGTCCGGGCCGGAGGCGTGGCGCCAGGACGATGGACAAGAAGAGGAGGTTCAGCGCCGCCGCCAGCGCGAGGAACCATGGTGCGCGCCAGTTGACCGCGACCGCCACGCGGATCGCCGCCGACGCGGCCGCGAGCACGATCGCGATGGCCGCCGTGCATGCTCCACCACACCCGTCCTCGCCGCGGCCGGCGAGGGCCGCCGGGCGCGGTCAGAACGCCGCGGCGAACGTCGCCTGCGGGGTGGACAGGCCGCCCAGTTCCGACCACTCGACGTCCACGTGGATGATTCCCGCGAACCGGTCGTCGTCGCACACGAGCAGATGGTGCAGGTGGCGATGGGCCATGAGCTCCGCCGCGTCGGCCAGCGGCGTGTCGGGCCTCACGGCGGCGACGCCCGCCGACATGTAGCTGCGCACGAATTCGTGGTCCGGGACGCAGCCGTCGGCGACGGCGCAGACCACATCGGAGTCGGTGATCACGCCGACCAGGCGCTCGCCCTCGCACACGGGCAGCACCTTCGCGCGCGCCTCGTCCATGCGGCGCGCGGCGTCCCGGACGGAATCGTCCGGGGCGACAATCGGCACATCGGTTGCCATCAGATCGCGCACGAGCATCGGCGCTCCCCCTTGGGTTTCGGTCAGATTGACGTCAAGTGTGGCCCGATCCGCGTCCCGCGGCTATATCCATGCGGCCAAAGCGGGCGCGCGTGCGCGGGGGGCGCCCGGCCCGTCGGCGCCGATCCCATACTCTGAAGCCATGGATCTCACCGGCGCAGGGCAACTCGTGAAGGTCGGTGGCGGAGCCAAGGAGCTCGACGGGATCGTGTTCGACACGCCCAGCAGCTCCAAGGTGATCGTCGCCGTGGTCGATCCCAACCGCGGGCCGCGCTTTCGCTCGGTCAGCCCCGACACGCTCTCCGAGCGGGCGCAGGAGGGCCCCGACGACCGCGCGCTGCGGATGCTGATCCGGCGCACGCCGTCCCCGGCGCAGGGCTCGTCGCGGGGAGCGAACGGCGGTGGGCACGCGCGCTCCGGACATCAGCGCGGCGCCATGCACCGCACGACTGGCAAGTAAGGATCCCTTATGGGCCGCCGCGGTCCACGAGCGCCGCGGGTCAGACCGGCCTGCCCGCGGCCGGCCCCGCCGCCGTGGCGCGAACCGCGTAGCCCGCGGTGAGGATCCGGCGCCGGTCGAAGCGGTCCAGCGCCGCCACGACCGGCCCCAGCCGCCACAGCACGGGCGCGACCACGCGCGCGACCGGTCCGGCGCCCCCGGTCAGCGTGACCCAGTTGCGCGTGAGGTGGGCCCCGACGGTGAACGCGCCCCCGAGCGGATCGACGGCGACGCGCTCGAAGCCGGCCGCGAGCAGCAGCGACCGTAGGCTGTGGGGGGTGAAGCGG
>JBELAG010000198.1:0-11478 GCA_049509055.1 Solirubrobacteraceae bacterium
GTCGACGACTCCCCCGAGCTGGACTCCGAGATCTTCAACATGGAGGAATACGAGGGCGCCGACTGGGTGCTGATCTCCGAGGAGACGCCGGTCGACGAGCACCGGCGCGACGAGCTGCTCGAGGCCTTCCAGGTTCACCTGCACGCCGGCTCGGCCGAGGCCGAGGAGGACGGTTCGGACTCCTCCGACGAGCTCGAGGCCGACGATCAGGAGCCCGGCCGGGAGTAGCTCCCGAGCCGGCGTCAGCCGCCGTTGAGCAGCGGCTGGCACTTCTGCATCGCGGCCACGTTGCCGTGGGCGTTCTGCAGGCAGGTCGCGTACTTCGAGATCCCGGCGGTGCTCGGTGCCGCCGCGGTGCTCGTGCCCGCCGACAACGAGCCCAGCGCGCCGGTGCCGACCACGCCCTCCAGCGCCGAGGTCAGGCCCTTGAGCTTGGCGTCCAGCGCGCTGTAGGGCTGGATGTCGCCCGGCGCGCTGATCGTCTGCGGGCGGTTGAGGTCGGCGTACTGGAGGGTCAGCGTCACGCCGGTGGAGGTCAGGCCGCCGAGCAGCGTCGAGATCTTGCCGGTGACCGGGAGGGTCAGCTTGAGCGTGAGCTTGCGCAGGGTCCGGTCGCGCAGTCCGGTCCACACGTCGACGGTGGCATTGCGGATCGCGGCGGCGATCGTGCGCTGCGACGCGGCCGGGATCGAGCTCGGCAGTCCGGCCGCGCCGGCCGCCGTGCTGCGGGCGGTCCTGGCCAGCAGGGTGTTGACGTCGGCCAGCAGCGCGGTGACGTTCACGCCCGCGCGGATGTGCGTGGAGGGGGTGCCGGCGATCGACTCGGTGCCGACGACGACGGGGTTGGTCAGCCAGTTGAGCGGGTTGATCCCCAGCGAGGACAGCGGCGCGGAATGCGCGCCGGAGGAGGACTCGACCGATGACAGGCTCGACTCCAGGCCCGCGAAGTCCGACGCCGGCAGCTGGTAGTTGGCGCCCTCCAGCCGCACGTAGCCGCTCGTGCCGGTCGAGATCACCCCCAGCGATCCGGTGCGTCCGAGCGCGCCGACCGTGACCGTCAGATCGGACTCGGGGAGCTTGCCGGCACCGCGACTCTGAAACGGGCCGCCGAGCGTGAGCGAGATCGGGCCGCTGACCGTGCTCGAGCCCGACGGCACGAACGTCAAGCCGAAGCTGAGCACGCCGCTGTTGACGGTGTGGCCGGCCGCGAACGTCTGCTTGAGCAGGCTCTGGGCGCCGGCGGAGGAGCTGCTGCTCGCGACGCTGGAGCCACAGGCGGCGAGCGCGACGGCGACCAGCAGGGCGACCGCCACCAGACTGATCCTCGAGTCGCGGATCCATCGGTGCATGCAACATCCTCCTCAGTCGTGGCGGTTGCGCTGGCGCGAATGTAGCATCGCGGTGGTGCGCAGGATCCTTGCAGTCCTGCTCGCGGTTGCCGCATTTCCCGCCGCCGCCGGCGCGGCCCCGGTGCTCGTTCTCGGCCGGGACGGACACGCGACCATGCGTGACGATCGGTATCTCGCGGGCTCCGCGCGGACCCCCGCCCCGGCGGGACGGCCGCCCATGCTCGTGACGGCGAGCTTGCGCCGCGCCCGTTCCGGCGGGCCGACCGGCGGGACCGGCCTCGGTTCGTCGGGGACCTCGGCGGCCTCCACGCCGACGTCCGGAGCGTCCGGAGCGTCGGGAAAGTCCAAGCCGCCCGTCAAGCCCAAGCCCAAGCCCAAGCCGCAGCCGACCGTTCTGTCGGTGCTGGCCGGACTGGAGCGCACGCAGGCGATCGACGCGGCCGACGACGCCGCCGACGTCGCCGATTTCAACGCCGCGCTCGCCGAGGAGAAGCACCTCAGCGCGCCCCGCGCCGCCGAGCTCGAGGCCGTCACCGAGACGATGCACACGATCGCGGCCGGCGGCCAGCTCACCGCCTCGCGCCTGCCGGCGCTGTTTGCGACCCTCGACGCCAACCGGCAATGGTGGGCGAGCGGCCCGATGCTGTCCTACGGCCAGCGGGTCGAGTTCGCCGGCTCGCAGCTGGTCTGGGAGTACTACCCGGGTCAGGGGATCCAGCTGCAGGTGCTCGGCAGCTTCAGCAAGGCCGACGCGCTCTACACCGCCGGCCCGGCCCAGTACCCGGCGATGGAGCAGTTGCTGTCGGAGCTGATCCCGCTCGCCGCCCAGCGCGGCGGGGGACTGGCCTGGGAGTACTACTTCAGCTTCGACGGCGGGTCGCCCCCGTGGACGAGCGCGATGTCGCAGGCCACCGGGCTGGAGGCGCTGAGCCGCGCCTATCAGGCGACCGGCAACGCCTACTACCTCCAGGTCGCCGCCCAGGCGCTGGCGCTGTTCACGACCGCGCCGCCGACCGGGGTCGACGTCGCCACCACGCTGGGCAGCCGCTACCTCCAGTACACGTTCGCGCCGCAGACCGCGATCCTCAACGCGTTCCTGCAGACGCTGATCGGCCTCGACGCGTATGCCACGGTGAGCGGAAACGCCGAGGCCAAGCTCCTGTTCGCCGCGGGCAACGCCGAGGCGACCGCGGAGGTGCCGCAGTACGACACCGGCGCATGGTCGCTCTACCAGCCGGGCGTGGAGGACGACCTCAGCTATCACGAGCTGGTCACCGGGTTCCTCGCGCAACTGTGCACGCTGACCGCCGAGCCCGTGTACTGCACGACCGCGGCGCGCTTTCAGGCCGACCTGACGACGCCGCCGGCGCTCACCCAGCTCACCGTCAACGCCCGCGCAGGGCACGCGTTCGCGTTGCGCTTCACGCTCTCCAAGATCTCGCACGTCGGGATCGTCGTGACCCGGGGGACCGCCACCGCGTTTCAGACCAGCGCGACGTTCCCCTACGGCACCGACAGCGTCACGGTCCCGGCGCTGAAGCCGGCCGGCGTCTACGGCGTGCGCCTGGCGGCGACCGATCTCGCCGGCAATCTCGGGCGGATCACCGGCACGCTCACGGTCGCACGCTGACCCATCGCCCGGGGGCGGCGCGTCGGCTCGGCGCGGGGGCGGTCCGGGCCGCGCCGGGGGGCCCGGAGGGCGGCGGACCCGACCGGCGTCTGGCCGTAGACTCGGCCCGCCATGAGGCCGCGGACGATTCTCTATACCGGAAAGGGCGGCGTCGGCAAGACGTCGGTGGCCGCCAGCACCGCGCGGTGCTGCGCGGCGGCCGGGCTGCGGACGCTGGTGATCTCCACCGACCCGGCCCACAGCCTGTCGGAGTCGCTGTCGGTGGCGCTCGGGGGCGAGCCGGTGGCGGCCGGCGATCGGCTCTGGGGCCAGGAGGTCAAGGCCCAGGAGGAGATGGAGCACCACTGGTCCGGAGTGCAGGACTGGCTCGGGGAGTTGCTGCAGGAGCACGGCGTCGACCGGATCTCGGCCCAGGAGCTGACCGTCCCGCCGGGCATGGACGAGCTGTTCTCGCTGCTTCGACTCCAGGGTCACCATCGGTCGGGCGAATGGGACGCGATCATCGTCGACTGCGCGCCCACCGGCGAGACCCTGCGGCTGCTGTCCTTCCCCGACGTCGCCCACTGGTGGATCGACAAGGTGTTCCCGTTCGAGAAGCAGATCCTCGCCGCCGCGCGGCCGCTGGCGCGCTCGTTGCTCGACATCCCGCTGCCCAGCCAGGCCGTGTTCGCCGACATCGAGCGGCTGTCCCAGAACCTGATCGCGATGAACGGGATCCTCCGCGATCGCGAGAGCTGCACGATCCGCCTGGTGATGAACCCCGACAAGATGGTGATCGGCGAGGCGATGCGCACCTTCACCTACCTCAACCTGTACGGGTACCTCACCGACGCGGTGATCGTCAACCGCCTGTTCCCCGCGGGCGTCGGCGACTACTTCGAGGCGTGGCGCCGCGTGCAGGAGGAGCACCTCGCGCTCGTGCACTCCGCCTTCGCGCCGGTGCCGGTCCTGTGCGCCCCGTACTTCGAGCAGGAGGTGGTCGGCCCGGAGATGCTCGACCGCCTCGCCGCCGAGCTGTTTCGCGACCATGACCCGGCGGCGGTGCTCCACGACGAGCTGACCCAGGAGCTCACCGTCCTGGAGGACGGCGCCGAGTTGCGCCTCAAGCTCCCGTTCGCGCAGAAGGGCGACATCTCGCTCAAGCAGGTCGGCCTGGAGCTGATCGTCGGCGTCGACGGCTGGCGGCGCACGATCATGCTGCCGCCCGCGCTGGCGGCGATGCAACCCGCCGCCGCCACGTTCGAACAGGGTGAGCTGCAGATCAGGTTCGATGGGCACCGATAGCGATCCCCCGGGCCCGCGGTCCGACGAGGCGTCGGAGGGCGTCGAGCCGGGCGCGGGCGCTGCGGGCGAGTCCGGTGGGGCCCCGGCCGGGGGCCTTCCGCCGGTCGGCGACGGCCCGGCCGGGGATGGTTCGGGGGATGCTGATCCGCTGCGGGCGCTCGAGGACCGGATCAACCGCGCGTCGATCGCCGCCGAGCGCCTGATCGCCGAGGCCGCCGCCCAGGCCGTGCGCAAGCCGCCACCCGCCGGCTGGCAGCAGCCGGCCCCCGACCACGTCGGCGAGCAGGCCCGCTCCGACTCGCTGTTCGGGCCCGACGCCGACCTGCTGCTGGGGATCCTCGCCACGCTGCGCGACCGCATCCCCCCCGAGCTCGCCCAGCGGCTGGGCGACGCGATCCGCGAGGTCCTGCTCGCCCTGCGGGCCCTGATCGACTGGTACCTGGAGCGGACTGAGCGGCGGCGCGCCAAGCCCGCGGAGGTTCGGGACATCCCGATCCTCTGACCGGCTCTCCGCTCGCCGGCCCGCCCGGGGCGCCCGGGCGGACGCCTACAATCGGTCTCGTGCCCCGCACCTGGACCTTCCCCGGGTCGCCGGAGAGCCACGCGGCGATCGCAGCCCGTATTCCCGCCGCGACCGGTCTCCACAAGCGCGGCTCAGCGCCGGCAACCGGCGCGGGCGCATGAGCGCGTCAGGCCCCGGCGACGGCGGCCGGCGGCCCGAGCGCACCGCTGCCGCCGCCCGGACCGCATCGTCGGCCGGCCGGCGGCTCGGCTCCGCGTCGGTCAGGATCCTCCGGGCCTGGGGCAGTCTGTCGCCCGAGCGCCGGCTTGCGGCGATGGCCTCGCTGGCGCTGTTCATGACGCTCTTTCTCCCCTGGTATCAGGAGAGCGTGATTGCCAACGGCGGCGCCGGCCTGCGCTCGCTCGACGAGTCGCTGAGCGGTTGGAGCGTGTTCTCCCCGGTCGAGGCCGCCGTGCTGCTGGTCGCGGCGGCGGTGCTCGTGCTGCTGTTCTTCCGTGCCGAGGGGCAGGCGTTCCATGTCCCGGGGGGCGACGGGGGCGTGATCATGGCCGCCGGGTTCTGGACGTGCGTGCTGGTCATCTGGCGGATCTTCGACAAGCAGGGCACGACCGATCACGGCCAGTACGCCACCACCTGGGGCATCGAGTGGGGCATCTTCATCGCGCTCGGCGTCGCGGGGCTGCTGACCTACGCCGGCTCGCGGATCCGCGCCGCCCATGACCCCGAGCCACCGCTTCCCGGCGAGCCGGCGATGCCCGCCGGCTCGCCGCCGTCATCGCGCCGACCGTCCGCCGTGCTCGATCTCGACGACACGTGGTCGTCGCCCGGTCGCGCCGCGGCGAGAGGCGGCGGCGCGGCGACCGATCGCGGCGCGCCCGGCGCGCCCGGCGCGCCCGGCACACCGGCCGCCCCTGCGACGCCCGTCAGCGGCGGCGCGCCCGGGAGTTCCGGCTCGGCCGGTGCGCCCGGCGGCGGGCGCAAGCGGCCGCGCAGCATCGGCGCGCCGGCGCCCGGCCGGGTGGACGCTCCCGGCACACCAGAGCGCGATCCATCCGAGCAGCCGACCCGGCAGGTCACTTCGTCGGAGCGCGACGCCGGGCCGCGCGCGCGCCGGCCGCCGCTCGACGTCCGGGAGATCGCCGAGCTCGACATCGCCGAGCCTCCGACCGCCCGGTTGGGCCGCCCGGCGCCGCCGACCGCACCACCGCCCTCCGCCGATGCCGGCGACGCCGACGATCAGCTGACGCTGCGTTTGGACCGCCCGCGCTGAGCAGGTTCAGCCGGCCGACCCGCGCGCGGGGCTCGCCGTCAGCTGCTGGGCGAGCTTCACCAGCACCCACCCGGGCCGGTTGGCGATCTGGTCCCAGGTGAAGCGCATCACCCGGAAGCCCGCGGCGGCGAGCTCCAGGTCCCGTTCGCGGTCGCTCTCAAACGACCACCGGGGGTCGGGCCGGCGGGCTCCGCCGGGCCCGCGACGCGCCGCGCGTCCGCCCGCGGGGTGCGGGGTTGTTTGACAGAGCCGGCACAGAGGCGTTCAATGCGGCTGCAGGACGAAGGAGAAGTAGCCGCTGACCAGGCCGATGATCAGGATGCCGGCGATGATCAGGCCGCGGGAATGGATGATGTGGCCGAAGACGCCGACGACCAGGCCGACGATCAGCACGGCGAGAACGGCGTTGAGCCGGGACTGCTGGGAGGCCAGGAGGAGGAGCACGCCGGGAGGGAACCCTATATTTGCAACTCGATGCCCGACGAGATCCCGCTGCCCAACTCCGTCGCCGAAGTCGCGGCCGGCCTGCGCGAGGCGGGGTACCTGCCCGGCGAGTCGACCGCGCTGGTGTCGTTTCTGGCGACCAAGCTCGGCAAGCCGGTGCTCGTCGAGGGACCCGCCGGCGTCGGCAAGACGGAGCTGGCCAAGGCGCTGTCCCGGTATCTGAAGCGCACGCTCGTGCGGCTGCAGTGCTACGAGGGACTCGACGAGGCCAAGGCGCTGTATGAGTGGAACTACCGCAAGCAGCTGCTGCGCATTCAGATCGAGTCCGGCGACGCCGGCTGGCAGGACGTGCAGGACGACATCTTCGGCGAGGAGTTCCTGCTCCCCCGCCCGTTGATGACCGCGATCGCCTCCGCCGACCCCGTCGTGCTGCTGATCGACGAGATCGACAAGACCGACCAGGAGTTCGAGGCGATGCTGCTGGAGCTGCTCAGCGACTTCCAGATCTCGATTCCGGAGCTGGGGCGGATCGAGGCGCGGACGCAGCCGGTCGTGCTGCTGACGTCGAACAACACGCGCGAGCTGACCGAGGCGCTCAAGCGCCGCTGCCTGTACCTGTGGCTCGATTACCCCGAGCTCGAGCACGAGCTCGAGATCGTGCGGCTCCACTCGCCCGAGCTCGACGAGACCGTCGCGCGGCGGCTGGTGGAGATCATCGGCCAGGTGCGTGAGCTTGATCTCAAGAAGCCGCCGAGCATCGCGGAGTCGATCGACTGGGCCCGCGCGCTGATCCTGCTCGGCGCCGACGAGATCGACGCGGACACGTTCAAGCAGACGATGAGCGTGATCGTCAAGCACCGGACCGACCTGGACACCGTGGCGGCACGGGTGGGGGTCAAGCTGGAGCCGGCCGCCAAACCGGCGGCGTGATGGCCGGCGCGAGCGGCGGCGCTCGCGGCGCGGGCCCGCCCGCGGTCGGCGGCAAGCTCTATGCGCGCATCCCCGACCGCGGCCCCGGGGGCTTCGACGGCCACCTGCTGGCGTTCGCCGAGGAGCTGCGCGAGGAGGGGATGGCGCTCGGCACATCCGAGCTGCTCGACGCCTTCGCGGCGCTGGAGCACATCAGCTGGACCGTCCAGTCGGACTTCAAGGAGGCGCTGGCCACAACCCTGGCCAAGTCGCCCGAGGACCGGCGGACGTTCGAGCTGGTGTTCGAGCGGTTCTTCTTCCGCGCCGCGGAGGCGGAGGCGTCACGTCAGCAGGTGAGCGAGGGCGCGGCCGGGCAGCAGAGCGTGGGCATCGACCTCGACACCCTGCGCCAGCAGATCGCGGCGGCGCTGCGCGAGGGCTCGGAGGCGACGCTGCGCGACCTCGCGCGGCTGGCGATCGCGGCGTTCGGGCGGGGCGAGGGGTCCGGCGTGCTCGGCGTCGACGTGCAGCGCATCCGGCGGGCGCTCGGCCTGCGCACCGAGCCCCAGCCCGACCTGCCGTCAGATGACCCGCGCCGCGACGGCGTCCCGCGCGAGCAGCTGCGCCGGTTCGAGGCGCACCTGCGGCGCGAGCTGGAACGTGACCTGATCGAGCGGACGGCGAGCCTGCCGCCGAAGCGGCCGCTCACCGAGCTCGACCGGGCGCTGCCGACCGGCCCCATCCAGGACCTCGCCGCGGTCCACCGGGTCGTCGCCCAGCTCAAGCGCCGCCTCGCCACCCAGGGCCACGAGCTCAAGGGCCACCAGCGTCACGCCCACGTCGACGTGCGGCGCACGATGCGCGCGTCGCTGCAGACCGGCGGCGTCCCGGTGGAGCTCAAGTACCGCCCACGCCGGCCGCGCCGGCCGGAGATCTTCGTGCTGTGCGACGTGTCGACGAGCGTCACCAGCGCCAGCACGTTCTTCCTCAGCGTGCTGCACGCGCTCCACGACGCGTTTCGCAAGCTGCGGTCGTTCGTGTTCATCGAGCGGATCTCCGAGGTGACGGAGGTGTTCGAGCGCGAGCGGGACTTCCGCGCCGCCAGCGAGGCGGTCTCCCGGGACGCCGGGGTGGCCGACGTCAGCGGCTACACCGACTACGGCCGGGTGTGGACCGAGTTCCTGGCGCTGATCGAGGACGAGCTGCATCCGCGCGCGACGGTGATCGTGCTCGGCGACGCGCGGACCAACGGCCGGCCGCCGCGCGACGACGTGTTCGCGGCGATCACCGCGCGTGCGGGGCGGACCTTCTGGCTCAATCCCGAGCCGCGGCTGTATTGGAACTACGGCGACTCGGTGATCGCGGCCTACGCCGAGCACTGCACCGCGTTCGAGTGCTGGCGCAGCGACCAGCTCGAGGACTTCGTCAAGGCGCTGACGCGTCCCATGCGGGCGTGAACGGCACGAACAGCGCGTCAGCCCTCGTCGACGAACCGCGTGGTGAGCGTGCGGGTGTCACCGTCGGCGTCGTGCAGCACCCAGGTCGCGACGTAGCTGCCCGGCGCCAGGGCGGGCACGGCGGCGCCGGCGGCGGTGTCGACGTTGGTGGCGTGGAAGACCGGACGCTGGGACGCGGCCCGAGTGATCGTCAGCGCGACCGGGACGCCAGTCGCCCCAATCGAACCGCTCGCTGCGGGCAGGCCGCTCTGGGCCGACGCGACAAACGATCCATACAGGGTCTCGTCGTCGATCGGCGCGGTCGACTGGATGTCGGGCACCTGGGTGATCGTCTGACCGCCGCTGAACTCGTCGGTCTGGGCGATGTCGGTGGTGGGCAACCCGGCGGCATCGCCGCTGAGCGGGCAGATCGTGCCATGTCCGCCGAGGCCGGTCGAGACCTCTGTGCTGGTCGCCGGCGCGGACGGGGGCGGTCCCCAGTACTCGCCGGGCTGGCAGCGGCCCGACGCGATCTTCGTCTCGTTGCCGACGATCGCGACCCGCAGGTGGGCGACGTGCAGCGAGCTCAGACGGCGGCCGGCGCGGTCGGTGAGCGTCAGCACCTGGCCGCCGCGCAGGGCGGGATCGGCGACGAAGATCGTCCCGGATGCGCTCGCGTCGGCGTGGCGGCCGGCGACCGCATACGGCGACGCCGGCACGAGGCCCGAGCAGCTCACCGCGCGGATGCGCAGGTAGGCGACGCACGTCGGGAAGCCGGTCGGCTCGAACAGGAGCTTGGCATTGCCGACCGCCGAGATGCTGTCGGGCTCGCCCAGCGCGATCGTCAGCTTGACGAGCGCGCCGTCGGGGGTCAACGCGTTCTCGGCGCGGTTGTCCTCGCTGCTCATCGTCAGCGTCGCGCCGGCGCCGGCCCGGCCGAGCTCGACGATCGCCGCGTCGGTCTCGGTCTCGCACAGCGGCGTCGGGTCGGTGTGCTCGGCGCCCAGGCTCAGGCCGAGGACGCCGGTCTGCGAGCACGGGCCGATCAGCGCGGCGAGCCGGCCGCCGCCGGCGGAGCGCACGGCGTAGCCGTGGTCGAGGTCGGACCAGCCGGTGTAGCCGGACTCGGTGAACGGGTTGCCGCCGTCGCCGGTCTCGATCAGGTCCGGGAGCGGATCGCCGAGGGCGTCGCCGTAGTTGACCTCGATCTCGTCACGATCGTCGCCGACCGCATGGATGCGGTGATCGGGGCCGCGCAGCGTCAGCGGGCCCCAGCTCCCGTCGGCCCGAGACAGCCCGTGGGCCTCGGCCACCAGTTGGCCGGCGCGGCCGAGCGCGACCGTCACCACGCGACGGCCGATGATGCCCGTGCTGCCGCTCACCTCGGGGCTGAACTGGCGCAGGTCGACGGTGTGCGGCGGCAGCGACGTGGTGGTGACCGTCGAGCTCTGCACGCAGCCCTGGCGGGCGTCTGACCACATGTCCTGGATGAGGTACTCGTGGCCGTTGATCAGCTGGTTGTAGGGCGAGCCGTCGGAGGAGTACCCGAGCGGGGCGCCGGTCTGCGGACCGGTCTCGCACTTGTCGGCGGTCTCGAAGCCGTTGGGGTCCATCCAGGCGTCGCCGATCGGATCGGTGATCGCCTCGACGGTCTCGTGGGCGACGGTGTCGATCGTCGACTCGGCCTCCGGGTTGCCCTCGGGATCGGAGCCCGGCGGGGCGTTGAACTCGATCAGTGGGTCGGGGATCGCCGCGTAGATCGTCGGCCCCGCGCCGAAGTCGAACTCGGAGTGATAGCCGGCGTAGGAGTTGGTCCCGCACACTCCCACCTCGGTGCAGGTGTCCACGTCGGGCGGCAGGAAGATGAACCACAGATTCGACAGCCCGCGCTGCGTCGAACCAGTCGGGCCGATCAGCTTGTTGAGCTCCTGCTGGAGCTCGAGGTCGGTGACACACATCGCGACGCCCGACGGCGACGGGCACTGCCGGCCGGGCGGCGGGTAGGGGTCGGTGGCGTTGATCGAGTCGGTTGCCGCGTCGTAGCGGATCTGATAACTGTCGGGCCCGCTGCGGTCGCCGTACTGGTCGATGATCGAGAAGATGCTGGTGGTCGTCCCCGAGCCGGCGGCGACGTCGGTGAAGAACTGCTGCAGCAACGATTCGTAGCCGGGCACGAGAAACCCGGGCGAACCGTCGAAGTGATACCCCGGCGGCGCCCAGAAGACGGTGTGGATGGTGACGTCGCGCATCACCGACCCGCCGTGGTACACGACCGGGACGCTGGACCCGGTGGCGATCTCGGGACCCCCGGCGGCCGGCATCAAGCCCATCGCGAAGCCGACGCGCGGTCGGAAAGCAGGGCGGGCGGGCGCCGCCGAGGCGGAGGCGGCGAACGCCAGCGCAATCGCGATCGCGGCCGCAATCGCCGTGCAGCGGCTGGTCCGGGCCCATGCCATCGGTCCCGCACGTTATCGCGCCGGTGCCGAGGCGGTAGCATCAGCCCACGGACATGTGACAACCAGGGGGGCTGGCGGGTACGCCGGCTGAGATAGCGCCCCAACGCACGCGACAGCGACAGCGACCCGGCGCCGACCCTTCGAACCTGTGGGGTAATGCCCGCGGAGGGAGCGAGA
>JBELAG010000199.1:0-11471 GCA_049509055.1 Solirubrobacteraceae bacterium
GCAGCGCTCGATGGACTGCTGCTCAACGCGAAGAGCGGGGCTGACGCCGACCCAGCCTTCCGAATAGGCAGCGGACTCGGCCGTCCCAAGAGTGGGCCGGGTCGCTCCGAGCCGCAGCGGAAAGCGGTCACCGCGCCTACGTGGCCGGTGCAGGCGTCTATCCCGAATTCGGGATAGACGCGATCGGCGAACTGCAGGGCCGAGACCGCCCGCGCTCACGCAACTGGTAATGCCGGGAAACGGTGGCAGGCATCCCAGGCCATCCGGAGGCCGGGAGCATTCAGTCGGCTCCGACCGTCGCGGTGCACGCCGGCGGGGAGCAGGACGTGTACTGGCAAGGCGCCGACGGGAACCTGTGGGAGGCCTACTCCGTCAACAACCGGTGGACCACCTACGCGCCCTGACCGCCCGCCCGGCACCTTGTGATCCGAAGGTCGTGGGTTCGAGCCCCACCGGCGGCGTCTGTCAGTGAGGTAGCGCCTGCACGGGTCGGCCGAGGACGACGTCGTGGAGCGTCTGGTCGGAGACCGTGTCCAGGGTGACGAACCTCAGTCCGGTGGCCGCCGGCGAGCGATAGGCGACCTGAGCCAGGCCCGACGTGTTGACGTGGGGGCCGACGAGTTCAAAGCGCGTCGTCGCGCCGAGCGCGAGGTCGCCGCCGGCGATGAGCATCCCACTGGCCGAGAGGTCGAGGACGCGGCGGCCGGCGGGGTCACACCCCGGGCCGAGCAGTCGCGCCGACAGGTGATCGGTGTCGCCGGCGGTTCGGGAGTCAGGATCGGCGAGCGATCGCGGCTGGGCCCTGGCGATGACGTGCGAGGCGACGCTGTGCGGATCGCGGGAGCGGTGAAGCGGGGCGAGCGTGGACATCTGCGGATGGTGCTCGAGCCGCGCGGTCATGCAATCCGTGGTTGGTTCGCTATGGCGGCCCGAGAAACTACGTTCCGCGGTTGGCACGGATCGCGCAGGGGGCTCGCCGGCCTCCTGCTCGGCGCGTCGCGCATCGCCCGTCAGCCACGCGGCGCACCAACCGAGCCTCTATCGTGAGCGTGGCGTGGTGTCGCGAGATCAGGTTCGACAGCTGGCGCTGGCGCTGCCCGAGGTCGTCGAGCAGGACCATCACGGGCGGCCGTCGTTTCGGGTGGCGGGGCGGATCCTGGCCACGCTGTGGGATCAGGAGCACATGAACGTGATGCTCGACCCCGACGGGATCCGCACGGCGGTGCAGGCGCGGCCGGTGATCTGCGCGGAGGTCTGGTGGGGAAAGCGGCTGCGCGCCACGCGCGTCGATCTCGGGCTCGCCGACGATGCGCTCATCCGCGAGCTGCTGGCCGACGCCTGGGAGCAGAAGGCGCCGAGGCGGTTGCTCGAGGATCGAATCGCCGATCGGACCGACGCGCGACGGCCGATGTCGGCGCGGTGCGAGGCGCTCGCGCGCCGGTTCGGCCTCGACGACGACGACGTGCACGCGTGGGAGCACAGCGGCCTGCCCGAGGACGCGTTCGACGATTGGCTGACCGATCGCGTCGCCAGGCGCCCGGCCGGCCGGCGAGCCCGCGACGTCTATGGCGCCGACGATGTTCACGACTTCGCCCGCCGCGCGATTCTGGAAGCGCTGCGTCTGCGGGCGGGCGATCGCCTGCTCGAGGTTGGCTGCGGCGGGGGCCTGCTGCTGCGCGACGCCCTCGCCGCCGGCGCGGTCGCGATTGGCATCGACCACAGCGAGGAGATGGTCAGCCTCGCGCGCGAGCGCGCGCCCGGCGCCGAGATCGCGCTGGGCCGCGCGGAGCAGCTGCCGTTCGCGAACCGGTCGTTCACCGCTGTGGCGATGTCGGTGGTGTTCTTCTTCCTGCCGGATCCTCTGGCCGCGCTGCGCGAAGCTCGTCGTGTCCTGGCGCCGGGCGGCCGGATCGCGATCTACACGACATCGTCGGCGCTGCGCGGCACCCCGGCCGCGCCCGAGCCGCTGGCCGGCCGCAGCCACTTCTACGACAACGACGAGCTCGTCGCGCTGGCCGACACCGCGGGCTTCGACGCGATTGCAGTCAGCGATCACGACGGCGGCCAGCTGCTCACCGCGAGTTGATCAATTGCCGGTGGGAGTCGGCGGGATCGGGTGGCCGAAGGCGACGAGCTTGACCGGCTTGGCGTCGGCCGGGCGGAGTTGCTTGTCGAGCACGCGGTCGCGGTGGCGAGCGAACAACGCGGCGATCTCGTCGCCGATCGTCGACAACTCGTCGGCGGTGAGATAGGCGATCGAGTCCGACGTGAAGGCCGCGTTGCGCCAGACGAACGGGTAGCCGGCGCGCCTGACCCACCATTCGTGCAGGCGCGAGTACGCGCGATCGGCGAACAGGGATTCCAGCGCTTCGCCCGCGCCGTCGGCTTCCGAATCCTCGGTGGCGGTCTCGAAGCGGTTCGAGATCGAAGCGAGCCGCCATGGACGGCGGCGTCCCTTGCCACCCCCGGCCTCTTCGACGTAGCCGTACTTGGCCAGTGTCTGCAGGTGCCACGACATGTTGCCCGGGCTCTCCCCGAGCAGTTCGGCCGCGCTCGTCGCGGTCAACTCGCCCTCGCGACCGAGAGCCTCGAGCAGCGCGAGGCGAACCGGGTGGGCCAACGCCCGCATCGTCCGGGGATCGGAGATCACCCTCCGCTGGAGTGGCCCGTCGGTCGTCGCCGCCTCGCTGCCGGTCTCGACACCGTGCGCCGGTGCGCGCCCGTCGGTCGTCATCTGCCCAGGTGGGCGCCGGACCGCGGCCCCGCGAGGCGCAGCCCGACCCTGACCAGGAACCGGCCGAGCGCGCGCCGCGGTCCGCCCGCGCCCGCGCCGCGAATCGCGACCGGAGTGGTACGGGGCCGGTTGGCATCGGTGGCCGGGTCTGAGCGGGCGACGATCGACCGCTCGGCGCCTGCCCTGCGCAGCTCGGAGATCCTGTCGCGGGCTGCAAATTCCATCAACGCTGGATGCATCGTGCGTGCTCCTCTCAAAGGCTATCTTGTGACAAGACTAGTCGTCACAATGACCCTTGTCAAGAACGTCGAAGGGACGCTGACGCTTCGCGGCGCGATTGATCGGCGACCGCAATCGCCACCGATGCCGAATCGTCGTTGGACGCGTGCCGAAGCCTCAATTACGTTGATCAGGAAGCTGAACGTCAGGCTGCCTGATGGCGACCCTCTCACCGTCCAACACGGACCACTTCCGTTCCGTCCTCGCGCAGTTCGCCTCCGGGGTGACCGTCGTCACCGGTCTGGCGGTGTCCGGCGAACCGGTCGGCTTCACGTGCCAGTCGTTCACGAGCGTCTCGCTCAACCCGCCGCTGGTGGCCTTCTGTCCGAGTCGCGTCTCCAACACGCATCGCGTCGTGCGCGCCTCGGGTCGCTTCTGCGTCAACATCCTCGGCGAGCATCAGCGCCCTCTCGGCCGGCAGTTCTCCGGCACGGGACGCCGGTTCGCCCGGGCCCGCTGGCATCGGGGCCCCGACGGCTTGCCGCACCTCGACGACGCGCTCGCATGGATCGGTTGCCGGATGCAGGCCGAGCACGAAGCCGGCGATCACTAATCGCCGTCGGCCACGTCGAGACGCTCGCGCGAGGACGGGATGACCGCCGCCGCTCGTCTTCCATGGCGGGGCGTTCGCAGCGCTGGCGGAGCCGGCTTCGGCGAATGTCGGCTGAGTCGGCGGGTCGTTGCGGGCGAGACGGGACTATCCGGCGCTCGGCGTCCTGCGCGAAATCCTCTAAGTTGATAGCTTCACTCGCCATTGACCCGAGCTCAGCCCATGCTCTCCTATCTGGTGTGTGCAACCCCGCGCAGCGGAAGCACGCTGCTCTGCCATCTGCTCGACCAGACCGGGATCGCCGGGCATCCTGAGGAGTACTTCGAGGCGCTGCGCCACTCCGGGCTCCCGCGCCGCCCGCACGAATACTTCGACGCCGAGCGCCACGCCAACATCATCGAGCGGCTCGCGTTCCGCGAGATGCCCGACGCCGCCCCGCGCCCCAACGCGCTCTGGCAACCTGAGACCTACGACCGCTACCTGGAATGGGCGATCGAGCAGGGCACGACCCCCAACGGGGTGTTCGGCGCCAAGGTGATGTGGGGATACCTCGGCGACTTCGCCGAGCTGCTGCGCGGGATCGACGGGCTGGCCGGACTGCCGCTCCCCGACCTGCTGGATCGCGTCTTCCCCGGCCTGCGGTATATCCAGATCACCCGCAAGGACAAGTTCCGCCAGGCGATCTCGCTGTGGCGGGCAGTCCAGACCCAGGCGTGGCGTGAGGACGGCGATCGCGGCGCCTCCGCGATCGGCGAGCCCCAGTTCTCATTCCGCGCGATCAACTACCTCGTACGGCTGCTGACCGCCCACGACGCGTCCTGGGACGCATACTTCCTCGGTCTCGGCCACCAGCCTCTGAAGATCACCTACGAGGACCTCGCCGGCGACCCCGAGCCGATCATCCGCGAGATCCTCACCCAGTTCGGCATCCCGGCTCCGGCCAACCTGGAGATCTCGGCGCCGCGGCTGAAGATCCAGTCCGACGACCTGTCAGAGCAGTGGTTGCAGCGCGTGCAGGAGCATCTCTCCGCGCTCGAGTCGCCCGACTCCAACCCGCTCGTCGGGACCGACCGATGAGGCCGCGGACACGCGATGCCGGCGACGCGTCGCGACGCGCGCGTCACGCCCGATCAGCGGCGTGAGCTGACCGCGACTCCAAGACGTCGGCGTCCTCGGTCGCCCACCGCAGCCGCTCGAGCAGATGCGCGACGTAATGGTCGCTGGAGAGGTTCTCGGCGACGATCCGCTCGCTGAGGGTCCAGCGGCGCGGCTCGCCGTCGGCATGGAGCGCGTGTACGGTGATTCTGGGCATCGATCTGGTACCTCCGTCTGGGAATCCGGCCCGGCCCGGTGTGTGTGCGGACCGCAGCGGCGCCGGCGTGCAACAACGATTGCGCACATTGTCCCTCATATCTCATGTAGGTCAATAGATCTGATGATGTTTACACGTGATCGCTCAACGCGGACGCTCGAACGCGCGCAGGCGCCGCTGGAGCTCGCACGCGCGCTCACCGACTACGGCGCCAACGTGCGCCGGAGCGGTCAGCGGGTCAAAGCGCGGGCGCCGCTGCAACGGGGCCTGGACATCGCCCACCACTGCGGCGCGCGACGGATCGCCGCGCAGGCGCGCGACGAGCTGATCACGACGGGCGCCAAGCCGCGACGCGATGCGATGCGGCCAGCGGTCGGGACTCCCTCACCCCGGGTGAACTGCGGGTCGCGAGACTCGCGATCGACGGTCTCACCAATCGCGAGATCGCGCAGGCGCTGTTCGTCACCGCCAAGACCGTCGACACGCACCTCGGCCACGCGTACGCCAAGCTTGACATCTCCTCGCGCCGCGATCTGGCGGCCGGGATCGACGCCGTCGCCGCGCCGCGCCGCGCCCGGCGCTCGATGCGCAACCCACGTCCGCGAGTCCGGCACCGCCAAAAGATCAGGCCCCTCACCTGACGCGCCGAGGCCCGGGCCCGCGGAGAATCGCCGAGCCGTGATGCCGCCCCGACCCACTCGGCCCCTGGTCCTCGACGCCGCGCTCGCGGGCTCGTCGATCGCCGCGACGATCACCACGCCGTCGGGCGACCGGCGCGATTTTCACGGGTGGATCGAGCTCACCACCGCGATCGAGGCGCTGCTGCGATCCGCTGATCCGGGACCGCCCCCACCGGCGGATCGAGATCTGAGCGGGGTCAGGCCGGCCGGGTGACGGGCCCGGAGGGCCCGGTCGCGGCCGGCGCCGCGATCGGGGCTCGCTGCAGCAGCGGAGGGGCATCGACGCTGAGGAAGTCCATGATCGTGTTGGCGTTGGCGTCGCGGTCGGTCAGCGCGGGGAGATTCCATTTCGCCTCGATCGTGGCCAGCACCGACGTGTGGTCGTGCACGACGCTGGTGACGCCGTTCGGCTTGGCGTAGGGCGAGACGACGATTGCGGGAACGCGCGGACCGTAGAGGTCATAGCCGCCGGGAGGGTCCCCGGACTGTAGCTGCGGGGCGATCGCGTCCGGGGGGATCGCCGCGGGCGGGGCGACATGGTCGTAATAGCCGCCGTGCTCGTCATAGATGTAGACCAGCACGGTGCGCGGCCACTGGGGGGATTGCAGGACCGCTTCGATCACGCTGTGGGCCCACAGCTCGCCCCAGTACATGTCCTGGGGGTCCTCCTCGGTCTGCGCCGGGTCTGACGCCTGCAGGTCGGCGCCGAGCGCCCTGAGCATGTCCAAGATGCCCGCCGGGAGCGAGGCGAGCGGGGCGCCGATCGAGGAGAGCGCGCCGATGCGCGGGTCGATGAAGCTGACCGCTGGGAGGTTGCCGGCCTGGCAGTCGTGAAAGAACTTCGCGATCGGGGCGTGGTGATCGGCGTGTTTGACGATGATCGAGGGGATCACCGCGGTCATCGGGACGTCGCTGAAGTAGTCACACCAGTTGATGTTGTTGTCCGACAGGCGATCGAAGATCGTGCCGTGCGGCGGCGGCGGATCGAGCAGCGTGCTCTCGGCCGTGACCGTGCATCCCCAGGCGGTCCCGGCGAGCAGAAAGCGGCGGTTGGGGTAGGTCGGGCCCGGCACCGAGCAGAACCACCGGTCCCCGACGGTGAATGCCTTGGCCAGCGAGTAGGCGAACGGCAGCACGGCGGGCGGGTAGTAGCCCATCGGCTGGATCGCGCCCGATGAACGGACGAACCCGTTCATCGCGCCCCCGTTGATCTGCTCGTGCGCAGCCTTCCAGCTCTGCGACACGTCTGCGCCCTGCGCGGTGGTCGGGAACGGGAACGCGGTCACCTCGGCCGCCGCAGGATTCGCGCCCGGGTTGACGTTGGTCGCCTTCCCTGCGCCGTCGAAGCTCAGCCCGTCGGCGCCGGGCAGGGCGCCCAGCAGATTGTCGAACGAGTGGTTCTCCATCATGACCACGACGATGTGATCGAACGGCATCTCCTCGTTGACGGTGCCGGCCGGCTTGCTCGGGAACGGCAGGCTGCCGGCGGCGCGCGCGGGGGCTGGCGCGGGAGCGGGAGGCATTACGCCGGGGTGCGGAGCCAGAGGTCGCCGGTCACTGCGGTCAACCCTACTTTCCGGCACGCCGCGAAGGGGAAAAGTTCGCGCGACTCGGGAGGGGGATTACTGATGGTGACTCGCATTTGGGTGTTACCATCATTTCTCATGAGCAGCGATCCTCGCACCCGCGGTGCCCGTCGCTGGTGGGCGCTCGGCGCGGTCAGCCTGTCGGTTCTGGCGGTCGGCCTCGACGGCACGGTCCTGAGCGTGGCGCTGCCGACCCTGGCGGCCCGGCTGCATGCGTCGGAGTCCGACCTGCAGTGGTTCTCCTCGTCATACCTGCTCGTGCTGGCTGCGGCGATGCTTCCGGCGGGGCTGCTGGGCGATCGCTACGGGCGCAAGAAGATCATGCTGCTCGCGCTGGCGCTGTTCGGGATCGGGTCGGCGCTGTGTGCGGCGTCGACGTCGAGCCTCGCGTTCATCGGCGCCCGCGTGCTGCTCGGCGTCGCCGGCGCCGGGGTGATCGTGATGGCCCTGTCCTCGCTCACCGTGCTGTTCTCCGAAACCGAGCGCCCGAAGGCCGTCGGCGTGTGGTCGGCCGCGAACTTCCTGGCGCTGCCGATCGGTCCGATCCTCGGTGGCTGGCTGCTGTCGCATGCGTGGTGGGGGTGGGTGTTCCTGATGAACATCCCGGTCATCGTCGTGGGGCTGATCGCCACGACCGTGCTCGTCCCCGAGTCGCGGGCCGCCCACCGTCCCGCGCTTGACCCTGTTGGGATGGCGTCCTCGGTCGCCGGGCTGGTCGGGGTCACCTATGGCCTGATCGAGGCCGGCCGGCACGGCTGGACCAATCCGGTCGCGCTCGTCTCGATCGTCGCCGGGATCGTCGTGCTGGCCTGCTTCGTGACCTGGGAGCGCCGGCTGAGCGCCCGGCCGGGCGGCGAGCCGCTCGTCGACCTGGCGCTGTTTCGCTCTCGGTCCTACACGTGGGGGGTGATCCTGATCGCGATCGCGGTACTGGCGATGATGGGCGTGCTGTTCACGATGCCCCAGTACTTCCAGGGCGTCCTCGGGACCGACGCGATGGGGTCCGGTCTGCGGCTGCTGCCGCTGATCGGCGGCCTGGTGGTCGGCGCGGTCCCCGCCGACCGGGTCGCGCGGATGCTGGGCGCGAAGGTCACGGTCGCGGCTGGATTCGCCGCGCTCGGCGCGGGGCTGGCGCTCGGGTCGACGATCACCACCGGCTCGAGCGGAACGTTCGTGGCCGGGTGGATGGCGCTGGTCGGCGCCGGCATGGGGCTCGCGCTCGCCACCGCCTCCTCGGCGGCACTGTCGGAGCTCAGCGAGGAGCGCAGCGGCATCGGCTCGGCGGTGATGCAGGCCGTCAACAAGACCGGAGGACCGCTCGGCACGGCGGTGCTGGGCAGCATCCTGAGCTCCGGATACCTCGCCGGCCTTCGCCTCGGCGGTCTGCCGGGCGCCGCTGCCCAAGCGGCGCGGCAGTCGATCTTCGGCGCCGTGGCGGTGGCCGGCCGACTGCACTCGCTCGCGCTGCTGAGCTCCGCCCGCGCGGCGTTCGTGCACGGCATGGACCAGTCGCTGCTGGTCTCCGCCGGCATCGCGATCGCCGGCGTCCTGCTGTCGCTGCTGTTTCTTCCCGGCGCCGACCGCCGGCTGGTGGAGCGCCCGGCCCGGCCCGAGAGCACCATTGTCACCAGTCCATGACCACGCGCAGCCCGGACTGCGCGAGCGCAAGAAGGCCAGGACCCGCACGACGATCCAGGCGGTCGCGCTCGATCTGTTCGAGCGCCAGGGCTATGGCGCGACCACCGTCGATCAGATCGCGGCGCTCGCCGAGGTCTCGCAGAGCACCTTCTTCCGCTACTTCCCGACCAAGGAAGCCGTCGTCCTGCACGACCGCTACGACCCGCTGCTGCTCGCCGCCTTCCGCGCCCAGCCGGCGCAGCTGAGCCCGATCGCCGCCCTGCGCGCAACCTTGCGCTCGGTGCTCGGCACCCTCCCCGCGCAGGAGCTCGCGCACGAGCGCCAGCGCGCGATGCTGATCGTTTCGGTCCAGGAGCTCCGCGCCGTGGCCCTGGATCAGCTCGTCGGCACCCTGGTGCCGTTCGCCGAGGCCGTCGCCGAGCGGACACGCCGCACCGTCGAGGACCCCGCCGTCCTGGCGTTCACCGGCGCGATCATCGGCGTCGTCATGTCGGCGATGCTGACCGCGATCCGGCAACCCGACGCCGACCACTTCGAGCTGATCGACGCCGCCCTCGCGCACCTCGAGGCCGGCCTGCCGATCTAGGTCTCTCGGGCTCGGGCGCCCTAACCGCAACCCACGGGTTGCGTGGTCGAAAAGTGGGTAAATAGGCCGAAGAAAGACCGCACCTCGCCCGCCCACGGTGACCGCCCGGCGACCGTGGAGCCGACCGTCTCAGCCGTTGGACGTCAGCGTGTAACGGACGGTCTGGACGCGAATCAGGCCGTCGCGGAAGACGAACGTGTCGATCCCGTCCTCCGCCTTGGTCTTCTCTGACTCCGCCTTCCACTCCAGCAGCAGGATGTCGTCCGCGAACAGCATCGTCGGCAGCTCCCACTTGGCGCTGGGAAGGTCGGCGAGCAGCTTGACGAAGCCCGCCCGCACGCCGTCCTTGCCGTGGCCCACCCCCTCGGGGGTGATGAACAGGGCGTCATCGGCGTAGTCGCTGACGATGCCGTCGAGGTCTCCGGCCATCAGCGCCTGACCGTGGTGCTCGAATATCTCCTGCGGGGTACGCGCCATCACTCTCCTCTCCACGATTGCGCCCAGGGAACGCTGCGAAGCGTACACGTGCCACGCACGGCCGGCGCCCCGCCGCGGGGTATGCTGGCGCCATGGATCTGGGTCAGCCGATCGCCTACCAGCTGGTGACGCCGGGCACGCCCGTGTACAGCTCCGACGGTGAGCAGATCGGCAAGGTCGCCCGTGTTCTGGCGGCCGACGATGAGGACGTGTTCGACGGGATCGTGATCGGCGAGCACGCCTCCGGCCAGGAGCACCGCTTCGCCGACGCCGACGATGTCGCGGAGATCTTCGAGCACGGTGTGGTGTTGAAGCTGGATCGCGCCGCCTGCGCTCAGCTGCCGAAGCCGTCGGCCAACCCGGCGGTGATGCGCGACGATCCGGCCGAGTCCGGGGCCGATATCCGCCGCGAGAAGCTCACGCGCGCCTGGAACCTGCTCTCGGGCAACTACTGACACCGTCACTTCGTGTTGGTGATCAGCCGCTCGCGATCGAACAACGCCGACACGAGTCGCCATCCGAGGCGAATGGCGACCAGCAACGCGGCCCCGAAGGCGAACGCCAGGAACCGGGTGGGGTGGATGACGTTGATCGCCATCAGCGTCGTGACGGCGATCGTGGGGAGGCTGGCGAGGGCGCTGAGCTGCTGGGCGACCCGCATGTCGGTCGTCCGCGTGGAGATCGCGACGCCGACCCAGATCGACCACGCGGCGATCAGCGGCGTGAAGATCACCTGGGCGAGGATGTCGGGAGCGCGGATCAGCGCCGACGCCACGCCGGCCTGGGCGAACAGCGCGACGAGCACCAGGAACACGATGAACACGACGTAGGCCACGGCCACCGCCGGGACGAACACCGCGAGCGCCTTGCCCAGCAGCAGCTCCTCGGGCCGGATCGGCGTGCTGAGCACGGGCTCCAGCGTGCCCTGCTGGCGCTCGGCGACGACCGCGTACGCGGCGAGGGTGGCGGGGACGAGCGCCGGGACGGCGAGCATGTAGAGCAGCTCGTGGTGCTGGGCGAGCTGGGCCGCGGACGACGAGGAGACGGCGAACACCGAGACGAGCGGCTGGACCAGGAAGACCATCGGGATGATCGCCATCGCCACGATGATCGAGGTGTTGCGACGGTAGGTGCGCAGCTCCTTGCGCACGATCGCGCGGATCCGCCGGCGGCTCAGGCTCATCGCAGGCCGGCCTCCTCGTCGATCATCTCCAGGTAGACGTCCTCCAGCGAGTGGTGGGACTCTCCGATCGACAGTACGTCGGCGCCGGCCGCCACCAGCGCGCGGGTGATGCCGGGAGCCGCCGCCTCGACGCCCGTGACGGCGACGACATAGGAACCCGCCGCGTCCTGGCGCCATCCCTGCACCGCGGCGAGCTCGCCGAACACGCTGTCGGGGTCGGCGAGCGGGTCGACGGTTCGCACGGTCAGCGATGTGTCGAACAGCCGATCGCGGAGCTCGGCGGGCCGGCCGATCGTCCGCAGGGTGGTGTTGAGGATCGCGACGCGGTCACACAGCCGCTCGGCCTCCTCGAGGCGATGCGTCGTCAGGAAGATCGTCACCCCGCTGCGCCCGAGCTCGGCGATCAGCGCATGGACTTCCCGGCTGGCGACCGGATCGAGGCCGGT
>JBELAG010000002.1:0-62665 GCA_049509055.1 Solirubrobacteraceae bacterium
GAGGCCACGAGCGTGGGCGGCGGTTCCGACGACCGCGGCCAATGTGGGGTTCGCTTCCGCACGCCGCTCGGCGGCGCTGAGTGCTGCGATGGCGAGCTCCTCGTCGCCGGCGCCGATCGCGATTCGCACCAGTTGCGCCTCGTCGGTTACGTCGGTAGGGAAGAGGAGGAGGGCCGACTTGCGCTGCTCATGGCCGGACTCGCAGAGCCAACCGACGGCGGCCTCCGAGTCGCCGGCAGCCATCTCCTTGAGCGCAAGGAGCCAGCATGCGTGGCGACGGAACCCAGGCGGCCCGTCGCCGGCCATCGTCCGCGCCAGCGCTGCCATGCGCTGCAGCTCAGCCTCGTCACCACGATGGATAGCGATGCGGCCGAGGGCGACGACGCCGATGACCTCGAGCAGACCGGGAAGCTGATCGTCTTCGTCAGCGGCCAAGTGGCCATCGAGCACCGGTGCCGCATCGTCGAGTCGTCCGAGCTGAAAAAGTCGCCTGCCCCCCCATATCTCAAGTAGCCGCAGCGCCAATCCCTCGTGGCGGCGTTGGGCCCCGGTGACACCGTCATCGCTTACCCGAAACGACTCCTCGACGCGTTCGGCGACCATCAGCGCCTCGGAAAGCATCAGATTGCAGATGCGTGCGCGCTCCGGGTCGAGCTTGGCGCCCGGGGAGCGGCACGCGTCTTCGGCCAACTCCACAGCCTGCGCGTAGTTTCCGCTGAGATACGCGAGCACTGCCTCGGCGAGCGTGAAGCTGAACGCGGCGATGCTGTCACCGCTCGCCGGCACCGCCTGCCTCGCCGCGTCCAGCACCCCTCGGCCTTCGTCGAGGCGGCCCGCCATGAGAAGGTTGTGGAACAGCGCGGCGCGATGACGCGCCTGTAACGTGGCGGCGACGTCGTCCAGCGCGAGTGCGCGGCGGCCCGCGTCGATCCGCAGGTCGGGCGAGAGGGCGAACATTCCTGCGACGCTGAGGAGCACGCGTGACTCCTCGTCCGCGGGCAGCGTGTTGCGCAGGTGAGTGTCGACGAACGTCCGCCCCTCCTCGCCGCGACCAGCCGCGTGAAGCGCGAGCGCCGTCTCCGCCACGAGCTCGGCGCGCCGGGGATCGGCCGGGGGGGCGAGCTCGAGAGCCCGTCGACAGAGGTCCGCGCCGCCGCTCGGATTGCTTACGCCAATGACCCGCGCTGCGTCCCAGAGGGTCGCGACGGCGGAATCGTCGCCGGGGAGCGCGCTCTCGGAGAGTTGAGCGGCGACCTCGCCCGGCAGCGCCCCGTGCTCGAGCAGGACATCGACGGCCTGTCGGTCTAGGGCGCGTCGCACCGACTGGGCAACGCTCAAGCGGACGGCGTCGCGCGTGATGTCGTGGAGAAACGCAAGCTCTCCGTCATGATCGACCAGGATTCCGGCACCGATCAACTCTTCGACGGGTCCGAGCACAGAGGATGGGGGTCGCGCGAGCATCGCGGCCAGCTCGTCGAACGAGAAGGTACGCCCGAGCGAGCCAGCGAGCACCGCTGAGTCGCGAGCCTCGTCCGACAGCGCGCCGAGCCGCTTACCCATGCTCGCGTGAACCCTGGCTGGCAGGCTATCTCCGGTCATGCTCGCCTGGCCGTCCACGACTAGGATGCGGTCCTCCTCGAGTAGGCCGGTCAGCAGCTCGATCAGCAGGAAGGGGTTTCCGTGCAGGCGATCCATGAGGTCGACCAGCGAGCCATCGGGGTCGCCCCCCGTCATGTCGCGGCCGATCTGGACGACGGCGCCCTGGGCCAGCGGACCGATGGAGATTCGCTCGGCGCCAGCGCGATCGAGGTGCCTGACGGTCGCGGAGATCGGCGACGACCCTTGTGGCGAACGCAGCGCCATCACCCACGCGATGGGGAGGCCGCCGAGCCGTGACGTCAGGACGCGGATCGCGGCGGACGTGCCCACGTCGGCCCACTGAAGGTCGTCCAGCGCAAGGATGATCGGTTGCTTGAGCGCCGCGCGCTCAAGCAGAGTTTGCAGCTCCTGCAGCAGCCAGTAGCGCTGCTCGCGGACCGAGGGGAGCTCACGCAGCGCGCTTCTCTTGAGCGGTGACGACTCGCCCTCGAACAACGCGTCCATCAGTACGGCCAAGTCGACGTCGTCGCCAGGCTCGGCGCCGCTTCGACCAGCCGCGAAACCCATCCGACCCGCCATCTTCACCGCCTCGTCCAGGAGGCGCGTCTTCCCCATACCGGCGCCACCCTCCACGAGAACAACGGCGCTGGCAGCGCTCCTCCGGACCCGATCCAGCGTGACGCTCAGGTCGGCGACCGGGATGTCCCGGCCGCGGATGACGTGACCACGGGAAGCCCGCTTCGGCGCGAGGTCGGTCACCTTACGGAGGGCGTCGCCCTCGGGGTGCGTTGAGGTGCCACGGCGCCATCGAGTTCGTGCCCCTCCATCGGACTAGCCGCCGGCTTGGGCGTCACGCAGGCCGCGACGAGGATTCCCGCCGCCGCCATGCAAGCAGCGACCAGGAATGCGAGGTCGTAGCCCGAAACGAGCGCGTGGTTGACGGTATGCACGGACGCTGTCGGATATTTGAGCAGGTGATTGGAGTGAGTGGTCGCCAGGGCCACGAGGACGGCTAGGCCCAGCGCGCCGCCAAACATCCGGGCGGTGTTGAGGATCGCCGAGGCGATGCCGGCCTCGCTCTGCGCGACCCCGCTCGTGGCGAGGATCGTGCTCGGGATGAAGGCGAGCGGCATTCCGATGCTGGCCAGCATGCTCGCCGCGAGCGTCACCCCGAAGTAGGAGGTCTCGACGTGAACCAGGCTGAACAGCGCCAACCCGGCGGTTAGGAGGCCCATGCCGAGGATGAGAAGCCGCCTGGCGCCGACGCGCGCTGTGAGGCGGGAGGCGATCACGGCTCCAATCATCAGCGCCAGGGTCATCGGAAGAAAGACCAGTCCAGCGTGCAGCGGCGAGTAGCCGCGTACCTCCTGGAGATAGAGCGAGAAGAAGAACCACATCCCGAACGTGGAGGCACCGATGATCATCACGATGACGTTGGCACCGGAGAGCGAACGCGACCTGAACAGCCGCAACGGCATCAACGGCGCCTTCGCGAAGCGCCCCTCGTTGACCAGGAAGCCCACGAGCACGACGACGCCGGCGATGATCAGCGCAAGCGTCGTCGAATCCCCCCAGCCGCTTGTTCCGGTCCGAACGATTCCAAACACCAGCAAGGAGAGGCCGACCGTTGCAAGGACAGCGCCGACAACGTCGAAGGCGCGCGTGGCGTTCGGGTTGAAGCTCTCGGCGATCATGTATGCCGCGAGGGCGGCGCAGACGAGCCCGATCGGGACGTTGACGAAGAAGATCCACCGCCAGTTCAGCGCGTCAACGATCACCCCGCCGAGCAGCACGCCCGCCGCCCCGCCGGCGCCGCCGACCGCGCCCCAGATCCCGACCGCGCGATGGCGTTCGGCTGGCCCAGTGAACGTCGTGGTCAGGATCGACAGGCTGGCGGGGGCGATGACCGCGCCGCCGAGACCTTGAACGAGGCGGGCGATGATCAGCTCGGCCCGGGTATCCGCGAGGCCGGCGGCCATGGAGGCAAGCGAGAACAGCAGAAGGCCGAAAACGAATACGCGGCGACGGCCAAGCAGGTCAGCGGCGCGGCCGCCGAGCAGCAAGAAGCCACCGAAGGTGATCGTGTAGGCGTTGACGACCCATTGCAGGTCGCCCTCGGCGAACCCGAGCGCCCGACGGATGTCAGGAAGCGCCACGTTGACCACGAAGACATCCAGAATCACCATGAACTGCGCCAGGCAAGCCAGGGCCAGGACCGCGGTCAGGTTCTGCTTCCTGGGCGCATCAGTCACGAGCATGTCGCCTCCAAGGCGTATGGGTTTCGCCGAGTCCACTGAATTGCCGGGCGCCGAAACTCCGACGTTGCACCCGTCGGACTTCGATGATGCGACCAGCGGTCCGTCCCCACAAGTGGCAGAAACGACGTATGTCATCCATTTTCGGCCAACCTTTGCCTCAGGGTCATGTCGAGATTCGGTCCTGACGCTCACCCGCCCCGGCGAGCCGATGTGCGTCGGTTGCAGAAGACTGCATTGCGGCGCCGAGCGCGACATCACTGGATCGCGCCCTATCCGCGCGGCCGTGCTCGATGGTCACCATGGCTTTCCCGCCGCGAACGTCTTCTGCGATGTCGCACGCCCACCAATGACGTTCTCGTGACCGCGTCGTTGCCTGCCCGATCACTGCCGACGCAAGCCGTCCTCAGGCACGAGAGATTGGGGATGTGCCGGCGCGGGGCGCGACCCCGTCAAGCCGGAGGCGCGTCGGGCTACGCGTGAGTTGTCGTCAGACCCCTGAAGGAGGTGCGGTACGCGGTCGGCGTCGTGGCGGTGTGCGCTTTGAGGTGGGCCCGGAGTCCGCTCGTGCTGCCAAAACCAGCGCGGCGGGCCACCTCGGAAACCGCTAGGTCGCTCGTCTCGAGTAGTTCACGCGCCAACGCGACACGTTGGGCGCGCAGCCACCGCTTCGGTGTCATGCCAACCTCGGCCTCGAAGCGGCGGGCGAGCGTGCGCAGGCTGAGGTCGGCGTGCGCTGCCAGAGCGGGGACGTCGATCTCCTCTTTGATGTGCTCAACGGCCCACGCGAGCGTTGGGCCGAGTCCTTCAACCGAGGCAGCGGCGGGGCTGGGGATGAATTGAGCCTGACCACCCTCGCGATGCGGCGCAACGACGTTCCAGCGCGCAAGCTCGGCCGCCGCCGCAGCCCCGCGATCGCGCCGGACCAAGTGGAGGCACAAGTCGAGTCCTGCGGCAAGCCCAGCGGAACTGAGGATGTCGCCTTCGTCGACCCAGAGGACATCTGGGTCGACGGTGCAGGCCGGGAACAGGGCCGCGAGTTGATCCGCGGTGGCCCAGTGAGTGGTCGCGCGGCGACCGTCCAGCAAACCGGCGAAGCCGAGCACGAAAGCGCCGGTGCACAGACTCGCGACCCTGGCGCCGCGGTCGTGTGCCTGAGACAGCGCCGACAGCACGGCATCCGGTGGTGGATCTGCGAAGCCCACGTGACCCGGAACGATTACGAGGTCCGCTGTCTCGAGCGCATCGAGCCCCCGGCTGAGGTGCAGATCGAAGCCGTCGGCCGTGGCGACCCGACCGGGTCGGACAGTACACGTGGTGAGCGTGTAGTCGCCGGCGGTGTCGCCAAGCCGAGCTGGCCGCCCAAACGCCTGAGCAACGATGCCAAGCTCGAACGAGATGACCCTGGGCATAGCTACCGCCGCAACGCCTCATGCTGGCACAAACCGCAGCGTGATCGTGCTTCTGCCACCGCGTCGCCTCCGCGCCGGTCGGCGGAGAAACCGGTGCTCAAGCGGCGAGAACCTTGCCTCTGAACGCCCTCCGGTAACCGGTCGGCGTCGTGCGGAGGTCCTCCGCGAAGCGGGCGCGCAACGCAGCCGCGCTCGGGAACCCAGCGCGGGACGCGACGTCCTCAACCGGTAACGACGTCGACTCAAGCAGTTCGCGGGCCTGCTCGAGACGCATCCCCAATACCCAACGCTTCGGACTCACACCCGTCTCGGCGTGGAACCGTCGCGTCAAGGTGCGCTCGCTGCAGCACGCGTGCGCGGCAAGCTCAGCCACCCCCATCGGGCGGTCGAGATTCGCGAGCGCCCAGGCCCGCGTCGCCGCCAGCCCCGCGCCCGGCAAATCCGCGACCGGACGCCGGATGAACTGCGCCTGCCCGCCGTCGCGGTGCGGGGCGATCACGTTGAACCGGGCAAGCTCGGCCGCGACCTCCGCGCCATGGTCGCGACGCACGACGTGCAGACACAAGTCAAGGCCAGCGGCGATCCCGGCGGACGTCAAAACGTCGCCTTCGTCGACGTAGAGAACATCGGGCACCACCGCGATCCTCGGAAACGCCTCGGCAAGACGCCGGGCAGCCATCCAGTGGGTCGTCGCTCGGCGCCCATCCAGCAGACCGGCGTGCGCGAGCGCGAACGCCCCGACACAGATCGACATCACGCGAGCACCTCGCTCGGCCGCCGCCACCACTGCGCTCACCGCGGCGGCCGGTGGGGGCTCGTCGAAACCGGTGTAGCCGGGGACGATCACCGTGTCCGCAGACGCGACCGCGTCCAGCCCGCCCTCGAGCGTCAGCGAGAACCCGTCGGCGCTCGCAACCACCGACTCCACGCCGCAGCTCACGAAGTCGTAGAGCCCAGTCCGGCTTCCGAAATCCGGTGCACGCGCGAACACCTGTACCGCGCAGGCCAGGTCGAACGTCAACACGCCCGGGAGCACCAACGCGGCAACCCGGTGCACGGCTTGGCCGGAAACCATCGAACATTGTCCGTCTGCCATCTAGCGGACGGTAGCGCAACAACCCACGATGTGTCCATGGAAAACATCGCCGGCATACGCATCCCTGACAGCACCCTCGCCAAAGACGCCCACGAGCTCGCACGCGAGCACAGCCCAGACTTCCTGCTCGCCCACGTCGACCGCACCTTCATATTCGGCTCGCTCGCCACCCTGGCCGCGGCGCTGAACGTCGACGAGGAGCTCGCCTACGTCGCAGCGATCCTCCACGACCTCGGGCTGACCCGCCGCTACGGCGGCCAGCGCCGTTTCGAGATCGACGGCGCCGAGGTCGCACGTTCCTGGGCGCGCTCCAACGGCATGTCTGCCGACGAGGCCGACCACATCTGGCACGCGATCGCGCTACACACCTCCGCGGGGATTGCGGACGCGCGCTCCCCCGAGTGCGCGCTGGTCCACTGGGGCGCGGGCGTCGACGTAATCGGCCTGGGCGCCGAGAACCTGCCACCGCAGGCGGTGGCCGCAGTCCACGCCGCGTTCCCCCGCGAAGGCTTCGCCGACGGGATCGCTGACCTGCTCGAGGACGCAGTTCGGCGCTCGCCGGAAGCCTACGCGACGTCGTTCCTGAGCAACACAGCCACACGACTGTGCGGCGCGGTCGTGCCCACCGTCGACGAGCAGTTGCGCCAGGACCCGTTCGCGACGACGCCGGCTACCTAAGCCCGAGGGGCCTAGATCAGCGCCAGCCGCTCAGGGTGCGTAGCCGTTGCGCGGCGAGCGCGCCGATCAGCAAGCCAACCCGCTCAGATCGAAGGAATCACATGAGGATCGTTGTCTTTGGCCCCACTGGAATGATTGGCAGGCGCATCGCGGAGGAGCTCAAGCAACGCGGCCAAGTTGCATCGGCGCAAGCCGCGCGGCCGGCGCGGACGTCACAGACCCTGATCGACGCGGCGCTCGTGCGAGGGCATGACGCCCTGAAGCCGTAGCGCGGACACCTTGCCTCGCAACGCCGTGGCCTGGGCTTCTTCCGGGTTGCGGTCCTCGTTTGCGTACGGAAACCGGACGCGCCTTACCGCTAAACGTCGGCCGCCGCGTGGGGTCCTCGCGGCCAGAGCGAGTCACCGCGATCACTGGCTTCCCTGTACACGCGCGAGCAGAAATGCAGGTCCCGCCCGGCCGACAGGCGCGGGTATCGTAAGTCGCCCAACCCGCGCATTGGCTGCTTGCAGTTGCTAACCCTCGGGTCAAAGCGACACCCCGCGGCGAGCTCGAGCTAGCTCCCGCAGCGAACGAGCACAGCCGTCTCGCTGACCTAGGGCGTCACTTGCGCTTTCGCCCTCCGATCGAGCCAGGGACCGCTTGCGGATTCGCGTCCCGGCGGCGAGGGCGCGCTGCGCGCCGCCGTTTGGGAGTTCATGCGCCCGATGCTCTCGCCTGCGCTCGTTGCGCTCAACCGTGACGCGTTCATTCTCGACGAGAGCTCGCAGACGACCGTCGACCTGGAGGGTGATCGCGCCTCATCAGACCTGGACGAGCTCGTGCTCGACGATGAGCCGGAGAGCGAGGTCGCGTAGAGCAGAGTTGCGCTGGTGCGGTCCTCCTACCCGGTTCGGGTGGGAGGACCGCACAGGGCCTTGATCAGCCTTTTTTTGGCGCTACTGACGTTTCCGTGGGTGGAGTGAGAGCGGTGGTGGCTGGGTAGCGCGGCCGTCGTCGTCAGTCAACCAGCGCCTCAGGGGCGGTCGGTGTTCGCGAGGGCTCCGTGTGTTTGCAGCGGTTTCGCGCTGGTTGACAGCCGCCGCCGTCCGCGCTTTGGGCTAGGGAGGTCGGGGCGCAGGGATGCGCCCGACCTCCGGGCAGGAGGGCGCACGCCGCGCCGCTTCTACCGTTCCGGGCTTCTCAGGGTCTGGAACGTTGAAAGGCAGCGGTGGCGGCGTGCGCAAGCGAAGCGTAGGAGTCCGTGGGTGGGCGCGGTTGTTGGGGTTGGAGAAGACGGTCGTCGAGGCAGTCGACGAGCAGGACGGCGCGATCGTGATCTCGGTCCGCCCGTCGTACAGCCAGCGCGATCGCTGCCCGCACTGCCGGCGGCGCTGCCCCGGGTATGACCTGGGCGAGGGCCGCCGGCGCTGGCGGGCACTGGATCTCGGGACCACGTTGTGCTTCCTAGAGGCCTGGGCACCGCGCGTGCTGTGCCAGCAGCACGGCGTCGTCGTGGCTGCGGTGCCGTGGGCCCGCCACGACGCCGGGTTCACCCGCTCTTTTGACGACACCGCGGCGTGGCTGGCGGTCAACACCTCAAAGGCGGCGATCTGCCAGCTGTTGCGGATCGCGTGGCGGACCGTCGGGCGGATCTGCAAGCGCGTCAGCGCCGAGGCGACGGCCGGCCGTGACCTGTTCTGTGACCTGACGAAGCTGGGGTTCGACGAGATCTCGATCCGCAAGGGCCAGAAGTACCTGACCGTTGTCGTGGATCACCACTCAGGCCGGCTGGTGTGGGCCGCGTTCGGCCGCGACCGCAAGACCGTCGAGAAGTTCCTGGATCTGCTCGGCGACGAGCGCTGCCAGCAGATCCGGCTGGTGTCCTGCGACGACGCCGACTGGATCACCCGCCCGATCTCAGAGCGCTGTCCCAACGCGGTCATCTGCCTTGACCCGTGGCACATCGTCAAGGCCGCCACTGACGCGCTCGACGACGTCCGCCGCCAGGTATGGAACGAAGCACGCCGCTCCGGCAACAAGCAGCTCGCCACGCAGCTCAAGGGCGCCCGCTTCGCGCTGTGGAAGCGGCCGGAGAACCTGACCGACCGCCAACAGGCCAAGCTCGCCTTCATCCAGAAGCTCAACACCCCGATCTACCGCGCCTACCTCCTCAAGGAGCAACTGCGAGCCATCTATCACGCCGCCACGATCGATGACGCTCTCAAGCTACTCGACGGCTGGTTGAAGTGGGCCCGGCGGTGCCGCCTCGAGCCGTTCGTCAAACTCGCCCGCCGGATCACCGAGCAGCGCGTCAGGGTCGAGGCGGCGCTGCGCCATTCCTTGTCAAACGCCCGGGTCGAGCAGGTCAACACACAGATACGTCTGATCATCCGCCGCGGCTTCGGCTACCGCTCGCCCGAAGCCGTGATCGCCCTCGCGATGCTGTCACTCGGCGGGCTCTGCCCCTCACTCCCAGGGCGGTGACACAACCCACGGATGCGTCAGTAGATCCTTTTTTTCGGCACCTGGTCGATCCAGCACGTGCGGTAGGAGCGAGCCTCCACAGCCACCGTTGGTGCAGACCGATCAGGGGTGGCGCTGCCTAGCGATGTCCGATCAGTGATCTTCGGACGGCGCTGCGGGCGAGTGGTGCGGCGAAGGGGGAGTCGTCAGGGGTCGGGGTCGGACCTCGGCGTCCACGCGTGCGTTCAATCCGTTGATCGGGGAGCGGGAGGCCGCTGCAGCTTGGACGGGCTCGACTTTGGGTCGAAGGTCGCGTCCGGCCACGCGGTTGGAGTCCTCTCTGAGCATCAGGTGGCGTCGACTCGCTCGCTCGCGGAGGGGGCGCCCGCGTGGAGTCGACGTCCCTGTCGCCTGAGGGCTAGCGAGCAGAGGAGGAGAACGAGGATCAGCGTCCCGGTGAGACCGCCGAGCAGTTTGGGGCCGTCGATGACCATGCGGGCGATGACCGCGGCGAGGGCGAGGCTGAGCAGCAGGATGATCCGGCGAAGCCGGTTCATCTCGCGCTCCCAGACTTGTTCGTCGAATGCCGCTCGTGCCCCCCGCAATTCGCCTCGGTGCCGGGCGTCGCCGCCGGGGGCTGTGAGCGCCCGCCGCACGTTGCTCCCAACCCGGCGGGATCGTTTCCGATTCCGGTTTCGGCGCCACCGGCTGGCCGGTCCCACGCTCATCGTTGGTCCTCAATCATCCGCGTCGGGGACCGCACGAGCCGAGAGGCGGCCCGATCCGTCGTTCGACGTCGAGTAGCACTTGTCAAGCGCCGCGCCCCGCGGCGAGGCGCCCCGAGACGCTGCCGAAGATCTCACCGCGGTCGGGATCGCCATCTCGGTCCCGAGTCGGCGTGCAGCCGACCGGACGGCGCCGAGCACCATCGCGATCGCGATACGATCGCCCCGATCCGCCCAAGCCGCGACGTCGTGCAGCGTGTCGTTCATCGTTAGAACGAGATCGGGCGGGTGTCGGTCCAGTCGACGAACAGTCGACGCTCGGCGAACAGCCAAGTCCCGTCCAACTTTGCGAACGTGTCTTCATATCGGATCGACGCGATCATGATCGTGCGCTCGTCGCCCTCGACGGACACGTGGTGTGCCAGGCAGTAGCTCTCGCCGGTGGCCGTGGCGCCGGAGATCCTGACTGTGCTCTGTCCGTTGAAATGCGTCGTCGCGACGTACCGGTTCAGATCGTCGAAGACCGGCGCGAGCTCCGCCCGGCTGTGCAGTTCCATGCTGGGCCCGCTCGAGCGAGCATCCATATAGACGACGAAGTGTGTGTCGGCCGTGAACAGCGCCATTTGGCCGTCGGCGTCGCGCCGGTCGGCACAGTGCGCGTAAGCGTCGATCAGCCCGCGGATCGCTACGCGATCGGCAGCCTCCTCAAGGGTCATTGACATAAGTCGTGATCGGTTGGCAAGGGTTCCGTCGAAGTCGGTTGCGGTACGAGCGCCATCCAGAACGGCTGGTTCTCAAAGCGTCCACAGCGGCACAGCTGGACGTCGTAGGGAAGGTCAAGGCGCGACCGTCATCGTCAGTGAGCGTGATGTCGCCCTCGACGAGGTACGGTCTCACCGACGGTGATCGTGACGCCGGGCATCACGGTGACCTTCCTCGCGGTTCAGAGCGGGCTCTCCACACGCGCAAGGCGCGGGATCAGCCGAGCGGCCGTCCCGCCCAGAATGCGGCGGCGCTCGCCGTCGTCAAGTTCAGCGGTGCCCTCGACCTGCCGGAGGCCCCCGATCGAGATCGCATCGTGCGGGTACGGGTAGTCGGTGCCAAAGACGACGTTGTCGAGCCCCGTGACCGATCGCAGCATGTGGAGGACGGGGTCGGTGAACGCTGAAGCGGTGTCCCAGTAGAGGCGAGGGAGGACATCGGCGAACGCCCCCCGCTCCTGCGCGTCCGGGATGACGTCCATCTGATCGACGATCGCAAAGCGTGAGGCGAGGTATGGGATCGTGCCGCCGGCGTGGACGAACACGTATTTGACGTCCGGCGTTCTGGTGAACGTGTTGCTGTAGTGAAGCTTCGCGATCGCTCGCGAGGTGTCCACGGGGTAGTCGAGGAGCGTGTCCGGGAGTCCGAGGGTGTGCGCGATCGGATCGGGGGACGCGATCGGGTGGACGAACACGACCGCCGCGCGCCGCTGCAGCTCGGCGAAGATCGGATCAAAGCGGCTGTCTCCCAGATAGCTTCCGCCGGCGTTGGTCATCACCGACACGCCGTCGAGCTGGAGCACGTCGAGCGCGTAGGCGATTTGGTCAAGCGATCCCTCGACGTCGGGCAGCGGCAGCGCCGCGAACGCTCCGAACCGGTCCGGACGGTCCCGTCTGAGGCCCGCGAGGTATTCATTGACCCGGCGCGCGAGGATGCGCGCCGCCGCGTCGTCACCGAGGTGCACGCCCGGCGTGCTGATCGAGGGGATCGCGACGTCGATTCTCGCCTCGTCGAGGTAGGCGATCGCGCCATCCAGGCTCCAGCGTGGGGGATTGATGCCTCCTGCGACATTCCCGTCCTCGTTTGTCGCGTCCCAATAGAAGTCGGGAATGACGTGGTGATGGAGATCGACGGTGAGGTTCATTCTTGGAGCAGGCGGTCGGTGAGGACGATCTCGACGATCGCGGGGACGGTCTCGAGGCGTGCCCAGTCGCGCTGTAGCTCGCAGGCGAGCGATACCTAACTGATCGGCTGTGCTCCGGCCTGGACGACCCGCTCCAGGCCGGCGCGATGCGCCTCGAGCGAGGTGCCGCCGATCGCGTCGACGACGGGATAGACCTCGTAGCCCTCGCGCAGCGCGTCGAGGGCGGTGAACGCCATGCAGACCTCGGTCCAGAGCGCGCAGAAGATGAGCTTCCGGCGCCCGGTCGTGTGGACCGCTTGCACGAACTCGGTGTCCTCCCAGGAGTTGACTGTGGTGCGGTCCAGCGCAGCGCTGTCCTTGAGCAGTTCGGCGAGCTCGGGAACGGTCGGCTGCTGCTGGCCGGATGCGACGTTGACGGTCGAGTGGACGATGGGCACTGCGAACGCTGTGGCCGTTCTCACCGTCGAGACGATGTTCTTGCGCAGCAGGGTCTCGTCCATTGAGCGGACGGTCGCGAACTGTGAGGGCTGGTAGTCGATCAGCACCAGCGCTGAATTCTGCGGGGTGATGAGATGGTCCGCGAGCGGGTCACGAATCGCTTGGCTAGTCATCGGTATCTGCCTCCTTTACTTGCGGACGGATCTAAAGCAGCTAGACGGGCAACGGCTCGAGCACGGCCCCCAAATTCGACAGCACGCCCAGCTGACTTAAGATGACGCTGCCCTCCGGGTAGCAATCGAACCGCTGGAGCTTGCCGCCGGCGAGCTTGAACACATCGCAGCAGGGCGCGTCCATGCGCTTGCCGGTCGGCGGCAGCATGCCGAAGGGGAGATGTAACGCCCCGTCGTGCGTACCTTGCAGCGCGAGCTGCACGACAACAACGTCACCGGCGACGTAGATGTCGTAAAGCTCACGGTGCATGTCTGAGAAGGCCGCACCGTAGTATTCGACTGGCTTCGCTACCTCCGAGGGGCCGGTGTAGGTCACCTCGACGGAGTTATCGACGAAGACGCCGTCGGGGGTAAAGCAGTCGATCCACCCTGGAATGTCCATGGCCTCGGCGAGGTCGTATGCGTGTCGGACGAACTCCTCGTTTGTCATCTCGTTCCTCTCTTTCACCATCGCTTGTGCTCCTCTCCACACCTTCCCAACCGTTCAGGTGAGCCGTCGTCGCCGGATCCGGGTGAAACGAGCTGCTCAACTCAGTGCGGTCGGCTCGAAGTGAGCCTTTAGAAAGGCGCCTGCGCGGGAGAGTGCGGCCCCGCCCTCGTCGAGAAGTGCCGCGAAGGCCTGGAAGACGTGTGGAACTCCGGGGGTCACATCGAGTTGGACGGCGACATCGGCGGCCGCGGCGGCGCCGGCGAGGCGAGTCGCGTCATCCAGTAATACCTCGTACGAGCCTGCTTGGATCAGCAGCGGTGCGATCCCTCGCAGGTCGGCGAATAGCGGGCTGAGCGTGCTGGTCGCGGGGTCGGCCACACCGACGTAGTCGCCGACGCGGCGGCGGAGTCCGTCCGGCGTGAGCGTGACATCCACGGCGGCCTTCGTGGCCATGCTCGCGCCGGAGAGGGTCAGGTCGACCCACGGCGAGAACAGAACCGCTGCCGCTGGTTGCGCAAGGCCGCCAAGCCGCGCTGCCACCAGCGCGGCGAGGGCCAATCCGCCACCTGCCGACTCGCCGACGAACGCGACCTGGGCCGGCGGGACCCCGGTCTCCAGGAGGCCTTGGTACGCGGCCAACGAGTCATCGATCGCAGCTGGGTATGGATGCTCCGGGGCGAGCCGGTCGTCGACGGAGAGCGCCGTAGCTCGGGCTTGCCGAGCCAGCAGGCCGGCAAGCCCAGCGCCAGACCTAGCCGACCCGAACGCAAACACTCCGCCGTGGAAGTACAGGATCCGACGATCCGCGACTGCTCCGGGCGCCACGATCTTGACGACCGGGGCTCCGCCAAGGGTCTCGTCCTTCAGCCGGATGTCCTCAGGGAGCGGCTGTTGGCGCAAGAACTCCTCGAACAACGGGCGCTGCAGGTCAAGGTCGCCGCCGGCATCGATCGGCACCTCTCGGAGCATCGCCTCGATGGACTCCTCTTGCGCTTGGCTCATGGGCGGCTCTTGTTCGGGGGCTTGGCCTTCAGACGGCGGCGCGGCCGCCGTCGACCGGGATCACAGCGCCCTGGACGAAGCTGGCGGCATCGGTGGTCAGGAACAGAATCGTGTTGGCGATCTCCTGGGGCGAGGCGACCCGGCCGGCCGGCGAAGCGGCAGCGAACTGATCCAACGCGTCGCCCATGACCGCTGTGCCTTCGGTCCGTGTGGGACCGGGGGCTACGGCGTTGACCCGGACCCCGCTGGGACCGAATTCGGCGGCCCAAGCCTTGGTCAGGAGACTGATCGCAGCTTTGCTGGAGCCGTACAGCGCCTGACCTGCCAGTCCGAATCCGGCGACCATTGTGGAGACGTTCACGATCACGCCCTCGCCCCGTTCGGCCATCGCCGGTGCGAGCGCAGCCACGAGAAAGAACGGCACTTTGACGTTGACGGAGTACGTGTCATCGAACTGCTCCTCCGTGGTCGAGGCGGTCGGGCCGAACACGCCGATCGCCGCGTCGTTGACCAGGATGTCGATCCGGCCGGCGATCTGGAGCGCGGCTGTCGCCAGCATCTGCGCCGAGTTCTCGTCGTGCAGCCCCGCGGCGATGAAGTCCGCCGTCCCGTCGTCGGCGCGAATCGACTCGACGACCGACCGGCCCCGTGCTTCGTCGCGGCCCGTGACGAGCACGTGTGCGCCCTCGCCAGCCAGCGCGCGCGCCGTCGCCGCGCCGATCCCGCTGGTCGAGCCGGTAACGAGAGCGATCTTATTGTTCAGCTTCATTGTGATCTCCTCTAGTAGGCGACCGCGGCGTAGAGCTCGCCGACCTTCGCCCAGTTGACAACGTTCCACCACGCGTCGGTGTAGTCGAGACG
The DNA here is from genome assembly GCA_049509055.1 of Solirubrobacteraceae bacterium. Taxonomy (GTDB): domain Bacteria; phylum Actinomycetota; class Thermoleophilia; order Solirubrobacterales; family Solirubrobacteraceae; genus Palsa-465. The sequence continues at coordinate 15,081 of JBELAG010000002.1, forward strand.
GGCGGTTCTGGTAGGTGAGGTAGTAGGCGTGCTCCCGAACGTCGACGCCGAGCAGCGGCGTGTGGCCGTCGGAGATCGAGTGGTCAGCTTCGCCGTCGATGTGACCGCCAGCGCCGAGCCGTCATGGATCGGCCACGACCATCGCGAGCCGAAGCGGTTGACGCCCGTCTCCTTGAGCCGGCTCGCGCAATCGGTGCCATCCAGAGCCGCGTTGACCTTGTCGACGTAGGCCTGGCGATGCTTGTCGCGATGCAGGTGCACCGTCTCGGAGTCGATATGGGGCTCGAGAGCCTCGTACGGGTAGGGAAGGTCGGGCACTGTGTCTGTAAGCCATCGGGTCTCCTTGTCGGTGGAGAGACGCGCTCAGGCTGCCGCTTGAACTCCGTGATGGATAGGCCCAGGCTCGCTTCCATAGACCGCGTTCGCGATCCGCTCGGCGATCATGATCGTCGTCGGGTTCAGCGCCACCGACACGACGACCGGCATGATCGATGCGTCGATAACACGGAGCCCGTTGAGGCCCTTGACGGCGCCGCGCGAGTCGACGACGGCCCACGGATCCTCCGGGCCGCCCATCGGGGCGGTGGCGCATGGGTGACCGTAGGACGCCAGGTTCGAGGCGATCGCATCTGCGAGCTGGTCGTCCCCCACTGCGTCGCCGGGAATCATCTCGAGCTCGAGGAACTGAGCGAGCGCGGGATTGCGGCCGATCTTGCGGGCCAGCTTCACGCCTTCGAGCATCCGGCGTGCGTCCCTGTCCTCGGCCAGGAAGTTGCAGTCGATCTCAGGCTGGTCGCGCGCGTCCCGGCTTCGCAACCGTAGGCTCCCGCGGGAGTCGGGCTTGACGACCGCGACGCTCAGCGCGATCGCTCCGCCGGTCGGGCTGTACTCGGGCGGCATCAGATGGGTCACCGCGATGTGTAGATCCAGCTGGTCGTCGTGAGCCTCGCTCGACCGGGTCCACAGCAGCGCGCCGACCGACGGCCGCATGTCGAGCGCGTCGGTCTTTAGTGCTCACGACTCAATTAGTGTCGTGGTCGGTGTGATCGTGTAATTCCAGTCGCCGTGGAAGTCGTGCCGGTTGATGTTGACCTTGGCCATCTCTGCGTCGCTGACCGCGACTCCTTTGGGGTAGTCGGTCTCATCGAGCCGGGCGTAGACCTTCAGGCCGGTGCTGGTGGTGGTGCTCGCGATCAGGTTGATGATCGTGGCGTAGTCGATCAGTGGCCTGCCGCGCCAGTTGTGGCTGATGAAGCTGAACAGGCGGTGCTCGATTTTGTTCCACTTCGAGGTCCCGCGCGGGAAATGGCAGACCGCGATCTGAAGGCCGGTCCGGTCAGCGAGCTTCTGCAGTTCGAGCTTCCACAGCCGCCCGCGGGCGCTGTTGGACCCGCCGGAGTCTGCGGTGATCGTCAAGCGCTTGGCGTGCGGGTAGGCCGTCTGGCCCAGCTGCTCCCACCAGGCGCCGATCGAGCCAGCCGCGAAGGAGGCCGTATCCCGCGAGATGCCAACGCTGACCCATCCCTCGTTGCGGGCCAGGTCATAGACCCCGTAGGGGATCGCTTTGCCCTTGGCGTGGCTGGGGAAATCGTGGGTATTGACCTCGACCGGGTGCCCGGTGCGCGCCCATTCCCGGCCGCCGTTCTTGAACTCGCCGACCAGCTCGCGGTGCTTGGCATCCACGCTGATCACCGGCTCGCTCGCCTGAAGCGCCGCCGCGACGCAGGCGCTGATGTACTGAAACTGCGCGTCGCGGTCAGGGTGATCTGAGCCCTCCCGCGTCTTGACGTTCTGCTGCATCGTGTACCCAGCCCGGTGCAACAGTCGCAGCACCGAGCGATCCACCAGCTCATGCCCCCGCTCCCGGAGCTCCTCAGCCAGCTTCGCCGCGCTCTTCGATGTCCACAACAGCGGCCGCTCGGGATCCCCGCGTGTCGCGGGATCCACCAACCGCTGCAGATCCTCAATGACCGTCGGATCGGACTCCGCCAATGCCCGACGGCCCGCACCCGAACGCCTGGCCCGCCCCGCCGGCAACGGCTCTGACACCTGCTCGCGCTCCCGATCGAGCTCCGCCAGCCCACGCTCGATCGTCCGCCGCGAGATGTCGGTCACCCGCGCCACCGCCGCAATCCCACCACGCCCATGAGAACGCGCCTCCGCTGCGCACCACCGCCGCCGACCACGCTCATCAAGCGAAGATCTCATCGCCTCCCACCGCACAGCGATCGCACCCTCATCGATCACACCACCAAATTCAACAGGCCGATCCGCAATCCTTCACCAACTACGACATTAATAAAGTCGTGAACGCTTAGCGCGTACGCGTTGTAATAGAACGGCTGGTCCTGAAGGTGTTTGCCGACGGGCAAATCGGCTACCACGTCGATGCCGAGCTGCGCCAGATCTGGCGCGGGCCCGACGCCGGATCGCAGCAGGATCGCCGGACTCCCGTATGAGCCGCTGGCGAGGATCACCTCAGCTGCGGTGATCTCAGCGCCGCTTGCGGTCACGACGCCGACCGCCCGTTTCCCGTCGAAGAGCACGCGATCGACGAGCACGTTGCCGGAGATCTTGAGGTTGGGGCGGTTGCGAACCTCCTCGGTGAGATACACCAGACCGGTGTTCTGACGGACGTTGTCGACGACGTTGACCGGGAACCCGCCGACGCCGCCGGAGTGGGGCCTGTTGAAGTCTTCGACGCGGGGGAACCCCTCCGCCGCGGTTGCGTCGACAAACCCGCGGAGCGAGCTCGTCAGACCGTCGTACTTCAGCTGTCGGATCGGGAACGGCCCCGTGCGGCCGTGATAGGCCTCGTCCCCGTCGGGCGTGTTCTCCATCTCCCGGAACGTCTCCTCGACGCTCTCGGCCGTCCAATCGTCGAGCCCATGCCGCTGCCAGTCGGCGATGTCAGCCGGCCGCGCGCGCATCGCGACCGTCGCATTGTGGGCGGAGCAGCCCCCGAGCACCCTCGCGCGCGCGGCCTCGATGCGCGGGGAGGCCGCTGAACCGCGGGCGGTGTAGCCCCACTCGTGCTCGGGGCTGGCGGGAACGCGTGCTGGGTCGCGCAGATCGTCGGGGTAGGCGTCGACGCCGTAGGCCGTGCCGGCTTCGAGTAGCAGGACAGACCATGCTGGATCCTCGCTCAGACGACCGGCGAGGACGCAGCCGGCCGAGCCTCCGCCAACAATCACTACCTCGGCGCGACCGGCGCGACCGTTGCCGATATCGGACATGCGCATGCTCTCCTCGGGTCGATGACTGAGCGCCGCATCGTTGCCAGCGTCCGGGTGATGCGTCATCGCCAGATCCCGGTGATCCGCACGGCGAGCCGGCGCGGGCTCGAGCGATTTGCGGCCGAGCTACGGCAGCCGGTCGGCGAGCTGTGTCCGTGATTTGACGCCGAGCTTGCGAAACGCCTTGCGCAGGTGGTACTCGACGGTGCTGGCGCTGATGAACAGCCGAGCCGCGATCTCTCTGTTGGTCTCTCCTTGCGTGGCAAGGCGCGCGACCTGCGTTTCCTGCGGAGTGAGCTGGTCGAGCGTGTCGACGGTTCGCTTACGGGCACGTTCGCCCGTCGCCTCGAGCTCACCTTTGGCGCGCTCGGCGAACGCCTCGGCCCCAAAGCCGGTGAACATCTCGTACGCGATCCGTAGCTGCTCACGAGCGTCAACGCGACGACGCTGCCGTCGGAGCCACTCGCCGTAGAGGAGGTGCGTCCGGGCGCGCTCAAGTCGGGCACGGGTACCGGAGAGGTGCTCGATCGACTCCCTGTACAGATTTTCGGCGACCTCGTCCTCGCTCAGCAGCGCGCGCACGCGCGCTTCGATTCCACCCGCCCACCGAGAGTCGATGACGCGGGTTCGCTCCGAGAGCCACTCACAGGCGAGCTCGAGCAGCGCTCGGTCTCCGGTCCTCGATGCCGCCTCGGCAAGCTCGGGCAACAGCCACGATCCGTATCCGATCGGGTCTGGCGCAAACGCCTCCCAGGCCGCATCGCGCGCGGCGTCATGACGGCCGAGGCCGTTGTAAAGCACGGCTCTCGCGTAGCTGTTTGATGCCCAACGCCGTGTGGCCGCCTCCTCGGAGCCGGCATCGATCAGCGCAGACGCTTGCTGCTCCTGCCCCCGCCAGGCAGCGAGAATCATCGGGGCGTTCACGACCGCGGAATTTCCGGTCGCCTCGGCGATCGCGCGTGCTTCGTCGAGCACGAGCGAGGCCGCGGTCAACTCGCCGGCGAGCATGTAGCTCCTCGCGAGGAAGCTCAGCGCGAACGGCAGGTGCCCGAGTGCGCCCGTGTCGCGAGCGACCTGTACTCGGCGAGCGGCCAGCAGCTGCAAAGCCTGGTCGTCCCACATCTCGAGCGCGACCATGTTGCTGTCTCGGCCGCTGGAGACCGAGAGCCACCGACTGCCGCCCTCACTGGCGATGTCCACTGCGAGCAGAAGCTCGAGCGCCCGGGCGAGCGTCGGGGCCGCGGCCGCGTATCCGTCGGTGACACGGATCGCGAACGCGTCGAGCAGCACGTCAACTGTCCGCGGGGGAACGCTGCCTGGTGGCGCCGCCCGCGCAGCAGCCGCGACCGCCTGCGCGCCGCCGACCACTTCAACGTCGCTCGCAATGGCGCCCCCGAGAGCCTCGAGGTACGTCTCGCGGGCCAGCTCAGCGTCGAGTGGCTCGAGGCTCCTCGCAGCGCTCAGAAACAGGCGGCCGGCATCGCCGCTGCGGCGCTGCGCCAACGCGATCTGGGCTCGCAAGAGGTCAGCCCTGGCGCGCCCGAGCTCGTCGAGCGAGCCCACCTCGATGCTTTCCAGCAGCCGGAGCGCAGCCTCGAGATCGCCGGCATCGCGGTTGGCTCCGGCGGCCATGAGCAGGCGCCGCGCGCGGTCCGCAGGCTCGGGTGTAAGCGCCGCCGCGCGCTCGAGGAAGGCCGCGACAGCCGCGAATCCGCCCCGCGCTTGGGCCCGCGCCGCGGAGCGCTCCAGGTCGCCGGCGACCACCTCATCTGGCGTGGCTGTGGCCTGCGCTCGGTGCCAGGCGCGGCGATCTGGGTCAAGCGCTGGATCGGTCGCCTGCGCGAGAGCGCGGTGGACGGACCGCCGCTCCTTCAGTCCGGCGGCTCCATAGACCGCCGAGCGGACCAGTGGATGACGGAACACCGCTCGGGAACCCAGCTCCAACAGGTCCTCCGCTTCGACGGTCTCCGCGGCCGACTCGGGGATTCCGAGCTGCTGCGCCGCCCGCCAGACGAGTGCCGTGTCGCCGACTGGATCGGCTGCGGCAACGAGCAGCAAGCGTCGCGCGTCGCCCGGAAGACTGGCCAGCCTGCGCGTGAAGCTCTCCTCGATGCTCGCGGACAACGGCACCGCGGCCGGCAGACCAAACCCGCCGGCCAGCTGCGTCGGCGTCAGCCCGCGCGGCAACTCCAGCAGCGCGAGCGGATTCCCGCGCGTCTCGGCCACGATCCGATCGAGAACGTGCTCATCAAGCCCAGCCGGCAAAGCGGACTCCAGCAGCGTCCGTGCGTCACGGTGACCCAGAGGCAACAGGTGGAGCTCCGGAAACCTCGCGAGCACGTCCCCCGGCTCGCGAGCCGCGAAGATGAGAGCGACCTTCTCCGCCAACAGTCGGCGGGCCACGAACGCAAGCGCGCGCGCCGACGCACGATCTAGCCACTGCGCGTCATCGACGACACACAGCAGGGGCCGCTCCTCCGCTACCTCGGACAGCAGGCCGAGCACCGCCAGTCCGACCAGGAACGGACCCGGAGCCGTTCCGGCACTGACTCCGAACGCGACGGCGAGCGCATCGCGCTGTGGGCCCGGCAAACGCTCACTCAGCTCGAGCATCGGCGAGCAAAGCTGTTGAAGCGCCGCGTACGGCAGCTCCATCTCCCCCTCGACTCCGGCCGTGCGTGCAGTCCGGAACTGCCGTGCCTCCTCGATGGCCCACTCGAGCAGCGCGGTCTTCCCGACACCGGGTTCTCCACGCGCCACCAGGACCCCGCCATTGCCGCGGCGGGCTGCCTCGAGCAGCCGGTCGAGCGCCTCGCGCTCACGTTGCCGGCCGAGTAACTGGGTGCCCGGCGACCGGGCCGGTGACGGGGCTCCATTCATCTCGGGCGAAAGCATGACCGAAGCGGAGACTGGGGTCAGGGACTAAGGGATCAAGGATTCGAAGCCCCGGCGGCGGCGCCAAGATGCCGTGGTGGTGGGAACCAGTATCAACGCGCTTCCCGAGCATGCGCCGATCCCCGGCTCGGCACGCGGCCCCGCGCTGAACGAACAGGGGTACTACGTCGGACGCGTCGAGGGGAACCTCTACTGGGTCACGGACGGGACCTACCAGTCGGCGTTCCTGGCGACATCCGACGGCGTCGTCCTGCTCGACGCGCCGCCCACGATCGGTCACAACATCCAGCGTGCCGTGGATGAAATCGCAGCAGCACACGGCGTCAGCAACAAGGTGACGCATCTGATCTATTCCCATCACCACGCCGATCACGCCGGCGCGTCCTCGCTGTTCGGCCGCAACATCACTCGCATCGGGCATGAGGAGACGCGAAAGCTGCTGCTACGCGACGACGACCCGGCGAGGCCGGCACCCGAGGAGACGTTTCACGACCGCCGCAAGCTCGTGATCGGAGGCGAGCGGATCGAGCTGGCCTGGCACGGCTCCAACCACTCGCCGGACAACATCTTCATCCACTTACCCGACCACGACACGCTGATGCTCGTGGATATCGTAAATCCGGGCTGGGCGCCGGCCTGCCAGAGCAACCTCACGGAGGACGTGCCCGGCTATCTCGAGGGCCCGGATACCGCGCTGACGTACCCATGGAAGCACTTCATCGGCGGCCACATGGGCCGGCTCGGGACTCGCGACGACGTCGTGATGCATCGGCGCTACATGGCCGACATCGCGGGTAGCTCACGGAAGGCGCTGGATACCGTCGATCCGACCCCGTATCTGGTCATGTACGGCGAGAACACCGGGGCCGCGGTGAAGAGCTACCTGGACGCGGTTACTGCTGCCGCCGCCACGCCGGTCATCGAGAAGTACACCGGCGTTCTGGCCGCGGTCGACGTATTCACGCCGAGCACCACGTTCCGGGTCGTGCAATCGATCCGCTTCGACCTCGGCTACGGGTCGCGGGTTCACCCGTGAGCCCGGCAGAGTCAGGGGTGCAACGGCAGCTGATCTCAGGCGACACTTCGGGCTCTCGAGGCCTGCTCGACCGGGAGGACCTCATCGAGCTGCTGGATCGTGCGGTGACCAAGCGGGTGACGGTGATCTCGGCGCCGCCCGGGAGCGGGAAGACCTCGCTGTTGCGTGCGTGGACGGATCGTTCTGCAGATCTGCGTCGCGTCGTGTCCGTATCCGTAAACCGCGACCAGCAGAATGGGCAGCAGTTCTGGTCAGCGCTCCTGGAAACAATCCGCGGACCGGCGCAGGAGACCGACCGTGAGACGCAACCCGCGACGAGCACCGCGCTGGACGACGGGCAGTTGCTCGAGGGCTTTCTGTCGGAGGTCGCCGACGAGGTCAAATCGGTCGTCCTGATCATCGACGATCTCCACGAGCTGAAATCGGCGGAGGCGATCACGCAACTCGAGCAGCTGCTCGCGAATCTGCCCGGCTCTGCGTGCGTCGTGCTGTCGTCTCGCCGGGATCCGCCGATCAGACTGCACCAGCTCAGGCTCGCCGGCCAGGTCGCCGAGATCAGGGCGCGCGATCTGCGCTTTACCGAGCGCGAAACGCGTGAACTGCTTGACGCATACGAGATCAGCCTGTCCGAGGCCGGTGCGGCTGCGCTGTACCAGCGCACGGAGGGCTGGGCAGCCGGCCTGCGTCTCGCGGTGATCTCGCTCAGCGACCATCCGGACCCCGAGCGTTTCGTGGCCGAGTTCTCCGGCACTGACCGGGCGATCGGGGAGTACCTGATCGCCGAGATGCTCGACCGCCAGCCAAGCGAGGTGCAAGGGATGCTGCTGCGAACCGCCCTCGTCGACCAGATGAACGGTGAGCTTGCCGACCTGCTGGCAGGCCGCTCCGGCTCAGAACAGATGCTGCTGGAGCTGGAGGAAGCAAACGCGTTCGTGGTGTCACTCGACGCCCAGCGCACCTGGTTTCGCTATCACCAGCTGCTTGCAGACTTCCTGCGCTTGGAGCTACGCCGGACGTTGGCCGAGGAAGTTCCCGGCCTCCACCGCCGCGCCGCACGGTGGTTCAAGGATCACGGCGACGTCGTCGAAGCCGTGCAGCATCTGATCGCGGCGGGTGATTGGGATGATGCCGCCCGTCTCGTCGCAGACCACTCGTTCCGGTGGGTGCTTGACGGGGAGGCGGGCACGATCGACGCGGTGCTGCAGGCGTTTCCCGAGGGCGCATCGGCCGACCATCCCGACCTCGCGCTGGCTCATGCGGCGGCCGAGCTGAACCAAGGCCGGTTAGAGGAAGCGGCCGCACAGCTGGTGCTGGCCGAGTCCCACGTCGAGAGTGCCCCGCCGACTCGTGCGCGCCGACTCGCCGTCGCGATTGCGGCGCTCCGATTGGGGCTGGCGCGGCACAGCGGCCAGTTCTCCGAAGTGATTGAGCAGGTGAACCTGCTCGATGCTTCGATGGCGGACGAGTCGAACGACCGGTTTGCGATGGGCAGTGAACTGCGCGCAGTCGCGCTGTTGAATCTCGGCATCGTCGAGACGTGGTCAGGGCGGCTCGGCGAGGCGGAGCGGCATCTCTCGCAAGGAGCTGCACTTGCCCGGAGGATCGGCCGACCGTACCTGGAGGTCGCGTGTCGCGCGTACCAGGGTTTCCCGTCCAAGCTCGTCTCGGTGGCGACCGCGCGTGAGCGCGGAGAGCAGGCGGTCGCGCTCGCCACCCGCCACGGGTTGGAAGATCGGCCGATCCTCGCGACCGCCTTCGGGTCGGTTGCCGGGATGGCGATCTGGATGGGGGAGTTCGATGAAGGAGAGCGCTGGTTGGTCCGTGCCTGGGAGGCGGCGGAGGCTCAGGTCGAACCGGCCGCCGCGATGCTGTTCCACGTCGCGGCGGGGATGTTGCACGCTGCGCGTGGGCGGCAGCAATCGGCGCTCGAAGCATTCGCCGCTGCAGCGCGGGCGCAGTCGCTACTGACGGGAGTGCACGCGCTCGCGCCTCGGATCACTGGATGGCTCGCGGCCACGCAGGCCCGCGTCGGGAAGCTGGATGAGGCGCGCGCGACGCTTGCAGGGTTCTCCGCCGAACCTGAGCGCATGGGTGCGATCTACAACGCTCGCGCAGCGATCTGCCTCGCTGACGGCGACCCGGCGACCGCTTTGGATGAACTTCGAGATGTCCGAGGCGCAACGCCGCCGACTATCCCGGCGTTCACGCTCGTTGAGTCGCACCTGCTCGCCGGCACGGCGCACCTGCGCCTCGGGGACACCGTCGCCGCCGCCGCGGCAGCCGAGGCGGCACTCGCGATGGCCGAGGCTGACCGTCTGATCTTCCCGTTCGTGCTGACCGAAGCCGCGGACCTCCTCGCCACGCTACCGCGCTACGAGACGGCCCATGGAGCGCTGCTCGCCGAAATCGTCGATCTGCTTCGAGGCGGTTCGGCGCCGCGCGTCGAGCGCGAGCGGCCTTCGCAGCATGACGAGCTCAGTCGGAGCGAGTTGCGTGTGCTTCGGTATCTGCCGACGAATCTCACGCGGCCCGAGATCGCGCGACAGCTGTATGTCTCCGTCAACACGGTCAACACGCACATCCGCAACATCTATTCCAAGCTCGATGCGCGCGACCGCTCTTCCGCCGTTCAACGCGCCCGTGAGCTACGGCTGCTCTCGGCCGCCGGGCGAGGCTGAAGCATCGTCGGCGGGCGGGGCCGGTGGGCATTTGCACAATCACCTGATTCCGGCGTCGCCGGGTCACTAGGTCGCGCAGGACGATGGAGGCGTGGCACATCCGCCGGGCCTGTACACGATCAGGATCGGGGGCCAACTCGGCCCGACCGCCAAATCAGCGTTTCCCGCCATGGTCTCAAAGTTCAAAGGCGGCGAGACGGTACTCACCGGCTTGCTCGAGGATCGGTCAGCGTTGTTCGGGGTGCTGGCGCAGGTCGAGGCACTCGGCCTCGACCTGGTAGAGGTCCGGCGGATCCGGGCGAGATCACCCGAACCGAAAAGCGACAGTCGATGACCACGGATGCAGTTTCTGACCCGACGTACTCGCGTCGATGGCTGATCCTCGGGGTGGTCGGGCTCGCGCAGGTCATGGTCGTGCTCGACGCGACGGTGGTCAACATTGCGCTGCCATCGGCCCAGCGCGTGCTCAATTTTTCGAACGGCGACCGCCAATGGGTGATCACCGCTTACGCGCTTGCGTTCGGGAGCCTGCTCCCGCTCGGCGGGCGGATCGGCGATATGTTCGGACGAAGGCCCGCGTTCCTGACCGGACTGATCGGCTTCGCCGCGATGTCCGCCGTCGCGGGCGTTGCGGAGAGCTTCGGGTGGCTCGTGGCGGCGCGCGCCGCCCAAGGCGCATTCGGAGCCCTGCTCGCGCCCTCGGCGCTGGCGGTGTTGACGACAGCGTTCCGAGATTCCGCCGACCGCAATCGGGCGTTTGGGATTTTCGGCGCGATCGTCGCGAGCGGTGGCGCGATCGGGCTCGTGCTCGGTGGCGTGCTCACTCAGAGCCTGTCCTGGCGCTGGACGCTGTACGTCAACGTGTGCCTCGCGTTGCCTGCCGCCGTCGGCGTGTTGATCCTGCTCCCGCAAAGTCGTGTCACGACCAAGCCCCGCCTTGACATCCCGGGGACGCTGACGGTGTCGGCCGGGCTCGCGGCGCTGGTCTACGGGTTCTCGCACGCGCAATCGGCCGGTTGGGGTTCACCTCTGACCATCGCATGTCTTGCCGCGAGCGTGTTGCTGCTGGCGGTTTTCGTCGCGATCGAGCGGCGCTCATCGAACCCGCTGATACCGCTGCGATTGTTTGACGACCGCAACCGTTCCGGCTCCTACCTCGCAGTGCTGCTGGTCGGCATCGGGTTGTTTGGCGTCTTCCTGTTGCTGACCTACTACCTCCAGCGGTTGCTCGGCTATAGCCCGATCAAGACCGGTCTGGCATTCCTGCCGATGGTTGCGGCGAACGTCATCACATCGACCACGACCAGCGCGGTGCTGCTCGGCCGTCTCGGTCCTAGACCTCTGATCGTCGTGGGGATGGCTGTCGCAGCCGGCGGCATGGCGTTGCTCACGCGACTTGGGCTGCACTCCACCTACGCCGGCGACGTCCTGCCCGCGCTGCTGCTGATCGGGACCGGACTCGGGTTTGTGGTCGCGACGGTGATCAACACGGCGACGGCCGGGATCAGCCCGGCCAACAGCGGAATCGGATCCGCGCTGGTCAACACGAGCCAACAGATCGGGGGCTCGGTCGGAACCGCACTGCTCAACACTCTGGCGACCACCGCGACCGCAAGCTTCCTGATCAGCCATCCGGCCGGCCCGGCGGCCCTGGCCCGGGCCACGATCCACGGCAATTCGGTCGCGTTCTGGACCGGCGCCGGGATCTTCGGCCTCGGCGCGGTCGTCTGCGGGTTGCTCGTGCGCCGGCGTGCTGCGCACCCAAACGAGGAGACAAATCCGGTAATGGCCTGTCATTGGTCACTTGCGTGCTACAGGTCCCGGGTCGCGGTTCATTTCAGAGGCGTGGCGCCGGCGCCGAGATGAACGCGACGACACTTCTCGGTGACAAGCCGGTCAATCGGATCGGTTTCGGGGCGATGCAGCTCGCAGGGCCCGGCGTGTTCGGACCGCCTAAGGACCCGGATGGCGCTCGCGCGGTGCTCCGGCGCGCGGTCGCGCTCGGCGTCGATCACATCGACACATCGCAGTACTACGGACCGGACGTGGTCAACGACCTGATCCGCCAGGCGCTCTATCCGTATCCCGAGAATCTCAAGCTCGTGACGAAGGTGGGCGCGCGCCGTGACGACGCGGGACGCGTGCTCCCCGCGCTGCGTCCCGCCGAGCTCCGCGAGGGAGTTGAAGCGAACCTCCGCTCACTTCGGGTGGAGCGGCTGGACCTCGTCAACCTCCGACTCCTCACCGGCGAGAGCGGTGCCACTGTGCCACTCGAGGAGCAGCTATCGGCGCTGGAGGACATGCGACGAGAGGGCAAGGTCGACCTGATCGGGCTATCGAACGTCGACCAGGCGACGGTGCAACGTGCGCTTGAACTCGTCGACGTCGCCGAGATCCAGAGCAGCTACAGCGTGATCGACCGCCGCGACGACCCCTTGGTCGACTTTGCGCGCCAGCACGAAATCGCGTTCGTGCCGTTCGGGCCGCTCGGCTCGGCCTACAGGGACGGACCGGCGCAACTCGCAAGCGACCCGGTGATCGCGCGGGTTGCCAACAAGCGCGACGCGACCCCGACCCAGATCGCGCTCGCCTGGTTGCTGGCTCGCTACGACCGGATGCTGCTGATCCCGGGCACGAGCTCGGTGGCGCACCTCGAGGAGAACATCGCTGCTATCGCGGTCGAGCTCGATGCCGCCGACATCGTCGCCCTCGATCGCGTCGGCCAGCGCGACCGCGGCGTCGAGTGACGTCACCGGGTCGCTCGCAAATCACCACGATCCGGCGAGGACATCTCACCCGGCTGGAGGCGATCTTGCCCGTCGACCCGCCGACAAGGAGAAGACGATGAACAGAGAGCTAGGCGTCTGGACCCACGAGGACTGCGCGTTGGTCCTGATCGACTACCAGAACGAGATGTTCGAGGTCATTCGCTCGGAAACGGAGAGAGACCTCGTCGAGCTGCACGTGAGGCTGCTGGCCAAGATAGCCAAGGCGCTCGAAATGCCGATCGTGCTGTCGACGGTTGGGGTTGGGCTCGGGTTCAACGGGCCGACGCTCCCCTCGATTCTCTCCGAGCTGGATGGCATCGAGCCGATCGACCGGTCGTCGATGAACGCGTTCGAGGACGATGCCTTCCGCGAAGCGGTGGAGGCGACCGGCCGCAAGCGCCTGATCATCGGCGGGCTCCACACCGAGATCTGCCTCACGTTCGCGACGGTCGCGGCGCTGGAGGCCGGTTACGACGCGATGTTCGTCACCGACGCGGTCGGTGGTCGATCCCAGGTCGCGCACCGCACGGCGATCGAGCGGCTGTCACACGCCGGCGCCGTCGCGACCACCGCACTGGCGGTCGTGACCGAGCTCTTCCGCGACTGGGCGACACCGCAGGCCGCCCCCGCCGGCGGGGTCATCTACTGGTACTTCAACGAGGTCCCGCAGTTGACGAGCGCAGTCGGTGTCGCTGACAGAGAGAAGCAGGCCGCGGCGGCCGCGCTACAGGCGGCCAGCTAGATGTCGGGCCGGCTGTCGGGCAAGGTGTGCGTCGTCACTGGCACAGGCGGAAGCATGGGCCGCGCAACCGCGCTGACGTTCGCGCGGGAAGGGGCGCTGGTCGTCGGTTGCGACGTGGCGGTTGAGCCGGCGGAAGAGACTGTCGGGCTTGTACGAGCGGCGGGTGCGGAGATGGTGTCGCTCCAGCCGTGCCATCTCGGCGATCCAGCCGAATGCGCGAAGCTCGTCGAGTTGGCGACAAGCGAGTTCGGCAAGATTGACGTGCTGTTCAACCTTGCCGCCAGGTCCCACTTCAGCCGGCTCGAGGACTTCACCGACGACGAGTGGGCTGCCGCGCGCGACGACGAGATCGACCTCGTGTTCTACCTCACGCGGGCAGCGTGGCCGCACCTGAAGGCCACCCGCGGAGTCGTCGTCAACATGGCCTCGCTGAACGGCTCGCTCAGCTTCAAGTCCCTTGCGTCGCTGGCTCACACGACCAATAAAGCGGCGATCATCGGTATGACGCGCCAGCTTGCCATGGAGGGAAGCGACCACGGCATTCGCGTCAACTCGATCTCACCGGGCTTCATTGAGAGCGGGGCGACCAGAGCGGAGCTCGAAGACGGGGAGTTCGGCCGCGCGATGCGCGACAGGACGCTTCTGGGCCGGTTCGGTCAACCGGAGGACGTGGCGAACGTCGCGCTTTTCCTCGCCTCGGACGAGAGTGCCTACGTGACCGGCATCGACCTCGTGGTCGACGGCGGGATGAAGGTCTGGTGACGCACGGTGGCGGTCCAACAATCACACGCGATCGCGAGCCCTAACGGCAATGCCGTGCCCTTGGTGGAGACCCGGCGCGCGCTGGTTGGCTTCTGGGCGGTGGCGTTCGCTCTCCTGATCGTGATGGCGTCCGCCACGCTGCCGAGTCCGCTCTACGGCCTCTACCGGATCCGAGATCACCTGTCCTCGCTCACCGTGACGGTGATCTATGCGATCTTCGCCGGCGGCACGATCGCCGCGCTGCTGTCGGTTCGATTCATCGCGGCTCGGGTTGGGCGCCGGGGGACGATGCTCGTCGCCGTGGCGACGATGATGGCCGCAGCGGGCTTGCTCGCGGCATGGAAGGCGCTACCAGGGCTCCTCATTGGGCGGTCCATCACTGGCGTGGCTGTCGGCCTGGCCGCTGGCACGGCCTTCACCTATCTCATTGAGCTGCGCTCGCGCGCGAACCCGGGCGGCTCCCCGGCCCGAGCCCAGACCATCGGCTCAGCGGTGACCGTCGGCGCGCTCGGACTGGGACCGCTGATTGCCGGCTGCCTGGCGCAGTGGGTGAAACATCCGCTGACCTTGCCATACCTTCTCTTCGTCGGGCTGGGAGGGATCGCTCTGATCGGCCTCGCGGCTGCGCCCGAGACCGGAACGCGGGCATCTCCGGCGTCTGCCGCCAGAGGTGGCTCGTCCCGCTCAGCCACCGTGCTGGTTCCAGGCGCGGCAGCGACTCTCGCCGCATTCGCGGCAAACGGGCTGTTCGCCGGCCTATCCGGCCTCTTCCTCGCGACCACCCTTCACCATCCGTCGCACGCGTTGTCCGGCGCAACCCTGTTCCTGGTCTTCTCCTCGGGAGTATTGGCTCAACTGGCAACGATCGGCTTGCCGGCGTTGCGCGTGCTCGCGCTCGGCACGATCTCCATGCTCAGCGGTCTCGCGCTGGTTGTGACTGCCGTGCGTCTATCCACTCCAAGCCTCGTGCTGTTTCTGCTCAGTGGAGCGCTGATCGGCGCGGGCGCGGGCGCCGTCTTCAAAGGGACGACCGGTCTCGTGCTCGAGGCAACAGCGCCGGAGAACCGGCTGGCGGCAAGCTCGGACTTGCTCATCGCCCTCTACATAGGGCTTTCGATTCCCGTTATCGGCGCAGGGGTCGCGCTCGACCGAGGCGTGAGCCCTGCCGACACGGTGCTCGTCTTCGCTGTCATCGTCGGACTGGGAATCGTCGGCGCCGGAGCGCTGCTCGGACGCGGGCTGAAAAGCGCGGGGCGATCTACCTCGACGGCCTGATCGATCTCGGATGAAGGGCGCCTGCGCCCGAAATCACCAGCATCCGGTGAGGACGGCTCACCTGGGTCGCGGCGATCGTGCAGGCCGTGCAGCAGCGCTCGCGAGTTCCGTTCGAGGGAGGTCTGAGATGAAGCTTGTCGTCAACGACGCCGAGGTCGAGGTTGACGATCGGCACGCTAAGACGCCGCTGCTGTGGGTGTTGCGGGACGTGCTTGGTCTGCGCGGGACGAAGTTCGGGTGCGGCGCCGGATTCTGTGCGGCGTGCACGGTGCTGATCGACGGCAAGAACGTGAAGTCGTGTCAGACCGCGACCGAGCGGGCGGTGGGCAAGGCAGTGACGACTGTGGAGGGCGCCTCGGGTCCCGTGGTCAACGCGGTGCGCGACGCGTGGTATCGCAGCAACGTCGTTCAGTGCGGCTACTGCCAGCCAGGGCAGACGCTGGCGGCGGTGTCGCTGCTCGAGTCAAACCCGTCGCCCGACGACGCGAAGATCGATGAGTGGATGACGGGCAACTTGTGCCGCTGCGGCACGTATCCCCGGATCCGTGCGGCGATCCACGCCGCGGCCGGCACGCTGGCGTCAGGTACCGAGCCAGGCCCGCTCGTGGCTCCGGCCGAGATCGAGGACCGCACGCTCAGCGATGAGGAGCTGGTCGACCCGGTGCATCCCTATATCCGGATCCATCCGGACGGGACGGTGGTCGCGTACTCGAGCCAGATCGAGATGGGGCAGGGGATACATACCGGCCTGGCGACGATCGTCGCCGAGGAGCTGGATGCCGACTTCGATTCGGTGCGGGTCGTCAACGCAGCGAACGGGAGGGGTCCGGCCGGTGACGTATACGGCAATCCCGACCTCGGGAGCGCCTTCCAGCTGACGGGTGCCTCCAACTCGATGAAGGGCATCTGGGTGCGCTACCGGCTGGCCGCCGCGCAGGCACGGTCGCGGCTAGTGGCCGCGGCGGCACAGGCGTGGGACGTGCCGGCTGCCGAGATTGAGGTGGAAAACGGCGTCCTGCGACACCCGCGCGGGGGGGAGGCGACGTTCGCCGAGCTCGCTGGGCGGGCCGAGCAGCAGCCGGTCCCGGATGGCGTCCAGCCGAAGGATCCGGGCGACTACAAGCTGACGGGGCGCGAGGGGCGGTTGCGCGTCGACGCCGTCCCGAAGATCCTGGGCACGACCCGGTATACGATCGACCAGAGCCTCCCGGGAATGCTGACGGCGGTTGTGCTGCACCCGCCGAGGTTCGGCGCCACGGTCGCCTCCATCGAGGATCAGGCGGCGCTCGAGCAGGACGGCGTGACCGCGGTCGTGCCGATCGAGGAGGGGGTCGCGGTTGTCGCCGACAACCTGGCCGGCGCGCAGCGCGGGCTCCGGGCTCTGGTGGTGGAGTGGGACGACTCTCAGGCCGAGCGCCGCAGCAGCGCTGAGCTGCTCGCAGAGCACCTTCGGCTGCTCGAGTCGGGTGAGAAGGCCGTCACGGCTCGCGACGACGGCGACGTCGAGGAGGCGCTCGCGGCGGCCGCGACGACCGTGGACGCCACGTACACGTTGCCGTACCTCGCGCACGCCCCGATGGAGCCGAACAACGCCGCCTGCCGGATGCGCGAGGACGGGGTGCTCGATGTGTGGGTGGGAACCGAGGCGCCGGAGTACGTGAAGATGAACGCCTCCTCGATCGCCGGAATCGACAAGGAGCAGGTCAGGGTCCACATCACGTTCGCCGGCGGATCGTTCGGACTGCACTCGAGCGCCGATCACGACCCCACCGCCGAAGCGGTGCAGGTCGCGAAGGCGCTCGACTGGAAGCATCCGATCAAGCTTCAGTCGCTGCGCGAGGAGGAGTTCAAGGTCGGCCGCTACCGCGCGATGGCGGTTCATCGCGTGCGGGCCGGGGCCGACGCGGACGGCCGCCTGACAGCGTGGCATCAGGCGATCGTGGCCGCGCCGACATCGGTGAACCTGCCGTTTGTCCGTGATGTGATGTTCACGAACGGCGTCGACTTCTTCACCACCACGGGGGCGGTCGACCCGCCATACGCGGTCGAGAACTTCCGGCTTGAGTCGACGAACTTCGAAACGCCGGTCTCGACGATGGTGTGGCGATCGGTTGGCAACTCGCACACCGAGTTCGCCCGCGAGTGCGCGATCGACGAGCTCGCGATCGCCGCCGGCCGCGATCCGGTTGACGTCCGTCGAGATCTCTTGGCGGACAGCCCGCGCACACTGCGGGCGCTCGAGTTCGCAGCCGAGCGTGCCGGCTGGGGGTCGCCGTTGCCCGAGGGACGGGCGCGCGGGGTCACGAGCTCCGGCTTCCTGGGCTACAGCGCCAACGTGACCGAGATCTCGCTCGATGAGCGCGGGCGGGTCCACGTGGAGCGGATCGTGTTCGCGCTGGACTGCGGGCGCAACGTCAACCCAGACCTGATCCGGGCGCAAGTCGAGGGCGGCCTGCTGTGGGGATTGAGCGCCGCCGCCTGGGGCGAGATCGTGCTCGGTGAGGGCGGCGACATCGTCACCCAGAACTTCGACACCTATCCGGTCATGCGGATGCGCTCGGTCCCTCGGATCGAGGTGCACCTGATCGAGTCGACCGAGCCGCCGAGCGGGGTCGGCGAGGTCTCGGTCCCCTCTGTCGCCCCGGCGCTGGCGAACGCGATCGCAGCGCTCACCGGCACCCGCATCCGGCAGCTCCCCTTCTCCAAGACGATCAAGGTCTACTAACGAAAGGTCACGCAATGCCCGACGTCAACATCACCCCGAGCGAGAACGGCCCCTACATCGTGTCCGGCCCGATGGTCATCACCGCCCCCGACGGACATGTGATCGAGCATCCGGATCCGGTGGCGCTGTGTCGCTGTGGACACTCGTCGAACAAGCCGTTCTGCGATGGCACCCACGCAACGATCGACTTCGATGGCACTCTGGCCAACTGATCTCGGTGACACGGATGGCCCCCGTTGATCAGCTCCGCGAGATGTTCGGCGCCTTCGACGCGCAAGACGTCTCGGCGCTGGCGGGGTTCGTGACCGACGACGTGCGCCTGCGCCTCGGCAATGCCGAGCTGGTCCAGGGCAAGGCGGCCTTCGTCGAGGCGGTCAACGCGTTCACGGCTTCGGTCGCCGACTTCCGGCATGAGTTCCTCAACATCTGGAGTGATGGGGACGAGTTGATCGCCGAGTTCGACGTGCACTACACCCGCCTCGATGGGGGCCAGGTCACCATTCCCTGCTGCAACGTGTTTCGGCTCCGGGACGGTCTGGTGGCGGAGTACCGCAGCTACATCGACGCCACGCCGGTCTACGCCTGATGGTGGCGCACGCCGAAAGGAAGTCGTTCCCGGAACTGCTGAGCGCCGTCCCGCCCGAGGCCCGCGGTGACCTCGCCGTTGTTCGGGGAGTGTTTGAGGAGTTCATGCTCCAAACACCGCTTCCGTCGGACGTGTCGCTCACCGAGACGGTGCTTGGTGGTGTTCCAGCGCTCGAGATCTCGGTGCCGGAGGCCGTTGCGGACGCCGCGCTCCTGTACTTCCACGGCGGCGTGTTCGCGCTCGGGTCGGCTCGCGCCAGTGCGGGCCTGGCGTGCATGCTCGCGCGGCAGGCCCGCGCGAAGGTGCTCTCCGTCGACTACCGGCTCGCGCCGGAGCATCCGCACCCGGCGGCTACCGACGACGCGGTTGCGGCCTACCGTGGGCTGCTCGAGACGGGAATCCGCCCGGAGCGGATCGGTCTGTTCGGCGAGTCGGCCGGAGGCGCGCTGGCGCTGGGCGTGCTCGTCGCTGGCCGTGATGCCGGACTCGCCCAGCCGGCCGCAACGGCGCTGTACTCACCGTGGGTCGACCTGACCCTGACCGGCGCGAGCATGGAGACGAAGGCCGCCGTGGACCTCGTCCTGGCGCGCGACAGGCTCCTGGGCAACGTCTCGGACTACGCCGCCGGCGCCGATCCGGCAGCCGCCGAGCTCAGTCCGCTGTTCGCCGATCTGCGCGGGCTCGCACCGCTTCTGATCCAATGCGGTTCGAACGAGGTGCTGCTAGATGACGCCACCCGGCTCGCCGCGGCGGCCGCTGCGGCGGATGTCGCCGTCCAACTGGACGTTACGCCGCGGGCGCCCCACGTCTTCCAGGCGTCTGCGCCGGAGGCTAAGGAGGCTAACGCTGCGCTGACGCGCACCGGGGCGTTCCTACAAGCGCAACTCGCCTGACAGGCCACGCGGCGCAGCGACGGTTTACGCGCCCGTGAACCGGTACTCGGTCTGCCAGTCATCAGCCGGATCCGTGTGAGCGGTCCAGAACAGCTCGGCGATCTTGTCCGGATCGAACGCCGTCCCACGCGCGACGGCGCCCGCGATGGTGATCGTCGCGGCATGGATGCCGGCCTCCCGGACCCCAGCGGCGATGAGGGTCGCAGCAGACCGAAGCGCGGCCTTTCCGATTGACAGGCTCGCCAGTGCGGGCACCGGGTGATCGGCGAAGCCGCCGCTGGTGAAGAGCAGCGTCCCGCGGCCGGCCGCCCGCAGGACCGGCGCGGCGACCTGGCCCGCGATGACGGCGCCGAGGACGTCGACGTCATATGCGGTCCGGAGCCGCTCAACCGTCGTGTCGAGGATCTCGCCCGGATCCGGGAGAGCCGCGTTGTACACGGTGACGCCAGGGGCGCCCGGGGCGCCAAAGATCCGCTCGAGCGTCGCGCGGTAGCCGTCCAGATCTTCGATGTCCGCGGCCACCGCGTCGATCTGGAGTCTTTCGCCACGCAGCTCAGGAGCGAGTTGCTCCAGGGCTGCAGCACGGGAGATGAGCGTGCCGCGGAAGCCCTCTCGGCCGAAGCGCCGAACGACACCGGCGCCAACGCCTGGTCCGGCCCCGATCAGCAGAAGGTGGTTGGGGTCAACAGTGTCGGGCATATGCTGCCTCCGGGTAGCGGGTCGCCCGGCTGTCGGCTCGGGCCATGCGTCGTACGGGTCGAAATCGAGGCCAAGGTTCGCGGACGTTCGGGTGAGACGTCTTCACCGCATCATGGTGATTTAGCCCCGATAGGGATCTGATCGAGCTTCGCCATACCCAATCACCGGGTTGAGGCGATGACGACTCACCAACCGCGGGCGGAGACTCGCCGGCGACTCGCCCACGTCACCGGAAAGGAGCCAGCAGCAATGAGCAACGAGGAATTTGTCCGCCGCGCTTACGACATCGCCGAGGTGAAAGACATCCCGGGATGGATCGACTGCTTCAACCCCGATGGTGTGTTCATCGACAACTCGGTCGGCATCACATACCGCGCACCAGACGAGGTCGCGGTGCCGGTAGAGAACTACGGGCGAGCGTTCTCGGACATGCATCGAGAGCTCTTCGACGTCTACGTGAGCGGCGACATCGTGATCGTGCAGCTCGCGCTCCAGGGCACTCATGACGGACCGCTGTCGCTGCCTCAGGGCGTTCTGCCCCCGACGGGGAACCGGATGGACGCGCCCTGTTGTGACGTCTTCAAGCTCAAGGACGGCCGCCTCCAGGTGTTCG
This sequence comes from Solirubrobacteraceae bacterium, assembly GCA_049509055.1. Lineage (GTDB taxonomy): Bacteria > Actinomycetota > Thermoleophilia > Solirubrobacterales > Solirubrobacteraceae > Palsa-465. Next base: position 35,989 of record JBELAG010000002.1, read on the forward strand.
ATTGCTATCCGTCTGGAACCGTGATCCTGAGCCAGCTCGGCGTGCTCGGGAACCTCGATTCGGTGCTGGAGCCAGCGCTTCAAACGTGAGCTCGGACGGGCCGCTCGAGCTCCCGCAGGTCGACGCATCGAAGGCGCGCCGCAGCCTGCGCAACGGGTTCATCACGCTGCTGCTCGGCGGCGCGCTGGTCGCCGGGCTGCTCCTGGCGGTCCCGGGTCTGAAGGGCGTCGCGACGACGCTTTCCCACATGAAGGCGCAGTGGGTCGTGGTGGCGGTTGTGCTCGAGGCTGCGTCCTGTGCGAGCTACGTGGTGGCGTTCCTGCAGGTGTTCGACCGGGCACCGCTCCGCCTCGGGGCCCGAGTGGCGCTCAGCGAGGAGGCCTTCGGGGCAGCGGTGTCATTGGGAGGCGTGGGCAGCCTGGCAGTCGGCGCGTGGCTGATGGTCGAACGCGGCGCACCGGCACGCCGTATCGCCGAGCGCTCAGCCGTGCTGTTCCTATACACGAGCGCGATCAACGTGATCACGCTGATCCTCGCCGGTCTGGGCCTGTTCCTCGGGCTCCCCGGTCCTGACAACCCACTGCTCAGCATCGTGCCGGCGGCCGTCGGCGTGATCGTCCTGGTCCTGTTTCTGCTCCTACCGCGGTATGTCGATCGCATCGTTCGGCGGGTACAACCCGGCCGGCTCCGCGCGGTGCTGACGGAGACCGCCGCCAGCGCGCGGGACACCAAGCGACTGGTGTTTCGCCCCGACTGGCAGATCGTCGGCGCGATCGGCTACCTCTGGTTCGACATCGCCGTGCTGTTCGCATGCTTCGCCGCCGTCGGGCACGTGCCCCGCTGGCGCCGGTGGTGCTGGCCTACCAGATCGGGTACCTGTCGAACTTCATCCCGGTGCCAGGCGGGATCGGCGTCCTTGACGGCAGCCTGATCGGCATGCTGGTCCTCTACGGCATCGGCGGCACCTTGGCGACCGCGGCCACCCTCGCTTACCACGCCATCTCGCTGTGGGTGCCAGCGATCTGGGGCACGATCGCGTTCGTCGCAGTGCAGAAGACCAAGCACGAGCCGCTCGTCCTGCGCGGCTCGGGGGAAGTACCGTCCGAACCCGGGTGACCTACGACCGCCCACACTCTCGGAACGACCCGCCGCCTAGCTCGGAGAGCGACGCCTCGTCGGTCCGCCTGGGAGCGGAATGCCCCGAAGACGAAACCTGTGAGCGACTGGCTCGATACCTGCTCTGATTTGGCTACTCGCATGGTGCGTCCGGCGCCGGCTTTCCTGCTCAGCGCGGGGCTCGAGCACGCGAGGCCCGAGGTGCTAGCAGGCGCCCTGCAAGCGGTCCGGTCGAAGCGGAAGTCCGCACAGCGCGTATCGCTGACGCTCTGGAACGACTCGGCAACGTCGCCGACGCTCGACCTGAGCAGCGCGTTCAACTCAAAGCAGGAGCCTGCCCCGGTCGACGGTCGCGGCCCTGCCCGTCGCCATCGGCAGGTCTGTCGGGCTGCGCGCCGCGCGCGGACCGGCCGGCCGTCCTGCTCGCCGCGTGTTGCGATCCCGGCCGCTCCGTCCCCTAGATGCCCGCGCCGCCACAGATGCAGGGCTGGTCGACTGGCGCTCGTCTGTCAGCGTGCCGCGAGGTGGGCGTGGACGAGCTGTACGGCCCACGCTCCTTCGCCGACGGCTGTGGCGCAGCGCTTGGTTGAGCCGGAGCGCACGTCGCCCGCCGCGAGGATGCCCGGCACCGACGTTTGGAGGAGTTTCTCGCCGTTGGCCGCGGACCCGGTCAGGATGAACCCATTCTCGTCGCGAGCGACCGCGTCACCAAGCCACTCGGTACACGGCAGCGCGCCGAGGAAGAGGAACAGATAGGAGAACCGCAGGCGCTCGTCGTCTTTGAGCATGACCGAATGGAGCTGCCCGTCGGTGCCATAGAGGGCGGCGATCTCGCTGCGGTCGCGTACTGCCACGCCGTAGTGCTCGAGCTCGCGCACGAGGTAGTCGGACATCGTCTCGCGCAGGTTTGCGCGGCGATGGAGCAGCGTCACGAGCGCGCCCCCGCGGGCGAGCCAGACGGCTGCCTGCCCGGCTGAGTTCCCGCCGCCTACCACGGCCACGCGCTCGGCGCCGCAGAGCTGGGCCTCGGGGGGCCCGGCGGCGTAGAAGACGCTGATCCCCTCGTAGGCGGCGAGGTCATCGACGGGTAGCCGCCGGTATTGCGCGCCAGTTGCCAAGAGCACAGCCCGCGCGGCGATCTCGTGATCCTCCTCCAGCCGCACGACGTGGCGTCCGTTTCCGGGTTCGAGCGACAGCGCGCGGTATGGCGTCGCCAAGCGCGCGTTGAACTTTCGCGCCTGGGTGACAGCGCGGCTGGTCAGCTCGCTCCCGGTGATCCCGGCCGGGAAGCCGAGGTAGTTCTCGATCCGCCGCGACGCGCCCGCCTGTCCGCCCAGCCCGGTCCCGTCGACCACCAGCGTCTCGAGGCCTTCTGAGGCGCCGTAGACGGCGGCGCCCAAGCCGGCGGGGCCGGCGCCGACCACGAGCAGGTCGACCTCGTCGCGGGCGCCGAGCTCGAGGCCTATCCCGAGCGCCCGCGAGACCTGCCCGGCCGACGGGTGATGGAGCTCGGCACCACCCGGAAGCCTGACGAGCGGCAGGCTCGCCTCGTCAAGCTCGGTGACCAGCGCCGCCGCAGCCGAGTCGTGGTCGGGGTCACGCCAGCTGAACGGCAGGCGGTTGCTGCGGGCGAAGTCGAGTAGCTGCATCGTGGCCGTGGAGGAGTGCGGGCCGACGATCTCGAGGCCGAGGCCCTGGACCCCCTGTAGCGCTTCGCGTCGGGCGATGAAGGCCGCTAGCACGAGATCGCTGAGCGCCGCGTCCTCGTACAGCAGCGAGCGCAGCGTGTCCCGCTCGACGGCGATGTAGCGAAGCGGCTCGGTCACGACCGCGGTAACGAACACCGTCTGGCCGGATAGGAGATTGAGCTCACCGAGAAAGCCCGAAGCCCCGTGTCTCACGATCTCGTTGCCGACCGCGTCACGGATCGCCACCTCGCCGTCGCGTATCGCTATGAACGGATAGCGCTGATCGCCGACCCCATAAAGCACTTCCCCGACATCAGCGGTCCGCTCCACGCCGAGCTCAGCCAGCCTCGCCAGCTGAGACCCCGACAACGTCGGACTCAACCTCCCCGCGACGGTCGAACTCCTGAACTCTGACATGGGAACGAGCTTAGCCACCAACCGCCAACGCGCCCCGGGATAGCGGCGTCAGCAAAGCGAGCATCGCCGCTGAGATCACCCGAGCACTACGACGCAAACGCTCACCACCATTTGCGCTCCATCGCCTCCAGGGTTCCTCCTGACCGATCGAGTCGGTCGAGTTCCACCATGTCATTGGCGCAGAGTGCGAAGTCGAAGATGTGCGCGTTCTCCGCGATGCGGTCGCGATGGGTCGACTTGGTGATGACCGGGATGCCGCGCTGCACGCACCAGCGCAGCAGGACCTGGGCAGGGGTTCGCCCGATGCGGTCTGCGATGCCCATGACCACCGGGTCTCCGAGCTGCGCGCCGGTGCCCAGCGGGCTGTAAGCCTCGAGGGCGATATCCCGTTCGGCGCATGCGTCGAGGAGCGCCTTGCGATAGGCCGACGGGTTGAAGTGCACCTGGTCGACCACCGGTGCGACGGCCGCGCGGGCGAGGACCTGATCGAGCTCGTCCGGGTCAAAGTTGGAGACGCCGATCGCGCGGGTGTAGCTGCGCGAGCAGGCGGCCTCCATCCCGGGCCAGGCCCAGGTGGCCCCCCCTCCCGGCCAGTGAACGAGGTAGAGGTCGACGTAGTCGACGTCGAGCTGCTCGATGCTGTAGGCGGCCTCTCTGAGGGGGTCGCGGCGCCCAGGGTGGAACTTGGTCGTGATGAACACCTCGTCGCGCGCGATCCCGCTCTCGCGCAGCGCCTGGCCGACGCTCGACTCGTTTCCGTACGCCTGGGCGGTGTCGATGTGGCGGTACCCCAGCTCGAGTGCCGAGCGGACGGCGTGCACGCACGTTGGTCCGTCCGGCACCTGCCACACCCCGAGCCCGAGCAATGGCATCGCTGTTCCGTCGGCGAGGATCCGGCCGCGCCCGTCTTCCGTGAGAAGCGCTGAGAGCTCGGAACGCCCCATGCCTAACCACCGGGGGTGAGGGCCGCACGGGCCGCCGCAGCGATGTCGGCCTGAGTGTTGGCGTGTCCCGCGATCCCCCAGCCGCCCTCCGGTGACTCGGTGAGCAGCACCCATGTCCGTTGCGCGAGGGCCGGGTCGCCGGCGGCGCGGGCGATGATCTCGGTCAGCTCGTTGACGACCCCGAGCTGCTTGTCGCGGTCAAGGACGCCCACCGGCGTGAGCACCTGGACACGTACGTAGTCGCCTCGTCCTGCCACATTGGAGATCGCCTCGGCAGAAAGGTCATGGATGAAGGCTGCGGTGTTGTCGGCGAACAGCGGGATCTCAGGGACCGCTTCCCAGCGCATCACCGCACTGGCCAAATCTTGCGCCAGTTGGCGCTTGTCGCCGAAGGTCCCGACGGCGGCGTAGACGTCGATCATGGGCATGCGTTGGATTGTTCCGTCGCGATCCGCGTCCGCAATCGCATGGTCATGCGATGTCTTCCGTGGCGCTGGAGTCAGGCCCGTGGCGGGAGAGATCGCATGATCGTGGGATGCCGCGCGGACGCGCCCGGAGGAGCGTTGCCGCTTCCAGCCGCCGATGCAGCGCACGCCCTCCGGCCCCTCGGTCCCGACGAACGTCGCCGCCAACGGCGCGTCAGCCGATGCGCGCGCCGTTGGCGCTCCGTCGCGCTACGACGAAGCGGGCCTCCGCGAGCAACGTAGACTCGCGGATCTGGGCCTGGCGAGCACCCGCACTCCCGTTGTTCGCGGTCGGGACGCTGCACTCGCGTCGATCGGTGTTCAGCTTGATCGGGTGCGCTCGGGTGTCGGGGCGGTGGTGCTCGTCGAGGGGGAGCCGGGTATGGGTAAGACCCGCCTATTGGCCGAAGCGGACCGGGTCGCGGCGCGGCTCGCGTTTCGAGTGGGCGCTGGCGCGGCTGAGCCCGGCGCGGGGGTCGTTGAGCTCGCTCCGCTGATGGCCGCGCTGTTCGACGGCTCGCGCCCGCTGCTCGACCGATCCGGGCTGCCGGAGCTTCGCTCGTTGCCCGAGCAGCGTTACTGGTTGCTGCAAGACCTGGAGATGCTGCTCGAGCGCGCCGCCCTCGACGGGCCGCTGCTGATCTCGCTCGACGACCTGCAGTGGGCTGACAGCGGGACCGCCGCGGCGCTGCTCGCGCTGTCCGTGCGCCTCGCCGACCTGCCGGTGGCCTGGGTCCTCGCTTACCGCCCGAATCAGGGTTCGGCGCAGGTCGTCAGCGCGATCGAGCAGCTCGACCAGAGCGGCGCCGAGCGGATCGTCCTCGGCCCACTCGACGAGGCCGCCGTGGCCCAGGTGGCCGAGGACGTCATCGACGCCGAGCCCGATGACGTGCTGCTCGACCTCGTCAAGGGCGCACACGGCAGCCCGTTCGTGCTGATCGAGCTCCTCTCCGGCTTGCGCGACGAGGACTTGATCCGCGTCGTCGCCGGCCGCGCCGAGCTGGTCGAGGCGCGTCTGCCGCGCCGCGTCGCCTTCACGATGCGCGAGCGCCTGCGCAGCGTCACGCCGCCGGCTCGTGAGGCCGCCACGGTCGCCGCCTCGCTCGGCCGCCGCTTTTCGTTCACCGACCTGGCCCGGATGCTCGACCGGTTCCCGGCGACGCTGCTCGGGCCCGTGGAGGAGCTCATCGACTCCGGGGTGCTTGTCGAGAGCGGCGACCGGCTCGCGTTTCGGCACGACGTCACGCGCGAGGCGGTCCGTGAGAGCGTCCCGGTGTCGGCCCGGCGGGCGCTCGACCGCCAAGCCGCCGACGTACTGCTGGGAGCCGGCGCCGCGCCCGTCGAGGTCGCCGCACAGATCGCGGCGAGCGCAGAGCCCGGCGACGAGCAAGCGATCTCGATCCTCCTGCGCGCCGCCGACGCGCTCGCCACCACCGACCCCGGCGCGGGCGCCGATCTCAGCCGCCGCGCGCTGGAGCTCGCGCCGCGCGACCACCACCTCCGCGGCTCGCTGCTCGCCCAGAGCGCCGTCCTGCTCCACTCCGCCGGCCGCGTCGACGAGGCGCGCGCGTTCGCCGACACGCAGCTGCGAGACGCGCTGCCAGTTGAGCAAGAAGCCGAGGTGTTGCTCGGCATCGCGGGCATGTTCCGCGTCCCGCCCGACGCCCGGGTCGCCGCAGGCCGACAGGCGCTCGCGCTACCCGAGCTGCCCGCGCACCTACGCGCACAGCACCTCGCCGGACTCTTCCACAACCTGCTCGTTGGTGGCCGCATCGAGGAGGCGAAAGCGATCCGCGCCGAGACGACGGCGGCCGTGAAGGCCAGTGGGGACGCCAACTCGGCGTTCGCGCTCGCCCTGGCCGACACCGTTATCGCCTACGCCGACGGGCGCTACGGCGATGCGCTGGACCTGACCGAGCAGGCGGCGAGCGCCGGGATCGGAACGACCGACTGGGCGCGCACGCACCTCGGCCGGGAGTGGCGCTGCGAGACGCGCACCGTGCTGGACCGCATCGATGACTCACTGCGGCTGGCCGCCGACGGCATCGCCGCCGCGCAGCGCGACCGCAACGCGTGGGCCGTGCGTATCTTCGAGATCTGGCGGGGACGGCAGCTGCACCAGCTGGGTCGGCTGGCCGACGCCGGAGCGATCCTCGAAGGCCAGTTCCCGCCGGAGACCGGCGATCGCTTCATCGGCGCGCTCGACGCCGCCGGCCTAGTCGCCCTGGGGCGAGTCGCGCTGCATCAAGGCAACGGGCGCCTGCAGCAACGAACTGCTCAGCTCGCGCGGGCACTGCTCGAGGACACCACGCCAAACTACCGCCGCGAGGCCGTCTGGCTCCTCGCCCTGCTGGCCATGGCCAGCGGCGACCCCGGGGCCGCGCACGCGTCGCTCTGCGCCCTCGGCGAGGAGGAGCGCACCTCGATCCTGCCGCTCTTCCCGATCGACGTGACCGACGAGATCCCGCTCGCCCGCATCGCGCTCGCCGCCGGCGACGACGAACTGGCCCAGGTCGCGGCGGCCCAGGCGGACCGGCGCGCACAGCTAAACCCACGGGTCGCGACGATCCTCGCGACCGCGGCGCACGTCCGCGGACTGGTCACGTCGAACATCGAAGATCTCGAACGCGCCGTCAAACTCTTCGCAACCGCACCGCGACCGATCGTGCGCGCCTACGCACTCGAGGATCTCGGCGCCGCACGTGCCCGCGCCGGCGCGGCCGATGCCGCAATCGAGGCGTTCGACGGCGCGCTGGCGCTGTTTGCGGAGGCGGGCGCCGCCTGGGACATGGGCCGCGTGCGGGGCCGCCTGCGCGATCACGGGATCCGCCGACGCCTCGTCCCGCGCGAGCGCGCCGAGACCGGCTGGGAGGCGATGACCGACTCCGAGCTCGCCGTCGCACGCCTTGTCGCCCAAGGCCTCACCAACCGCGAGGTCGCGGAGCAACTGTTCGTGTCCCCGCACACCGTCTCCAGCCACCTGCGCAGCATCTTCGCCAAGCTCGAGATCAACTCGCGCCTCGCTCTAGCCCGGATCGCGGCCGACCACGACCAGGACGCCTAGGCACATCAAATCGCAGATTCGTGCGATGTCGTTCGAGCGCTCGCGCACAACACTGGCCGAAATTGCCAACAAGTCGCTTCCTCTCGCGGGGCGGGCGTCGACCAAGCCGTTGCGCGGCCGAAAGGGAACAGAAAGTCACATGAACGCCGAGCCGATCACAACCTATTTCCGAGTCTGCGACGGCGTACGTGTGAGATTCGCCGACACCAAGTCAGACTCGGATACCACGCTGCTGCTGCTCGCGCCGTGGCCCGAGAGCGTGTGGGCCTTCCGTCGCATCTGGCGTCAAGTGGCAGAGATCGGCCGGGTGGTCGCCATCGACCTGCCCGGATTCGGACATTCCGACCAGTCGCGGCCAGAACTGATTGCCCCGGACACCGCAGGGATCTTCCTCGCGCGTCTGATCGACGAGTGGGGGTTGGGTGCTCCGCATATCGTCGGCCCTGACGTTGGGACAGCCGCGGCGCTCTTCCTGGCGGCAAAAGCCCCGGAGCGCGTTACGAGCTTGACCATCGGCGGCGGCGCGGTGCGCTTTCCGATCGACGCGGGTGGGGCCCTCCAAGACGTCATCGAGGCGCCCAGTCTGGACGTTGTGCGCGCGCTGGACGCGAGAACGAACATTGGCTACGCAGTCGAGGCGGGTGCCGGCAGCGACGGAGAGCCCGAAGTCCACGAGGACTACGTGAGCGCCTACGACCTCGGACGGTTCGCTGAATCCGCCAGGTTCGTTCGGCACTACCCGGAGCAGAATCCTGTGTTGCGCGACCTGTTGCCGACAGTCAGCACCCCTACCCAAGTCGTGGCTGGGCGCGATGACGATCTCGTGCCCTGGTCGAACAACGAGTACCTCAATGAGCTTCTCCCGAATAGCGAGATCCATGGCCTCCACGCTGGTCACTTCGCATGGGAGCAGGCCGCGGAGGAATACGGCCGCCTGATCGTCGACTGGGTCAGCGGCGGGTATCTGAGCGTTGGAGCAGCGGAGCCGGACCACGTCGGAGAGATCACGCGATGACCCGCTACGGCCGCCGTTCCAGCGAAGCCGGTTGCGCTCCCTAACCGGGATGCATCTGATCGTCCTCCCCGGGGGTGGCTACGCCCAGCACGTCGCCCACGAGGGCGAGCCGATCGTCGGCTGGCTGAACGGGCTGGGCGTCCGGGCGAGCGTGTTTCGCTACCCACTCCGGGTGCGCCATCCCGAACCGCTGAACGCTTTGCGGACTGAGATTCGGCGGCTGAGGGACGGCGGGGCCGAGCGGATCGGGTTGATCGGGTTCTCGGCGGGCGGACACCTAGCCGGTCTGGCTACGCTCGCGCCGGGCGGCGATTTGAGCGAAGCGGCTGATTTCGCGGTGCTCGGCTATGCGATCACGTCGATGGAGACCGAGACCTATCGGCCGGCGCGCCTGATCCTGTTGGGCGAGGACGCCACGCCCGGGCTTCGCCGTTCGCTCTCGCTCGACGCCCTGGTGACCGACTCCTCGCCGCCGTTCTTCATGTGGCACACGGCCGAGGACGCCTACGTCCCGCCCGAGCACACCTATCGGCTGGCCAGATCGCTCGCCGCCAATGGCGTTCCCCACACGGTCCATGTCTTCGCGCACGGCCCCCACAGCCTGGGCCTGGCGCGCGACGGCGGCGACGCGGCGGCCTGGACGACGCTCGCGGCGGCCTGGATCGCTGAGCAGAGCCAGGTTCGAGCGAGTTCGCACGCGTAGGCCCCCCGGCTCGTGATCCTGATCTGCTACGACGGCTCCACGGATGCCAACGAGGCGATCGCGCGCGGCGCGGCGCTGCTGCGAGGGCAGCGGGCGACCGTCCTCACCGTCTGGAGCCCGTTCGACACGGCGGCGCTGGGACTGAGCGGGGGCGTCGAGGACATGCAGGAGAGCGACGAGGCCGGCCGGTTGCACGCCGAGCAGCAGGCGCAGGAGGGTGCCCGGCTGGCGATCGAGTTGGGGTTGGACGCTGAATCGCGGACTGTCGAGCGGCGCACGACGATCGCCGATGCGATTCTCGGGGAGGCCGACGCGCTCGATGCGACCGCGATCCTGATGGGCTCGCGGGGGTTGACGGGCGTGAAGTCGCTGTTGTTGGGAAGCGTCTCGCACGCGGTCATCCAGCACGCCGACCGGACCGTGATCGTCGTCCCCTCGCCGGAGGTGGCCGCTGCCCGCGCGCGCGAGCGCCCGGTCGAGGGTTAGATGTCGTCGGTGACCCCCTCCCGGGAGCCGCAGGCCAGGCCGGCTCTGGGTTTGCCACGAGGCGTCGGCTTCTGGCTGCTCGCGGTGGTGCTTGGGCTGCTGGTGTTCGCGTCGAGCGCTCCTTCGCCGCTGTACGGCGTCTATCAACAGAAGTGGCAATTCTCGGCCACCACGCTGACCGCGATCTTCGGCGTATACGCGCTGGCCCTGATCGCGACTCTGCTGCTGATGGGGGCGCTGTCTGACTACGTCGGCAGGCGACCCGTGATCGTCGGAGCGCTCGTAGTCGAGATCGGGGCGATGTCGCTGTTCCTAGCCGCCACCGGTGTCGGGTGGCTGTACGCGGCTCGAGTCCTACAAGGGTGCGCGGTCGGGGCGGCCACCAGCGCGCTGAGTGCGGCGCTGATCGACCTGCAGCCACCGGGCAGCACCCGCGCACCGGTCGTGAACAGCTTCACCCCCGGGTTTGGATTGGCCCTCGGAGCGCTGGTCACCAGCGCGCTGGTCCAGTACGCCGCGGCGCCGACGCACCTGATCTGGTGGCTGCTGCTGGGCGGGTTCGCGCTGGCGATCCCGGCGGTTCTCGCGGTACCCGAGCCGGTGGCCCGTCATCCGGGTGCGCTGCGTTCGCTGCGCCCACGGCTTGGAGTGCCTCGCCCGTGCCTGGGTGCCTTCGTCGCAGGGTTGCCGGGGATGGTCGCCTTGTGGGCGCTCGGCGGGTTCTATCTCTCGCTCGGCCCGTCACTCGCAGGCTCGATCGTCGGGTCGCGAAACCTGCTCTGGGGGGGAGTCGTGATCGTCCTCCTCACAGGAGTCGGCAGCCTGTCCTCGCTGCTGTTTCGCAACTCGGCCCCCGCCGACGCCGTGCTGTGGGGAGCGGTCGCGCTGCTGGCCGGCGTGGGCGTGACCGTGGGCGGAATCGAGGCGCCGTCGGCCGCGCTGCTGCTCATCGGCACCGCCGTCGCCGGGGTCGGGTTCGGCGTCGCGTTTCTGGGCTCCTTCCGCATCCTCTCCGCGCTGGCCCCCCCGACCGAGCGCGCTCGCCTGGTGGCCACGATCTACGTCGTGTGCTACCTGTCGTTCAGCTTGCCGGCGATCGCCGCCGGGGTGGCCGTGACCCACTCGAACCTGCACGACGCCTCGCTCGGGTACGCCGCCTTCGTCGGTGCCTTGAGCGCCATCGCCGTCGCCAGTGCCGTCGCCCGACGCTCGAGCCATAGGCGCGCCGCCGGGCGGGTGGGCGTGCACGAGCTGCCGCCCACGCCCTGCGCCGCCCCCATGACCGAGATCCACGTCATCGACCGCAGCGTGGCAGGGGCGTCCGTAAGTTCATCGACCTGACGTCCTTGCAGATCACGCGTCCATACCATGACGGCGCCCACGGGTGGCGGCAGTCTCCCGACGCCTGACAGCTACGAACACGAAGGAGAACAGGTGCCCGAGACCACAGTGGCCGCGACCTACGTAGACGCTGAGAAGCAGATGCTCAGTGCCTCCAACGGTGTCGACTATGCCTACCGCGCCACAGGCGCCTCTGACGCGACGCCGCTGGTGATGTTGCAGCACTTTCGCGGCAACCTCGACAACTGGGATCCCGCGCTAATCGACGCGCTCGCGCACGGGCGGCGGGTGATCACCTTCGACAACCGGGGAGTCGCGGCGTCAACCGGGACGACACCGAACACGATCGCGCAGATGGCACTCGACGCGATCGACTTCATCGATGCGCTCGGAGTCGGTGAGGTCGATCTGCTCGGGTTCTCGATCGGCAGTTTCGTCGCTCAGGAGATCGCTCTCATCCGTCCTTCGACCGTGCGCAAAGTGGTGCTCGCCTCTTCGGCGCCACAGGGAGCGAGCGGAATGCACGGCTGGGCGCCGGAGGTGATCGGCGCCGTGGGCAAGCCGGAGACTTCGGCCGAGGAATACCTGAGCGTCTTCTTCACCGGCTCGGACGCGAGCCGGGCAGCGGGACAAGCGGTCCTTGGCCGGATCTACGGAGCGCGCACGGTCGACCGCGACGAGCCGACCGACTGGCATACCCGACTGGCGCAGTACGACGCCGTCTGCACCTGGGGGCAGCCAAACCACTCCCTGCTCCAGCGGGTCTCGGCGATCGACAAGCCCGCATTCGTCGCCGGCGGGGATAGCGACCCGATGATCCTCCCCCGCTACTCCTATCTGCTGGCCGGCCTGATCCCGGGGGCCCGCCTGAAGATCTACCCAGACTGCGCCCACGGCTTCCTCTTCCAACACCACGTCGAGTTCGCGCAAGACGTGGACAACTTCCTGACCGGCGCATGACCGAGATCGCCACCGCTGAGAGCTCCGTACCCCTGCTCGATGCCGCGCTCGATGCGGCGGGCGGACTCGAGCGCTGGCGGGAGCACAGCTTCCTCTCAGCGCACCTCTCACAAGGCGGCGGCTCGTGGGGGATGAAAGGTCAGTCCGGGGTGCTGGACGACGTGAGAGTCGACGTGGCGCTGCACCAGGAGTGGGTCTCGCATCATCCCTTCGGCGCACCCGAGCTCCGGAGCTCTTTCACTCCCCGCCGGGTCGAGATCCGAGATCAGGACGGGACCGCCGTCGAGACGCTCGACGATCCGCGGCGCTCGTTCTCCGCGCATGCCTTCGACACCCCGTGGACGCGTCTACAGCTCGCCTACTTCGTGGGAACCGCGATGTGGACATACCTCACGCAACGGTTCTGCTTCGCCCTTCCTGGCTTCCGCGTCGAGGCGCTTCCAGCCCAGCGCGAGGACGGAAAGGTTCTCCGGCGGTTGCGCGTCGAATGGCCTGAGTACCTGGCCAGCCACAGCCCGAAGCAAGTCCTCTACTTCGACGATGCGGGCCGCCTCGCGCGGCATGACTACCAGGTCGAGATCATCGGCGGCGCCCCGGCCGCGCACCTGTTCGACGGCTTCGTTTCCGTGGACGGCATCACACTTCCCACCCGGCACCGTATTCATCCGCGCGACGCCGCCGACCGCATCGATACCAGCAACGTGATCGTGGCGATCGACATCGATGACATCGCGTTCGGGCAGCCGTGACCCGAGCAATACGCGCCCCCTTTTTTGGAATCTCCTGCCGGTACCGTGGGTGCTGTCACCGGTCTGGTAGGGGTGGGCAGGCGCCGCCGAGGGAGAGCATCGCGAGCGCGATCACGGCCCAGGGTGAAGCCCCGGCGCTCGCCGAGAGCGCCGCCGTCGCCCGGTGTTCCAGTCCACCTTCCGATGACGGCGTTGCCGGCAGAACAGAACCTCGGACCCGAGCGGGGCTCCTCGCAGACACGACAAGGTCCCACTTTCGCCGGTCGCGGGTTGTTGTCAGAGGACGGTGGGGCCGGTCATGTCGGGATAGTCGGTGCTGAACGCGAGTTCTCTGCCGGCGTCGTACTCGGCGCGCTGCATGTCGAGTTTCACGCCGATTCGCCGGTAGGCGTCGCTGCCGAGAATCACCCAGTGACGGGCTTCGTCTGAGTTGACGACTTGGTAGATCGCGGCGGCAGCACGGGCGGGGTCGCCGGGCCACATCTCGGGGGTGATTGTTTTGAGCATCTCCCGGAACGCTCCTGAGGTTGCCGCGTAGTCATCGATCGTCGTGCCGGAGAACTTGGTGCGCGTCTCGAGGCCGGTGCGGAAGGAGCCTGGTTCGACCAGGAACGCGCGTAGGCCGATCGGCTCGAGTTCTTGCCACAAGGCCTCGGTGAGGCCTTCGAGCGCGAACTTGCTCGAGGCATACCAGCCGTTGACCGGGAGGCTGGCGATCCCGTCCATTGAGGAGACATTGATAATCGTGCCGCGGCCGCGGGCGCGCATGCCGGGAAGCACCTGTCGCACGAGCGCGGCGGCGGCGAAGAAGTTGACCTCGAACTGGGCGCGGTAGTCCTTTTCCTCTTGCTCTTCAATCGCACCGATGAAATCGATGCCGGCGTTGTTGACCAGGAAGTCGATCGCGCCGAACCGCGCCTCAGCCTGGCTGATGGCGTCGGCTCGCTGGTGGGGATCGGTGACGTCGAGCGTGAGCGCGAGACCCGTGTCGGGATAGCGCTCGGTGAGCGCGGCCATCGGGTCGAGCGTGCGTGCTCCGAGCACGACCTGGTCGCCCTGCTCGAGCACATGCTCTGCGAGCGCGTACCCGATCCCGCTCGATGCGCCGGTGATGAGCCATGTCGAACTGTCCATGTGACCTTCCCTTGATTCAGTCAGTGTTGACCGTGAGCGCCGCCCTGTCGGTCGGCGCCTATGCCGCTGACGCGCTCTGCTGCGGAAAGTCCGCGGTCGCGCTGAGGTCCGCCCACTGCTCGAGCTCGGCCGCGCGCTGTGTTGCGGCTTCCCGTGCTTGAGCGACGGCGGCCGCTCCGAGCAATAGCCGGCGCGGCGGGTCGTCAGATCCGACGACCTCAACGATGATCCGCGCGGCCCGCGCCGGATCCCCGGGCTGCGTTCCGTTGGTCCGCTCCCGCATGCGGTTGATCTCCCCAACGCTCGGCTCGTAGTCCGCGCCCACGTCGTGGAGGCGCATCGAGGATCCCTGCCAGTCGGTGCGGAACGCGCCCGGCTCGACGATCATCACCTTCACGCCGAACGGCTTGACCTCGTTGGCCAGCACCTCGGAAAACCCTTCCACCGCAAACTTGGCCGCCTGGTAGGCCCCCATCCCCGGCGTGCCGCCGACGCGCCCGCCAACGGACGAGAATTGGACGAAGGTGCCGGAGCGTTGCTTGCGGAGGACCGGCAGGGCCGCCCGCGTGACGTTCACCACCCCGAAGAAGTTCGCCTCGATCTGGGCGCGGAAGTCGCCGTCGTCCATCTCCTCGATCGCGGCGCTGTTGGCGTACCCGGCGTTGTTGACGACCACGTCGAGCGCCCCGAACGCGTCGACAGCCGCCTGTACCGCGGCGCGCGCGGCCACGGGATCGGTGACATCGAGCGCGGCCGCCCGACCACGATCGCCGAACCCGGCGAGCAGATCGCTCAGCTGCTCAGGGCGCCGGGCCGTCGCCAGCACCCGGTCGCCGCTCTCCAGAACCGCTCGCGTGAGCTCGCGTCCGAACCCCCGCGAGCTGCCCGTGATCAACCATGTCCTGCTCATCAGACACCTCCGATCTAATTAAACAACCGGTTATATGTGGAGTCTTCCAGATCTGATGCACTATGTCAATAACCGGTTAGATAGATACAATCAGCCGGGTGACCAGCGATAGCCGACCCGAACGGACCCGCGACGCAGCACGCACCAAGCGGCGGCTCCTCGACGCGGCACGCGACGAGTTCGCCGAGCACGGCATCGCCGGCGGCAGGGTCGAGCGGATCGCGGCCGCCGCCCGCTGCAACAAAGCGCTGATCTACGCCTACTTCGACAGCAAGGACGCACTGTTCGACGCGGCCTTCGCCGCGCACGTCCAGGCGCACCTGGACCGCGTCAACTTCGACGCCACCGACCTCCCCGCCTACGCCGGACGCCTATTCGACATCTTCGAAGACGACCCAGCAGTCATCCGACTGGCCTCCTGGTACCGCCTCGAGCGCCCCAACGGCCCGGGGCTCCCTGCTGTGATCTCCGCGAACCAGGCCCGGCTGGAAAAGCTGCGCCAAGCTCAAAGCGAAGGCAAATTGACGGATCGATGGGACGCAACCGCAATCCTCGTCCTCGTCCAATCGATCGCCAGCGCCTGGGCAACCCTGAACCCAGAATTCAGCGCGACCACAGCCCCCGACCGCACGACGAGAAGACTCGCCGTCATCGACGCCGTCTCACGACTAATCGCACCCGACTGAGACTGACCGAACAAAGGCGAGCGAGCCGCCTCTTCGTCGCGGAAGCTCAAAGGGGATTCGGACGAATACGGCCGACTCGCCGCTGATCCGGCAACCAGCGACATCGTGGCAAACCAGGCGCCGGGCTGGAGCAGATGCTCGCTGTCAGCCGACTCACGCGCGTTGCGGCGTCCGGCACCCGGCAAGCCGTGATCCGAAGCGGCCGCGCGCGCTCGGCCGGCTGCCTGAGCGAGGCGTGTGAGTGCGGTTTCGGCCGTGACTACACGGCGCCGTTCCCAGCGGACCGCGTCCACCTGACGAGCATCTACTCGCGTGGGGACGGTGTCGTCCGCTGGGAATCGGCCGTTGCCCCGTACGCCAACTGCACCGAGGTCACCGGCAGCCACGTCGGGCTCGTGTTCAACCGCAAGGCCTACCGAGCAATCGCGACCGCACTCGCGCAGCCCGAGCTGCGTGCGCCATCGGTCGAAATCACGCTCGCTTAGCTGCGGCGACCTCGGTCGCCACGCCGACCTCATAGATCGCCGCGAGGTCCTGGTCGGCGAAGTCCCGGCTGGCGGCCACGAATCGGTCGTGCACGACTTCGAGCAGCGGCATCGCGGCTCCGGAGCTCTGCTCGACCTCGCGGACGAGCTCCAGATCCTTCAGCGCGAGCCGGACCGGGAAGCCGGCCGGGTACTGATGGCGCCGCATCTCGTCGAGCTTCTGCACGGCATACGCTGAGCCCAGCGGGCCGCCGTCCAACAGTGCGTTGAACTGCTGCGGATCTAGCCCCATCGCCTCGCAAAGGTGCATCGACTCGGCCAACGCGGCGACGCTGGAGATCATCCAGTGATTGGCGGCCAGCTTCAGCCGCGACCCCATGCCAGCCGCTCCGACCCACATGACCCGCGATGCCAACGCGTCGAAGATCGGCTCGAGCGAGGCCTGCGCCGAGTCCGGTCCGGAGGCGAGGACCGTCAGCTGGCCCTGCTCGGCCGGGTGCGTGCTGCCAGACACAGGTGCATCGACAATCGTGACGGCGTGGGCCTCGGCGACCTTCGTCAGCTGGTCTGCCTCTGCCGCACCGACGCTGCTCATCTGCAACCAGATCGTGTCCTGCGGCCAAGCATCAAGCAGCGGCTCGACGACCTCCAGGATGACTTCTGCTGTCGGGAGCATCGTGATCACCGCTCGGGTGTCCTGCAGGACCTCGGCCGGCTCGCCGGCCGCGGTCGCGCCCCGGTCCTCGAGCGCGCGAGCGTGTTCGGGATTGCGGTCCCATGCTGTCACCGCGATGCCCTGATCGAGCAGCCGACCCGCCATCGCGGAACCCATCAGACCGATGCCGAGGATCCCGACGCGAACCTGCCCGTGTGTGGAGTGCGTTGTGCTCATCGTGTGCTCCCTTCGATTTCGGCGAGGTCCTGGTTGGTGAGCTCGAGGCTCGTCGCGGTCAGGATCGGGTCGACCTGGTCGGGCCGCCGGAAGCCGACGATCGCGCCGTCGACGGCCGGGTTGCGCAACGTCCACGCGACCGCGACCGCGCCCGGCGTAGTGTCGTAGCGCTCGGCGACGTGCTCGAGCCGGTTAACGAGCTCCAGGTTGCGAGACAGCTGCGGCTCATTGAAGCGCTCGTCATGCTTGCGCCAATCATCGTCCGCCAGGCGCTCGATCCGCTCGCGGGTCATGCTGCCGGTCAGCATGCCCGAGCCCATCGGCGAATAGATGATCACGCCGATCCGTTCGCGCTCGGCGAACGGCAGGATCTCCTGCTCCACCTCGCGCTCGATCAGTGAGTACTGGGGCTGCAGCGTCTCGACCGGCGCGATCTGACCGATCCGCCGCAACTGCTCGACGTCGAAGTTCGACACGCCGATGTGCCTGACCAGGCCCTGCTGCTTGAGCTCCGCGAGCGCGGCCCACCCTTCTTCGATGTCCAGCACCGGGACCGGCCAGTGGATTTGGCAGAGATCGATCGCGTCGACGCCAAGCCGAGCGAGGCTCGCTTCGGCCTCGCGCAGGATCGAGTCGCGCTTGAGGCTGTGCGCGACCTTGCGATTGGGGCCCTCGAGCAGTGAGCACTTGGTGAACACGTATGGGCGGTCGGCGAGCCCCTCGAGCGCGCGGCCGACGATCTGCTCAGAGCGGCCGAAGCCATAGGCAGCAGCGGTGTCGATCCAGTTGATCCCGTGCTCGAGCGCGTGATGGATCGCGGCGATCGACTGCTCGTCGTCCTGCGGGCCCCATCCGAACTCCCAGCCGCCGCCTCCGATCGCCCAGGCGCCAAATCCGACGCGGGTGATCTCGAGACCGGTGTCGCCGAGACTGGTGGTTTTCAGTGCTGTCTCCTGCATGATTGCTCCTGTCAGTTGGAGGCTGGTTGTGGTTGGGGAGCCGGATGGCTGGCACGGCGGTCGAGCAGTGCTGGCGTGGCGATCAGGATCCCGATGACCAACAGCGCCGCGAACACGAGCAGGCTGATCCGTGTCGAGGCAATCTGGGTCAGCGCGCCGAGGCCGATCACGGGGACCGCAAGACCGAGGTAGGAGGCGAGGTACAGGCCGGCGAGCGCCTCGGCGCGATGCTCCGGGGCGGAGATCTCGGCGACGGTCTCGATCGCGCCCTTGAACGTCAGACCGCAGCCGATCCCGACGATCACGTCGCCGACAACGAAAACCCCGAGGCTGGGGGCGGGTAGCCACACGGCGATCGTCAGCAGCCCAAGGCCCGCCAGCAAGGCCGGGATCGCGGTGACCAGCAGCGAATGCGTGGTGCGCGACCCGATGAGCGTCTGTGCGAGCGCCGCGGCGGCGAACGCGACGAATGAGGCCGGGCCGGCCAGCAGATGCGAGGGTTGATGGAGCGTTCCCGCGAGGAAGCTCGGCGCCAGCGAGGTCAACAGCCCGAAGACCGCGAACGCGATCGCGGCGCCCAGCGCGGCGGCCAGGAACCGGCCGCGCGAATGTGCAGGGACCGATACCCGCTGCGGCCGATACCGCGGTCGCGGCGTCGGCCGCTCCCGCGTCTCGGGCGCGATCAGCAGCGCCGCCCACGCCAACACCAGGGCTACGGTGAACACGACGAACGGAACGTGCAAAGGGTTCCCGGCCCACTGCGCGAGCGCGCCGGCGATCAGGCCGCCGAGCCCGAGCCCCCCAAGGTTCGCGGCCGTCGCAACGATCTGCGCACGCCGGTGGCCCGCCTCGCCCAGCTCAGAGATCCAGGCCATCGCTGTCGCCGTCACTGCACCGATGCCGAGCCCGCTCAGAACCCGAGCGATCAGCAGCGCCGGCAGCGTTGAGGAGACCACGAACACCAGGGCCGCGAGGATCTCGAGCGCGAGCGCCGGCATCAGCACGCGGCGCCGGCCGTAGGAGTCGGAGAGGTGGCCGACCAAGAACAGGCTGAGGGCGACCGCGAGCGCGTAGACGGCGAACGCGATCGTGACGGTCAGCGACGAGAATCGGTCGTGCTGCGCGTAAAGCGACCACAACGGGGTGGGCACGGTTGTGAACGCCATGACGATCGTGAACGCGAGCGCCACGAGCCAGAAGCCGGCGGCGCGACGTTCTGCGTTAGAGGCGGGCAGTGTCTTCATCATGGCGTTGAGGATCGCGGTTTGGAAGATCGTGATCAACGCAAACAATCGCTTATGGTTATCGCGAATCGCGATAACCTCGTCGACGTGGAGTTACGGCAGCTCGCCACGTTCGTCGCGGTCGCCGAGGAGGGCAGCTTCACGCGTGCGGCCGACCGGCTCCACGTAGTCCAGTCGGCGGTGTCCGCGGGCATTCGCAAGCTCGAGGGCGAGCTCGGTGCAAGCCTGTTCGACCGTTCCACCCATCACGTCAAGCTGACCGACTCGGGCCGTGCCCTGCTGCCAGCGGCACGCGCGACGCTCGCCGCGGCGCAGGCCGCCCGCGACGCCGTCGACGAAGCGCGGGGAGGATTGCGCGGCAAGATCGTGCTCGGCACGATGCAGGCCCAGGGGATGCGCGCGATCGACCTCGCCGGGGTGCTGGCCGCCTTCCGTGCCAATCACCCGGGAGTCGAGGTCGCGATCCGCCACTCCGGTGGCTCCGCCGAAATGGCCCGTGAGGTCGTCGACGGGCGGCTGGACCTCGCGTTCGTCGCGCTGCCCGGCGGCGCTCCGCCCGGGCTGAAGCTGATCCCTCTGACCTCTGAGCCGATCATGCTCGCGGTGCCCGCCGGCCATCCACTGTCCCGGCGTGCCCGCGTCGAGCTCGCCTCGCTCCGCGACCAGACGCTGGTCGACCTTCCGGCCGGCTGGGGGATCCGGATGGCCGTCGACCGCTCATTCGCTGCTGCGGGCGTGACGCGTTCGATCGCGTTCGAGGTCAACGACACCGCGACGATGGTGGAGTTGATCCGCAACGCGCTCGCGATCGGCATGCTGCCCCGATCGCTTGTCGGCGCCACGGACGAGATCGCGTTCGTACCAGTCCACGACCACCCACCTGAGTTCCAGACGGCGATCGCGATCCCGGCCAACCGCGTGCTCAGCGCCGCCGCCCGCGCGATGCTTGAGACGATCAAACAGCGCGTGCACGCCTGACTCCCGCGCGCACGGCCGTATCGTCTTGCATAGTTGCCCCCTTCGAAGTACGGGTCAGCCGCCCAGATGCCGATGGGCGGCCTCGTGCGCTTCGGTTGAAGTGTTCCTCGAGCTGCGCGGCGGCGGGGGCGAGATCCTCGGGCACGACCTTGCCGTAGCGGTCGTAGGTGGTGGGGACGTCGCTGTCGCCGATGAACGAGGCCTGTATCGCGATCAATGGCACTCGGCGATTGGAGGAACACCGTGTGGCGAACCCGCGCCGGGCCGCCATGGCGGCGGGCTGGCAGCGTAGATCGCCGGGAGGCCCCTTCCTCGAGAAGATAATTCGACAGCGATGAGCACGTCCACCGACGATGCTGGGACGAGGGATGGGGTGCGGCCGGTGGCTGACTCCTCGCCGTGGGCGCCGTTTCGCTCGCCGGACTTCGCGAGGATGGCCTCGGCGCAGTTCGTGAGCAACGTCGGCAGCTGGATGCAGACGGTCGGCGCTCAGGAGTTGATGTTGACGTTGACCACGTCGGCGACGCTGGTGGCGCTGATTCAGACGGCTGCCGGCCTGCCGGTGGTTCTGCTCGCGGTGCCGGCGGGCGCCATCGGGGATCTCGTCGATCGTCGCCGGCTGCTGCTCGTATCGCAGTCGTTCATGCTGGTCGCAGCCGCATTGCTGGCTGGGCTGGCGCTCGCCGGGCTGGTCACGCCGTTGATCCTGCTCGCGCTGATCTTCGCGGTCGGCGCTGGGCAGACGCTGACCTCGCCGACCTGGCAGACGCTGCAGCCCGAGCTCGTCGCGCCCGAGGATCGAACGCAGGCGATCGCTCTGGGTTCGGTGAACCAGAACCTCAGCCGAGCGGTTGGTCCGGCGATCGGCGGCGCGCTGTACGCGGCAACCAGCGCTGGTGTGCTGTTCATCGTCAACGCCGCGAGCTTCGTGCCGGTGATCGGTGCTGTCGCCCGCTGGCGTGGAAGAGAACGGCCTGCGAGCAGCGTCGCTCGTGAGCATGTCGTTGAGGCGATCCGCGCGGGAGCGCGGTACGTCGCCGGGAGCCCGGCGCTGCGCGTGATCCTGCTGCGCGCCGGGTTGTTCATGTTCTTCGCCAACTCGATCTGGTCGCTCTTGCCGCTGGTTGCGCATACGCGGTTGCACCTAGGCTCCGGTGGATACGGGCTGCTGCTCGGTGGCGTTGGCGTTGGTGCGGTCGCCGGCGCCGCGTTGCTTCCACGGCTGCGCCGTCGCGTCCCGCCGACGGTCCTGATGATCAGCGCCAGCTCCGTGTTCGCCGGCGTGACGCTGGCGCTGGCCTACGCTCGTGCCAGTGTCCTCGCGGCGCTGGTGCTCGTGGTCGGCGGCGTTGCGTGGATCCTCGTGCTCTCGACTCTCAACTCCCAGTACCAGTCGACGCTGCCCGGCTGGGCCAAGGCGCGCGGCATGTCGTACTACCTGATGGTGTTCCAGGGCGGCGGCGCGGCGGGGAGCGCGGCGTTCGGTGTGATCGCGCAGAACCTCGGGCTGACGGTTGCGCTCCTTGTCGCCGCCGCCGGCTTGGCGCTCGTGGCGCTGATGGGCGTGTGGCTGCCGTTCAAGGGGATCTCGCCGCAGGATCTGCTGCCGGCCGGCGATTGGCCAGACCCCCAACTCGTCGGCCCGGCGACGACCGACGTGCCGGTGCTGGTGACGCTCGAGTACCGCCCCCGACCCGGTATGGAGGCAGAACTTGTCAGGGCACTGTACGCCGGGCGCTACGCCCGCCGCCGCACGGGAGCGGTGAGCTGGCGTGTGTGGCGGGATGCGGCGAATCCCGGGCGCGTCCTCGAGCAGTTCGTCGTCGGCTCCTGGGAGGAGCACCTCCGCCAGCATGAACGGGTCAGCCGCCGCGACCAGCAGCGCCTCGACGAGATCGAGGCCATGACCGATCCAGGCGAGCCCACCGCCGTCACGCACTGGCTCGCCGCGTCAGCCGACCAGACCACAGAGCCGCCGAGCCCACCGTGAGCTCAAGCCGCGATCGCCGGCATTTCGCCGTCGCTCGCGGTCTCTCTGCTCTGCGCCGCGACCGCTTATCGCTCCACCTGCAATCAGACGCGGCGGGCTGCCGGAGCGGCACGAAGCCCTTGCTCTGCTTTACCTATCCGGGCTTGGCGATCGTCGGCGGTTGCATGATCGTGCTATAAAGATCGATTGATCGGTTTATGCCTCGAGTGAGTGACGAGTACATGGCGCGCCGACGCGAGGAGATTCTCGGGGGGGCGAAGGCGTGCTTCGCGCGTGAGGGATTTCACGCGACGTCGATGCGCGACATCTATCGCGAGTGCGGGCTGAGCCCGGGCGCGGTCTACAACCACTTCGCGAGTAAGGAGGAGATCGTCCGGGCTCTCGGTGAGGAGCAGCTGCGTGAGGCGCAAGCGCAACGCGAGGCGCTTGAGCTGATCGAGGACCCGATCGAGGCGCTGAGGCTCTTGGCTGCGGGCACTCGCGAGCAGCTGTCGCGCGAGGAGGATCTTCTGCTGCATTTGCAGCTGGCGAGCGAGGCGCTGCGCGACGAGTCGATCGCTGAGATCTCGCAGCAGACGTTCGCCGCGACGCTCGCGACGGTCGTCGGGCTGATCGGCCGCGCGCAGAGGACCGGCCACCTGGATCCGCTCGTTGACGCCAACGCGCTCGCCCGGGTTCTGATCGGCGTCTTCCAGGGGGTGATCGTGCAGACGGCGATCGGCGTTCCACCTGAGCGCGAGCGCCACATCCACGCGCTGCGGACCCTGCTCGCGCCGATGCTCTCCCCGGATGCCCAAGCGCGGTTGAGCGAGGCACCAGCGATCAACCCCGGACGAGCGTGAAATTCCGCGGAGCGCTGGCGGCTCGCGCAGTGTCAACGATCACAGGAGGACGACAGTGAAACCGGACGAGCGCCGACAGTTCGTGCGCGAGCATCGCACCGCGATCTTCGGCTATCCACGCGGACACGATGGACCGGCGATGTCGATCGTCTACTACGTGCTCCAGGACGACGAGATCCTCGTGTCAACGATGGCTGAGCGGGCGAAGGCGAAGGCCGTGGCGCGCTCGCCGAAGGTCTCGCTGTGCGTGCTCGACGAGCAGTGGCCGCCGAGCTACCTCCAGGTCTATTGCGACGCGACGATCGACACGAACTTCGGGCACGTCGTTGACGTGATGATGAGCATCGCCGGCGTGATGGCAGGCACTCCGATGCCTGACGAAGTCCGGCCGATGGTCGAGGAAGGCGCGCGCCGCGAGCAGCGCATTGTCCTCCGCCTGCGCCCGTACGCCACCTTCTACACGCCCCCGGTACACGTTCACCGCGCCGAGGACATCAACGAGGGACTTGTGCATCAGGTGAGCGCATCGCTTCCATGGGACGCCGACCCTGCGGCTGCCTGGCCCGGCTCCCGATGAGCGCCGGCGCACCATCAGGCCGACCTTCCATCACGTCAACCTCAAGACCACCCGGCTGCAGGAACTGATCGACTCGTACGCGACGGGTCGTCGGAACGGAGGTGATCTTCAAGGACGCGATCGGCGCATGGCTGACGAATGACGCCGCTCCCACATGTCGCGCTCTGGTCCGCATGGGCGGGTTCACGCCGTCGCCGGGTCGGCGGCGACGGGACGGCACTGCGCCTCGCGGCCGGGTCTCAGCGGCGCACCCGCGACGGCGCACGAGAAGTCGTGCAGCACCCCTGTCGGCAGGTCCCCGCCCGGCGTCGCCTCGGACTCGAGCACGTCAGAGCTGATCGTCAGCCAGGCCAGGATCCCGCCCGCCGCCGCGAGCGCGGCGCAGACCAGCATCGCGACGTGGAACCCGTGGTCCATTGCCGCGGGGTCATAGAACTTCTTGCCGGTCAGGCCGGCCACCAGCGGCAGGACTGCGACAAGGATCAGGCCCGAGAGACGCGAGACAGCGGTGTTGATTCCCGAGGCGATGCCCGACTGCCGCTCATCCGCGGCAGCCATCACCGTTGCCGTGACCGGCGCCACGACCAGGGTGAGGCCCAAACCGAAGACGATCACCGCCGGGAGCACGCCGGACACATAGCTGTCGCCTGGGTGGATCCGAGACATCAACAGCAGTCCGAGAGCCGTGACCAGCGGCCCCACGGTCAACGGGATCCTCGGCCCGACCCGTTGCGCAAGAGCTCCCGCGGAAGTGGACAGGAGCAGCATCAGGGCCGTGATCGGGAGCGAGGCGGCACCGGCCTCGAGCGGCGAGTAGCCGAGCGAGATCTGCAGGAACGCGACGAGCAGGAAGAAGACCCCGCTGAGCGCGCCGAAGACGACGAACGTGACCGCGTTGGCGGCGCTGAACTGGCGCGAGGCGAAAATTGACAGCGGCATCATCGGGTTGGGGAAACGCCGCTCGGCGAGCAGAAAGGCGATCAGCCCGAACGCGCCTGCGATTGCCGACACGAGAACCAGCGGCGAGGCGCCGTTGCCCGGCGCCTCGATCAGCGCGTAGGTCGTGCCGCCGAGGCCCACGGCCGCCAGGATCGCGCCGCGAAAGTCGAGTCGTCCGGTGGCTGCGAGGTCGCGGGTCTCGGGCACGTGCCGGCCCGCCATCACGACGATGAAGATGCCGAGCGGAAGGTTGATCAGGAACACCGCCCGCCACGACACGGCCCCCACCAGCAGGCCGCCGATCAGCGGCCCGAGAGCGCCCGCCACCGCGCTGAGCCCCGACCAGGCGCCGATCGCTCGCGCCCGGTCAGTCGGGCGAAAGCCGGACTCGACCATCGCCAGGCTGCCCGGCGTCAGCAGGGCCCCGCCGACGCCCTGCACGAGCCTTGCCGCCACCAGCAGCCCGGCGTCCGGCGCGAGTGCGCAGAGCAGCGAGGAGATCGTGAACACGCCGGTGCCGGCCACAAACACGCGGCGCCGTCCATGGCGGTCGCCGAGCGACCCACCGAGCAGGATCAGCGAGGCCAGCGTCAGCGTGTAGCCGTTGAGAATCCACTGGAGCGTGCTGGTGGAGGCGTGCAGATCGCGGCCGATACTCGGCAACGCGACATTGACGACGGTGGCGTCAAGGAAGGCGATCCCGGAGCCCAGCACCGCCACAGCGAGCAACCAGCGACCGCGGGCGGAGCCGAGGCTCACGGTAAGTTCACGCGCTTCCATCCCGTTGACGCCTGTACGGGTGGTGTCATTCTGGGCTCAGCCGAGCAGCTCCCGCAGGCGGGGCCTGACGTCCTCGCCGAGGCGGCGCACGAAGGTGACGGATTCCTGTTCTGGCACGCCGACCAGCGGCGTGGAGAAGCCGAGGTCCTCGCCGATGCGAGCGAGTTGGTCAGTCCAGCAGGTCGAAGTCGGCGGTGCTCTGGAAGTGCCAACCGTCGACCCTAGGGGCCACGATGGACGCCGACCTCGACCTGCTGCTGATCTATGTGTTCTGCATCGCTGACGATCTCCTGCCTGAGAAGACCATCAACCACCGACGGAGTCTGACCGACGCTGAGGTCGTCACGCTCGCGGTCGCGCAATCGATCATGGGCATCCCCAGCGACTATCGGTTCATCGCGACCGCGATCAAACGCCTCGGGCATCTGTTCCCCGACCTCACCCAACGCTCGGGGTCCTACCGCCGCCGCGACCGGCTGGCCACCACGATCGAGATGCTGATCGCGTCGTTTGCCCGCCTGAGCCCCGGGTGGGAGGACAACCTGCTGTTGATCGATTCCACCCCGGTCGAATGCGCCCGATCGCGCGAGACCGTCAAACGCGCCGGCGCCTCCAGCCTGGACGATGCGCTGGCCAACGCCGCCGACTACGGCTACTGCGCCAGCCACAGCCGCTACTTCTACGGCCTGCGACTGCACACGCTGTGCGCGCTGGACGGGACCCCCCGGGCGATGATCCTGACCAGCCCCAAAGACAGCGAGCGCGACATCTGCCTGCGACTGCTCGCCCGCGTGAACCGCACCGGGCCACTGACCGTGATCGGCGACAAGGGCTACGCCGGCCGTCAATTCGAAGCCGACGCAGCCGCCCTGGACACCACGATCCTGCGGCCCCGCCGCCGCGACGAACCCGGCCGCGGCCCGCATCTCGCGCCGATCCGCCAACGGATCGAATCGATCTACTGGACCGCGAAAGACATCCTCACCCTCGAACGACACGGCGCCCGGACCCTGCACGGACTCCACGCCCGGATCGCCAGCCGCCCGCTCACCCTCGCCGCCGCGATCGCGCTCAACCACCAACTCGGACGCCCCAGCCGCTCCCTGGTCGCCTACACAGCCTGAAACCGTGGAACTACTCATCTGAGATGGACGCGCGTGTCAAGGGGGATGTCGAGATTTTTGTTGTTCATGGTGGTGGTTGTGGCTGCTGGGGTCGGGCAGTGGCGGCCTCCAGGACGTGCTGGCGGTCAGCGGTGGTTTGCAGAGCGAACGGCTGGTGGGTCGCGGCGGCCCACAGGAACCCGGCGAGCTC
>JBELAG010000020.1:0-31907 GCA_049509055.1 Solirubrobacteraceae bacterium
CGCGCGCCGGCGCGCAGCTCGCGCAGCAGCTGATGCAGCCGGGCACGGTTGCGGGCGACCTGCTCGGCGGGCGCCCGCGTGAGCGCCGCGAGCGTGCGGGCGCGATGGAGCACCGCCCGGTGGCCGTGGTCGCGCAACCGCCGGGCACTTGCGGTGAGCGCGGCCCGGGCGGCCGCGCAGTCGATCGGGACGGCGGCCTCCGCGGCGTGGGTCGGCGTCGAGCAGCACACCGCCGCGACGTCGTCGATCAGCGTCCGGTCGGTGTGATGGCCGACCGACGCGATCACCGGCACGCGGAGCAGCGCGACCGTGCGGCACAGCCCCTCGTCGCAGAACGCGTACAGGTCGGCGAGCGAGCCGCCGCCGCGGGCGACGATCACCACCTCGACCTCCGGGATCGCGGCGAGCTCGCGGAGGGCGCCGGCGATCGCCGGCGCGGCGTGCCGGTCCTGCACGGGCACGAACGCCCACACCAGCCGGCCGCTCCAGCCGCGCCGGCGCAGGCCGGCCAGCACGTCGTCGCGCGCCTTGCCGCGCTCGCCGGTGACGACGCCGATCGTCCTGGGCAGCCGGGGCCGCGCGAGCAGCTTCTGCGGTGTGAACAGCCCCTCGGCGTGCAGCGTACGCCGCAGGCGCTCCAGCGCCGCCAGCAGATCGCCCTCGCCGGCGATCCGCAGCTCCGTCACCGAGAACCCAAACGACGGCGACGATGACGCGCTGCCGGGATAGTAGTCGCATCCCCCGCCGACGACGATCCTGACGCCGTCGGCGAGCGCCACCCCGAGCCGGTCGTATTCCTCGCGCCACATCGAGCACGGCAGCGCGCCGCGGGCGTCGCGCAGCTCGAAGTACACGCGGACGCGGGCGCTGCGCAGCCCCCACACCTCGCCCTCCAGTCGCACGCGGGCGAACTGCTGGAGGCGTTGACGCAGCTGCGCGGCGTAGGACCCGACGGGGTACGGACCGGGGAGACTGGACTCGGCGATCGCGGCGGAGGCGATCGGGGCGGCGGCGGCACGATCCATGCTGCCCACCGAGGCTACACCGCCCCTCCGTCAGACCGGAGCCGACACCCGCAACGTGAACGCGGCGGTCCGTCCGACCGCGACGAAGCCCAGCCCGGCGTAGAGCAGCTGCGGCCAGTCGTCGGCGTCGGCCGGCACCACGATCAGCTCCGCGCCCCAGTCGGCGGCGGCGTGCAGCGCGGCGCCGACCGCCGCCTTGGCCAGCCCGCGCTCGCGATGGTCTCTCAGCGTCGCCACGTGCTCGAGCATCGCGGCCCGGCGCCCGCCGAGATTGTCCTCCAGAAACAGCGTGCAGGTCGACGCCAGCGCGCCCCCGTCACCGGCGCCGAAGCCGCGGGCCGGGGTCGCGTCGCGCAGCGCGGCCTGGGCGTCGGCGAGCAGCCGCGGCAGGCCGGGGAAGCTGTCAGGGCCGAAGTCCTCCTCGGCCAGCGCGGCGAGCTGGAGCCCTCGCAGCGCGTCGCCGGAGATCTCGCGGGCGCGAGGGTCCCGCGGGGCGGGCGGCGGGCCGGAGCCCAGCACCATCATCACCGTCCGCCGGCGCTCCCAGCCGGCGGCGGCGAAATCGCCGGACACGCGCTCGCCGGCGGCGCCGTCCTCCAGCACGACGAGCCGGTGGCCGAGATCCCCGAGCCCGCGCTCGGCGAGCGCGATGAGCTGCGCCGCCCCCACGGCCGGGTCCAGCGGCGCCCACATCCGCAGGCAGTTGAGGAAGTGGACGGTCGCCAGATCCCGATGGCGCACCACGCAGCCGCCGGGCACGTCGGTGCGCTCCTGCCCGCCCCGGGTGTAGATCCGGCGGTCGAGCTCGACTGCGTTGGCGAGCGCGGAGTCGTCGCGGACGCTCACTCGTGGTCGGTCGGGACTACAAGCACCGGCCGGTCCGACAAGCCGAGCAGCTTGTGCGGCGTCGAGCCCAGCAGCGCGCCCCGTAACGGGCTCTCGCCGCGCGTCCCGACGACGATCACCCGCGCATCGATCTGCTCGGCGAGCTCGACGAGTCCCTGCGCCGGGGAGCGCTCGACGACGGTCGTATCCAACTCGGACTCGGCGGCGCCCTGGGCGACCGCCAGCTTGCGTCCTTCGGCGAGCTTGCCCTCGGCCAGCTCCCGCAGCGCGGCGTGGTAGTCGTGCAGCTCGCCGCCGACCGGCGAGATCTCATAGCCGAAGGCGATCGTCACCCGCTCGCCGTAGGCCTTGCCGACCTCGATCGCCGCGTGCAGCGCCGCCTTGGCGCACTCCGAACCGTCGTATCCGACGACGACACCACTGCTCATGACTGTCCTCCGGGATGGGTGGGCGCCAGGATGGCGGGATCGGCGACCTCGGGTCGGCGTTGGAAGAACTCCGGCATCCGCCACCGGCACAGCAGCATCAACGGGACCCCCAGCAGCAGCGCGCCGAGGCCGATCACCAGCGGTCCGCCGATCCCGAAGATCGTGCCGTCGCCGTAGTTGGGATTGCCGAGCACGAAGCACGACTTGACGAACAGCGCCGCGAGGATGATCCCGCCGACGGTCGGCAGGACGCCGATGTAGAAGAAGTTGCGCACGCTCTTGGTCAACTCGTGGCGGTAGTAGATCGTGCATGCGAAGCCGGTGATCCCGTAGTAGAAGGCGATGCCCAGGCCGAGCGCGCTGATCGAGTCGTTGAGGACGTTGGTCGACACCAGCGTCATCATCACGTACCAGACGATCGACACGCCGCCCATCGCCAGCGTCGCCACGCTCGGGCTCAGATACCGGGGATGGATCGCCCCGAAGCGGGTCGGGATCGACTTGGCGCGGGCCATCGAGAGCACGGTGCGCGCCGTCGGCAGGATCGTCGTCTGCGTCGAGGCCGACGCCGAGGTGAGCACGGCGATGATCAGCAGCTTGTCGAGCCCGCTGCCCAGCACCGCCTTGCCGGTGGCGTTGAGCACGTCGGCCTGGTTGTCGGCCAGCACGTGGGGCCCGGCGAACGCGGTCGTGGCGATCGCGACCACGACGAAGATCCCGACCAGCACGAGCGTCGAGATGATCGCCGCGTGCCCCGGCGCGGTGCCCGAGTTCTCGGTTTCCTCGTTGACCGTCACTCCGCTGTCCCAGCCCCAATAGATGAACACCGCAAGCAGGATCCCGGTGGTGAAGTTGGAGAAGCCGTGGACGGCGAACGGGTTGAGCCAGTCGATCGACACCCGGTGGGCGGTGTGCAGCGCCGTGCCGGCGTAGGTCTTGATCAGCGCGACGACGGAGAACAGCACCAGGATCGCGAACTCCGCGCCGAGCAGCAGCTGCTGGGTCCGAGCCGAGATCTCGATCCCGACGTAGCAGATCCAGGTCATCACGACGATCCACAGCACGCCGACGACCGTGATCAGGAACGTGCTCGGGTCGTTGTTGCCGAACAGCGAGAAGGTGTACTGGCCGGCGATCTGCGAGAGGCTCGGCATCACGATGATGTCGGTGACGATGATGCCCCAGCCGCCGATCCACCCCAGGTTCGGTCCCATCGCCTTGGTCACCCAGGCGAACGTCGTGCCGCAGTCGGGGTCGGCGCGGTTCATGTAGTTGTAGGCCGCGGCGATGAACAGCATCGGGATGAACGCGACGATCATGATCGCCGGGGTCTGGAACAGGACGGCGGCGGCGACGCCGCCGAGGGTCGCCGCCAGGCTGTAGGCCGGTGCGGTCGACGCGACCCCGATGACGATGTTCGAGAGGAACGAGATCGCATCCTTCTTCAGGCCCTTGCCCTCGGCCTCGGTGCCGGCGGACGGCTCTGCAAACGTCGCGCTCTCCAAGATGGTCCCTCTCCGGATCGGTGTGCGGATCGCGAGTGCCTCGTGCCCGTGCTCGCGCGTGGCGTGGATTCTCAGGCGTGCGTGGCGTACACCGCAAGCGACCGATGGCCCAAGTGTGAAGCCGCGGTTGTACCGGTTGGACAAGTCCGGAGGCCGCGGACGGTCTCCGAGGAGCGCTCGTCAGCGCGCCGGGACGTAGCAGACGAGGTGAGCCCGGTAGGGCATCGCGAGTCCCTCGCCGTCCTGCTGGGCCCCGGCGGCGACGCCGCGCACCTGGTGCAGCAGCCGCCGGCGGTCGGCGTCCGGCATCGCCGCGACGAAGCTCGTCGAGGCGACGCGGGCCAGCAGCGTGTCCAGATCGCCGTGCACGACGTTGGGGACGACGCGCTCGTAGCGCAGCAGGAAGCGGCCGGTCTGCTCAAGCCGCTCGCGCCAGCGGCTCGTGGCCTGGCGGGGCGCGTCGCCGGCGTGCGCATCGACCAACTGCTGCATCGCGTCGACCCACGCCACCGACCGGTCCCACTCGTTCCAGATGACCCCGAGGCCGCCGCCGGGGGCGAGCACGCGCTCGATCTCGGCCGCCGCCGCGACCGCGTCGAACCAGTGAAAGGCCTGGGCGACGAGCACGGCGTCGACGGTCGCGCCGGCCAGCGGGATCCGCTCGGCGGTCCCCTCCAGCACCTCGACCGCCGGCACCGCCCGGCGCAGCTGATCGCGCATCCCGGCGACCGGCTCGATCGCGACCACCTCGGCGCCGAGGCCGAGCACCGCACGCGTCAGCTTCCCCGTCCCGGCCGCCAGGTCGGCGATGCGACGGCCGGGGCCGATCCGCAGCTCGCGCGCGAGCAGGGCGATCGCCGCGTCCGGGTATCCGGGGCGCCCGCGCTCGTAGTCGGCGCCTGCAGCCTGGAAGCCCGCGGCGGCGGCCGGGTGGATCGGGCTCATGGCGCCGCTGGGCGCGCGTCCTGCTCGCGCAGCCAGGCGACGGTCCCGGCGAGCCCGTCGCGCAGGTCGACGCGGGCCTGCCAGCCCAGCGTCGCGCGCGCCTTCTCCACCGCCGGCCAGCGGCGCTGCACGTCGACGGCGAACGTCGGCAGATGGGCGAGCTCCAGCTGCGCGGGGTCCTCGCCGCACGCCTCCCAGATGAGCGCCGCGATCTCGGCGACCGTGTGCTCCTCGGAGGCCGAGATGTTGAAATCCTCGTTCTCGGCCGCGGGCGACGCGGTCGCGGCCACGATCCCGTCGGCGACGTCGTCGACATGGGTGAGTGTTCGCGTCTGCTCACCGGAGCCGAAGATCTCCAGCGGCCGCCGGCCGGCCAGGACCTTGGCGATCAGGTCGGGCACGGCGTGGGCGATGCCCGGCTCGTCGCGGTCGGGAAGCTCGCCCGGCCCGTAGGCGTTGAACGGGCGGCAGATCGTGAAGCGCAGGCCGTGCTGGTCGTGCGCCGCGCGGGTGTACACCTCGCCGGCGAGCTTGGAGAAGCCGTACGCCGAGCGCGGCGGCGGACAGCGGTCGAGATGAGCCTCGGTGGTGGGGAATTCGTCGGCGCGCTCGAACACCATCGACGACGAGACGTAGGTGAAGCGCTCGACCTCGTGGTCGATCGCGGCGTGCACGATCGCCCCGGTGAGCGCGTTGTTGACCTCGGTGAGCGTGAACGGGAGCTTGTGGAAGTTGGCGATCCCGCCGACGATCGCCGCCAGGTGGATGACGTGGCTGCAACCCGCCACCGCCCGGATCGCGCTGTCGGGGTCGCGCAGGTCGCCGGCGGTGAACTCGCAATCCGCCGGGATCCACGCCGGCGCCGGGCGGTGGTCGGCGATCCTGACCTCCCAGCCCTCGCCCCCGCTCAGCAGGCGCCGCACGACCGCGGAGCCGATCGTCCCGGCCCCGCCGGTGACCAGCACTCGGCCCATCACCGGGTGGCGTCCGGGGAGGCCTGCGCCGCCCCGTCGTGCAGCGCCGACGCCTCGGAGGCGAACAGGAACACCTGGCCGGTGCCCAGGCTGTTCCACGGATCGGCGATCAGGCAGTCGGGCTGGGCGAGCGCGAGGATCTGGCGCAGCGTCTCGGGCCGTTCGAACTCCGAGTGGTTGGTGGCGACGATCACCACGTCGGCGTCGCGGACCGCGTCGCCGACCGGCTGGGTGGGCGTGGGGGCGTGGGGATCGCAGACCGCGACGTCGGCCAGTTCGCGCTCCAACAGCCGGATCAGCTTGGGCGACAGCGAGTCGCGCTCGTCGTCGGTGTCGCGCTTGAAGGTGAGCCCGAGCACCGCGACCTTGCGCGAGGAGAGGTTGCCGATCCGCCGCTTGACCCCCTCGACGAGGAACAGCGGCACGCCCTCGTTGACCCGGGAGACCGCCAGCAGCATTCCGGGCGCGTGCGAGCGCTCCTCCGAGAAGGCGAAGTCCTTGCGCAGGCAGGTGCCGGCGGTGAGCCCGGGCATCGCGATCCCGCCGCGCGGGTAATCGCGGTTGATCAGCTTGATCACCTCGAACACGTTGGCCCCGTAGCTCTCGCAGTCCATCATCAGGAGGTTGGGCAGCGCGAAGGTGGCGTAGCGCAGGATGTTGGTCCAGATCTTGGCCAGCTCGGCCTGGACGGGCGTCGTCTTGACGATCGGCGCGCCGAACACGCTGAACAGCGCGGCGGCGTGCTCGGTCGAGCTCTCGCCGACGCCGCCGACGATGCACGGCAGCGTCGTGATCTCCTCCAGGAACTTGCCGGCGGCGATCCGCTCGGGGGCATGGGCGACGAACACGTCCTCGCCGGCGCGCAGCCCGCGGCGCTTCTCCAGGTACCCGGCGACGAAGTCCGTCGTCCCGGGAGCGATCGTCGAGCGCAGGATCAGCGCGTGACCGGGCCGCAGCAGCGGCAGCAGATCGTCGACGGCGGCGCGCACCTGGCGCAGGTCGCTCTCGACGTGGGAGAACGACGGCGTCCCGATCGTGATCACGATGTCGTCGGCGCGGGCGGCGTCGGCCGCGCGGTCTGAGAGCTCGAAGCGGCCCGTGCGCCGGACGCGGTCCATCAGTGCCTGCGTGCCGGCCTCGTTGAACGGCATCCGCCCCGAGCGGATCGGCTCGAGCACCGACGGGTCGTGATCGATGCCCAACACGCGCAGCCCGCGGTCGGCGAAGCACAGGGCCAGCGGAAGCCCGACCCGGCCGAGCCCGATCACCGAAATGGACCGTTCGTGGTTCATGTCCTGCTCGCAGTTAACGCTATCCGCCGCTCCGGGGGACCGAGACACCGGCGGCGCCGCGCGCTCAGTGCGGATCCCGCAGGTCTCGGCCGAGGCTGCGCAGCGGGGTCAGGCCCGGCTCGGCGGTGTGGCCCCGGACCTCGCCCACGTACGCGATCTTGTCCAGCCGTGCGATCTCGCGCTCGCCCTCGACGCGGGCGGGGTGACCGTCCGGCAGGCCACGGATGAGCGTGCGGATCCGCTCGCGCAGCTGCAGCGCGAAGTGCGGCGTCGAGGCGCCCATCAGCTGGCGCACGTCCTCGACGGTGGGCTCGTGGTCGGCGCGCAGGCGCTCGGGGTTCTCGGCCTGGCTCATTTCGACGTCTGGGGGATCGCCTGCAGCAGGCCGTCGATCTCGGCCTGGACCGACACCGACACGGCCGTCTCGTCGCCGATCACCCAGCCGTGGTTGTAGACGGCCGCCGTCGGGCCCTCCTGGGTGTAGCCGGGCGTGGCGTAGTCGAGGAAGAAGTTGAGCACGGCAGGAGGGAGAGTAGAGGGATCGTCGACGAGAAGCTGCGGACCGTAGTCGCCGCTGCCCGACAGCGCCGCCGAGGCGGCGGCGTCGAGCGGGCGCGAGGCGTTGAGCAGCACATACCCGTGGCCGGGGCTGCGCATCGCCCAGCCGAAGCTGCCGGGCACGTGGGCGCACGGTTGCCCGTACACGCACGCCGGGTCGCGGTAGACCGCGAAGGCGACCGAGTTGGCCGCCGGGTCGCTCGCGCCGACCCGCTTGACCGTGCCGTAGCGGCGCAACTGGGCGACGGTCGCGTCGGAGATCACGCTCGGCGGTCCGAGCACGTAGATGTGGGGACTCTGGTGGGCGAGCAGCGCCTGCCGGGTCGCCGGCGGCACACCGGTCGCGCCGACGAACAGGATCGGGTCGCCGCTCTCGGCCGCCCAGCCCGCCGCCGGCATCGCGTACGCCGGGTCGGTGGCGGACGCGATCACCACGTCGGAGGAGGCGCGGCCCTGCGCCGCGCTGACGAAGCGGTCGATGCCGGCGGCGATCGCGTACGGGTTGGCGCCGTTGATCGACGCCGCCCGCCGGCCGGGGACGCTCGCGACCGAGCCGATCCGGATCACCTGCGCGTCGCCCGCCGAGCCTGAGCCGGTGGGGGCGAGCATCGACAGCGCCGCCGAGCTGGCGGCCGGCAGCGCCGCGCTCCCCGAGAGCAGGATCGGCGCCCGGATCGGGGGGGCCATCAGCACCGATGCGGCGATCGCCGCCTCCCAGTCGCCGGTGGGGGCCAGGGTGACCGCCGCCGGATGCGTCCCCGCAGCGGCCGACGGGTACACCGCCAGCGCCACCCCGGCCGCGTCGGCGACCGGATCGGATCCGTCGACCCGGGTGGTGTTCTTGGTGGCCAGCACGGGGAAGCCGAGCTTGGACACCGCGCCGCTCGCCCCCGAGGCAACGCCCACCGTGACCGTCGTGGTGACCGTGGCGCCCGGGGCGTGGCCGGCACGGGTCGTGCCGCCGCAGCCGGCGATCGCCAGCGCGACGGCGCCGGCCGCCGCCAGGAGGGCAGGGAGTCGCATCGGCGCCGGACGTTAGCGACCGGGCGGCCCGGGTCAGAGCGGCAGGCCGGGCGTGGCGGCGGCGTCCTCGACCCCCCGCCGCGCGATGATCTCGGCTCGCTCGGCGAGGCGGTTGGCGCGGCGCAGCTCGGCCTCGCGCATCCGTCGCTGCTCGTCGGGCGTGCTCGCCGCCAGCCCGGGGACCGCCGCCGGGCGGCCGTCGGGGTCCAGCGCGACCATCGTCAGGAAGGCGGTGTTGGTGTGCCGCCTGACCCCGGTGAGAGGGTCCTCGGCGTCGACACGGACCCCGACCTCCATCGAGCTGCGCCACGCGGCGTTGACGGTCGCGCGGAAGGTGACGACCTCGCCGACGTAGATCGGGACCAGGAAGGCCATCCGGTCCATCCCGACGGTCACGACCTGCTGCCCGGAGTGCTTGATCGCCGCGATCCCCGCCGCCTCGTCGGCGAGCTTCATGATGATGCCGCCATGGATGTTGCCCGAGCTGTTGGCGTCGGTGACGCCCATCCAGTGCGAGATCAGAGTGGTCGACGCCGACGCCGGCTTGGGCTCCATGACCGGGATCGTAAACGCACGCCGGTGCTGGCGTTTGCGCCCCGCACGGCCGTGGAGGGCAGCGAACGTCGGCGCCGAGACCCACTACGCTTCAGGTGCCAGTCAAGCCACCGCCAAGGAGGATGCGATGCCGGGCCTTTCCGGGCGCATGTCCACCGTCGTCAAAGCGAAGATCTCAAAGTTGCTGGACCGCGCCGAGGATCCGTCGGAGACTCTGGAGTACAGCTATCAGAAGCAGATCGAGCTGCTCCAGAACGTCAAGAAGGGCATCGCCGACGTCGTCACCTCCAAGAAGCGGCTGCAGCTGCAGGAGGAGAAGCTCCAGCAGCAGATCGTCAAGCTCGACACGCAGGCCCGGCAGGCGCTCGCGGCCGGGCAGGAGGACCTGGCCCGGACCGCGCTGGAGCGCAAGAACGTGGCGCAGACCGAGCTGGCGTCGCTTGACTCCCAGGTCGCCCAGCTCGAGCAGCAGCAGGAGCAGATGACCGCGTCAGAGCAGAAGCTCCGCGCCAAGATCGAGCAGTTCCGCTCCAAGAAGGAGGTCATCAAGGCGCAGTACTCGGCGGCCGAGGCCCAGGTGCGGATCTCGGAGGCGGCCACCGGGGTGGGCGAGGAGATGGCCGACGTCGGCCTGGCGATGCAGCGCGCGCTCGACAAGACCGAGAACATGAAGGCGCGCGCCGACGCCGTGCAGGAGCTCGAGGCGGCGGGCACGTTCGACGACCTCACCCAGATCGGCCCCGCCGAGGACGACATCGACCGCCAGCTCAAGCAGCTTTCGAGCACGAGCGAGGTCGACTCCGAGCTGGCCAAGATGAAGGCCGAGCTGGGCGGCGCCACGGCCAAGGGCGAGCTCGGCGCCGGCAGCGCCGGGGAGCAGGCGCAATGATCGTCCGGATCTCGAACGAGGGGCAGTACGAGCTCTCCGACGACGATGTCTCCGAGCTCAACACGCTCGACAACGCCGCGGTCGCCGCCTGTGAGGCGACCGACGAGCAGCAGTTCCACGCGCACTTCGCCCGTCTGCTGGACTACGTGCGCACGAAGGGCACGCCGGTCGGCGCCGACGACCTGTTCGGTTCCGACATCATCCTGCCGCCGCCCGACGTGACGCTGGAGGAGGCCCAGGAGGAGTTTCGCGGCGAGGGGCTCATTCCCGGCTGAGCCGTGCCAGCAGGGCGTGGGTCTCGGCGGCCGTCCGGTCCCAGCTGAACGCCCCGGCCCGGCGCAGCCCCGCTTCTCGCAGCCGGTCGCGCACACCGGCATCGGTCGCCGCCCGCAGGACGGCCTCGGCGAACGCGTCCTCGTCGTCGGGGTCGGCGAGCAGGGCGGCGTCGCCGCAGGTCTCGGGCAGCGCCGCGCGGTCGGCCGCGACGACCGGGACGCCCGAGGCCATCGCCTCCAGGCAGGTGAGCCCGAAGCCCTCGTAGCGGGAGGGCAGCGCGAACGCCAGCGCGCCGCGGTACAGGCCGGGGAGCTCGCCGTCGGGCACGTATCCGAGACTGCGCACCCCGCTCGCCGGACCGGCGTCGGCGAAGTACGGGCGCGAGTCGCCGGCCCACACCAGCTCGATCCCGAGCGCCGCCAGCTCCCGGGCGCAGCGCTCCAGCGAGGGGAGATTCTTGCGCGCGTCGGCGGTGGCGACCGTCAGCACGTAGGGCGCGCGCAGGCCCCGGCGATCCCGGCAGGCGGCGTCGCCGGCCATGCCGGCGGGGGCAAAGCGCGCGTCGACGCCGCCGGGGATCACGGCGAGGCGCTCCGGGGCGAGCCCGGCGAGCTCGATCAGCTCCCGGCGTGAGAACTCCGAGACCGTGATCACGGCGAGCGCGCGCCGGGCGCAGGCCAGGCCGAAGTGCCGATGCCACGCGCGATAGGAGCGCGAGTACGCCGCGGGCTCGCGCAGGACCGCCGCGTCGTGCATGACGACCACGTTGCGCGGCCACGCCAGCGGCGCGAGGTTGGCCGGGGAGAAGACGAGCGTCGCCCGCGCGCGGGCCGCCTGCACCGGCAGCGCGGTCTGCTCCCAGCACTGCGCAACCGCCCGGCGCCGCGCCCACCGCGGCGGCTGTGCCACGCGGTAGCGGACGGGATCGATTGACGCCAGCCGGCCGATCACCTCCGCGGTCCAGCGCTCGACACCGGTGATCGTCGGCCGCGTCGCGGCGCGACGGTTGAGGACGATCAGCGGCTCGGGCCGCTATGCGGTGGCGGCGGGCGTGGCCACGGGGTGCTTGTGCTGGATCCACTTGGAGCTGCAGGGGATCTTCGACCGGTCGCAGCGCCCGGCGTAGGCCCGGGCGATCTCGGTGACCTCGCCGAGCAGGTCGTCCTGCAGGCGGATCGGCTCCAGGCCGAGGTCGAGCAGCTGGCGGTTCTCGACGTACAGCTCGTTCTCGGCGGCCTCCTTGCGCGGGTTCTCGACGTAGTCGATCTCGGCCCCGGTGAGGCCCGCGACGAGCTTGGCGAGGTCCGCGACGCGGTGACACTCGGTCATCTGGTTGAACACCCGCACCCGGTCGCCCGGCTCCGGCGGGTTCTCGATCGCCAGCTGGATGCAGCGCACGGTGTCCTGGATGTGGATGAAGGCGCGCGTCTGGCCGCCGGTGCCGTGGACGGTGAGCGGATAGCCGACCGCGGCCTGCATGAGGAAGCGGTTGAGCACCGTGCCGTAGTCGCCGTCATAGTCAAAGCGGTTGATCAGGCGATCGTCCATCCTGGTCTCGGCGGTCTGCGTGCCCCACACGATGCCCTGGTGCAGGTCGGTGACCAGGGTGCCGTCGTTCTTGTTGTAGAACGCGAACAGCAGCTGGTCCTGCGTCTTGGTCATGTGGTAGACGCTGCCGGGGTTGACCGGATAGAGGATCTCCTGCTCGACCTCGGCGCCGTCGTCGGTGTCGATCCGCACGCGGAGATAGCCCTCGGGGATCTTGACGCCCGCGGTGCCGTAGCCGTAGACGCCCATCGTGCCGAGGTGCACGACGTGGGCGTCGAGCTCGGCCTCGACGAGCGCGGCGAGCAGGTTGTGCGTGGCGTTGACGTTGTTGTTGACCGTGTAGCGCTTGTGCCACGAGCTCTTCATCGAGTACGGCGCCGCGCGCTGTTCGGCGAAGTGCACGACGGCGTCGGGCTGCCATTCGATGAGGAGATCCAGCATCTCGCGGTAGTCCTCGGCGACGTTGAGGCGGTGGAAGGGGATCTCGCGCCCGCTGAGCTCGCGCCAGGCCGCCAGCCTCGTGCCCAGCGGCATGATCGGCGTCAGCGACTCGGCCTCGAGCTCGACGTCGGCGTTGCGCCGAGCGAGGTTGTCCACGATCGCCACGTCATGCCCGCAGGCCGAGAGGTGGAGCGACGTCGGCCATCCACAGAAGCCGTCCCCACCGAGAATCAAGATGCGCAAGGTATCTCCCTTGTGTCTGTTGCGAATGGTTCGCGTTCGCCCAAGCGGCGCTGAGAAGGGCCCGGGCCGATGAGTGGCCGGAGCGAGCCAACATCGAGAGTAGCGCACGATCAGGCGTCGGAGCCGGCGCGTGGCCGCCGCGGTCCCGCCGCCTTACCCGGAGCTTACCGACGGCGCGGGCACCGGCCTGCGCGGTGCTCAGATCGGGATCCCCCACAGCGGGAACCAGCGCTGCAGCTCGGCCTCGACCGGCAGCTCGCTGCCGATCTGCGCCCTGAGGACGAGCTCGCGCTCGTTGTCGCGGCGCTGCCCGTCGCCGTCGGGGACGAACGGGTAGAACGCCCCGCGCTTGTAGTTGTAGATCCAGTACAGCGGACGCCCGCGCGCGTCCTGGAAGGCGAACACGGCGCACAGGATCCGCTCGCCGTAGCCCCCATCCTGCAGCGCGGTGGAGACGGCGTTGATCCCGGCGACGAGATCGTCGAAGCCGGCGCCGCGCAGGATCAGCCAGCTGAAGCCGTAGCTGTCCTCGGAGGTCTGGACCGCAGTCTTGCTGTCGGAGGCGGTGGCCCGGACGACCTCCTCCATGTCGGTGACGATCGACTGGAAGTCGGCGGTCGCCAGCGCCTGGAAGACGATTGCGGCCGTCCCCCGGCTGGTGATCTGCAGGCTCGTCTCGAGCGTGACGTACGCCGTGCTCATCGCGAACAGCCGATCCGGCGCCGGCTTGGCGAGCTGGCGCTTGCCGGTGAGGATGTCGAGCAGCCCCATCAGTACGCGGCCTGCAGCTGTGACTCGAGGCGTTCCAGGGCCTCGAGCCGGGCCTCGAGGGGCGGGTGCGTCGCGAACAGCCCGGCCACGGTCTGCCTCGCGCGGGGGGCGATGATGTAGAAGGCGGCCATCTCGCCCGAGGCGGCGCGCAGGTCGCGCTGCGGGATCCGGTCGATCTCGGCGCTGATCGTGATCAGCGCGGAGGCGAGCGCGCTCGGGCGGCCGGTGATGATCGCCGCGCCGCGGTCGGCGGCGAACTCCCGGTAGCGCGACAGCGCCTGCAGGAGCACGAACGAGATCACGTAGACGAGGCCCGAGACGATCACGACGACCGCGAGCCCGGGAC
This sequence comes from Solirubrobacteraceae bacterium, assembly GCA_049509055.1. Classification (GTDB taxonomy): domain Bacteria; phylum Actinomycetota; class Thermoleophilia; order Solirubrobacterales; family Solirubrobacteraceae; genus Palsa-465. Next base: position 13,666 of record JBELAG010000020.1, read on the forward strand.
CGCCGTCGTCGCGGTCCTCGCCGACGACCCCGCCGCCGAACAGCACCCCCATCTGGACGATGAACGCGGCGATCGAGGCGAAGAAGCCGGCGATCGTCATCAGCATCACGTCGCGGTTCTGGATGTGGGTCAGCTCGTGCGCGAGCACGCCCTCGAGCTCGCCGTCGTCGAGCAGCTCGAGCAGCCCGGTCGTCGCGCACACCGTCGCGGTCGACGGTGAACGCCCGACCGTGAACGCGTTGGGCATCGGGGTCGGCGCGACCGCCACCCGGGGCATCGGCAGGTTGGCCTGGATGCACAGCCGCTCGACGATCGCGTGCAGCCGCGGCGCGCGCTCCGCGCTCACCTCGCGCGCGCCCATCGAGCGCAGCGCGATCGCGTCCGAGCTGAAGTACTGCACGAGGAACAGGCCGCCGGCGATCACCGCCACCGTCACCACGCCCGCGCCGGCCGCGACCAGCACCGCGATCAGCACGACGTACACGAGTCCCAGCAGGAAGATCGTGAGCAGCATCCGGGCCTGGAGTCCGGGGTCGCGGCCGAAGCTGGCGGGGGCTGACATGACACCTGGGATGGTGCCAGACCGGATAAGCCCGACGTCAAGGCCGCCGATGACTTGTGAGCGCGTGCTCGATGAAGCGCAGGCTCAACGCCTGCAGCTCGCCGTCGTGCTGAATCGAGCGGTGATGTCCGCCCGGCACGACGATCAGTCGGCTGCCCGGGTCGCGCATCGACGGCGCCAGCTCGCGCGAGTGGGCGATCGGCACCACCTCGTCGCCCCCGGCATGCAGAATCAGCACAGGCACGGTGACCGCCGGCATCGCCGCGGCCAGGTCGTGGGCGTCGAGCAATGCGCCGAACGCTTCGACGTCGGCGTCGAAGTCGAGCGTGCCGGCTCGCAGCGCGCGCGCCAGACCGACTCCGCTCGCCGGGCAGATCGCCACGACGGCGTCGACGGCGTCGACGGCGGGCGCGGGCGCGGACGCGAGCGCGGGCGCGGACGCGGACGCGGGCGCGGGCGCGGACGCGGGCGAGAGCGCGGACGCCGGCGCGCCGGCCGTCGGCGGCGCTGCGGCGAGGATCGCCAGGTAGCCGCCCATGCTCGACCCGCGCAGCGCGACCGGCGCCCTCGGGTCGCCGAGCGCATCGCGCAGCCGCCCGACCATCGCCGTGACGTCCGTCACCGCCCGCCCGTCCATCGGCCCGGCGCTCTCGCCGTGCCCCCGCTGGTCGAAGCAGATCGCCCCGAGGCCGGCCGCCACGGCCACGCGCGCGAAATCGTGATGGCTCTCCTTGCACGAGCCGGCGCCGTGCACGACGACGACGCCCGCTGTCGCCCGTGGCTCCGGCAGCCACAGCGTGTAGACGAGGCCGTTGAGCGTTCCGGTCTCGGTCGGGAGGAGCGGGTCGACGGTGCGCGTCGCCGAAACCATACCCTTTGCACCCGTGACCGCGATCGCCTCCGCCCTCTCGCACGTCTACCCGGCCGGCACCCGCGTCAACGAGCGCGGCCATCTGGAACTGGGCGGATGCGACGCGGTGGACCTCGCCCGCGACTTCGGCACGCCGGTCTACGTCGTCGTCGAGGACGATCTGCGCGCTCGCGCGCGGGTCTTCCTCGACGCGCTGGCCGCCCGCCACGGGGACTTCGACGTGCTGTTCGCATCCAAGGCATTCCCCTGCACCGCGGTCTACGCGCTGCTCGCCGAGGAGGGGCTGGCCTGCGACGTCGCCTCCGGCGGCGAGCTCGCGCTCGCCCTCAACGCCGGCTTCGATCCCGCCCGCACGTATCTGCACGGCAACGCGAAGTCGGCGATCGAACTGCGCGAGGCGATGCTCGCCGGGGTCGGCCACGTGGTGCTCGACTCCGGCCACGAGATCGAGCGGCTGGCGCGGATCGCGTCCGACCTCGGCCGTCGCCAGGAGGTGCTGATCCGCGTCACGCCGAACGTTGCCGGCGACACCCATCACGCGATCTCCACCGGTCAGGCCGACTCGAAGTTCGGCTTCTCGATCGACCAGGCGCGCCACGCGATCGCGCAGCTGCGCGACCACCGGTGGCTCGATCTCGTCGGGCTGCACTTCCACATCGGCTCGCAGCTGTTCGAGCTCGAGCCGTTCCGCGCGGCGGTGGCGACGATCGCGCCGCTCGGCGACTTCCCGGTCTACAACCTCGGCGGCGGCCTCGGCGTCGCCTACACCGCCGACCAGCGGCCGCCGAGCCCGGAGCGCTACGTCGAGGTGATCGTCGATGCGCTGCACTCCGAGCTCGGCCCCGGCAGGCGCCTGCTGCTCGAGCCCGGTCGCGCGCTGGTGGCCAACTCGACGGTCACGCTCTACACCGTCCAGACGGTCAAGCGCAACGTCTCGACGTGGGTGGCGGTCGACGGCGGCATGTCGGACAACCTGCGCCCGATGCTGTACGGCTCGCGCTATGAGGCGCTGATCGCCGACCGCCCGCTGGCCGCGGCGGGCGACGTCTGCCATCTGGCCGGCAAGCACTGCGAGTCCGGCGACGTGATCGTGCGCGACGTGGCGCTCGCCGATCCCGCTCCCGGCGACGTGGTCGTCACCCCCGCCACCGGCGCCTACGGGTACGCGATGGCCAACAACTACAACGGCGTCCCGCGGCCGCCGGTGATCTTCTGCCGTGACGGCGACGCGCGCACCGTCGTGCGGCGCGAGACCTATGCCGACCTGATGAGCCGCGACGTGGCGCGATGACCGCCTTCCGGGTCGGCCTGCTCGGGCACGGGACGGTGGGCGGCGCGTTCGCGGCGCTGCTGCCCCGCCACGCCGACCGGATCGAGCGGATCACCGGGCTGCGCCCCGAGCTGTCGGGCGTGCTGACGCGCAGTCAGGGCTCGTTCGAGCAGATCCTCGGGGAGTCCGATCTGATCGTCGAGCTGATCGGCGGCCTGGAGCCCGCGCGGGAGTACCTGCTGGCGGCGATGCGCTCCGGCAAGCACGTCGTCACCGCCAACAAGCAGCTGCTGTCCCACCACGGCGAGGAGCTGTGGGAGCAGGCGCGCACCAACCGGGTGCAGCTGCGCTTCGAGGCGGCGGTGGCCGGCGTCGTGCCGGTCATCCGCGTGCTGCAGGAGTCGCTGGCCGGCGCGACGATCGACCGCGTGCACGGGATCGTCAACGGCACGACGAACTTCATCCTCACCGAGATGGCGCGCACCGGGGCAACGTTCGCGACCGCCCTCGCCGACGCCCAGCGCCTGGGCTACGCCGAAGCCGACCCGTCCGACGACGTCAACGGGCGCGACGCCGCCGCCAAGATGGCGATCATCGCCCGCCTCGCGTTCGAGACGCCGGTCCACATCGACCAGGTGCGCTATGAGGGGATCGAGCAGATCCAGCCCGACGACCTCGAGTACGCCCGCGCGCTCGGCCTCGGGCTCAAGCTGATCGGGACCGCCGAGCGGATCGGCGAGCGCCAGCTGTCGGTCAGCGTGTATCCGGCCTTCCTGTATCCCGGCCATCCGCTCGCGTCGGTCAACGGGCCGTTCAACGCCGTCACCGTCGAGTCCGAGGCGATCACCGAGATCACGATGTCGGGGCCGGGGGCGGGCGGCCCGCAGACCGCCACCGCCGTCCTCGGCGACGTGATCAGCGCGATGATCCCGCCGGCCTCCACACCGCCCGCAACCGAGTCGCTGGAGATCGTCTCCGACGTCGCCTCGGCGTTCTACCTGTACCTCGAGGTCGCCGACGAGCCCGGGGTGCTGGCGCAGGTCGCCGCGGTCCTCGCGCAGCACGGCGTGTCGGTCAAATCGGTCGTCCAGAAGGGGCTGCGCGACGAGGCGCGTCTCGTGATGGTCGTCCACCCGGTGCTCGAGTCCCGCTTCTTCGGCGCGGTGGCGCAGATCAACGCGCTGTCGCTGATGCGCGCGCCGGCGCGCGCGATCAGAGTGATCGAAGAGGAATTCGGCTGAGAGTTGTCTCTCAGTTGTGACGTTTGGTCACCCACCGGTGACGTTTTTCCTGGGAGCCTCAAGGGGTGGAGGATTCTGGTAGCGGATACCGCAACAAAGATCCTTCACGTCTGGCGGAGCTCGCCGCGGCACAGCATGGAGTGGTGGCCGTCTGGCAACTCGAGACGCTCGGGTACTCGCGGTGGGCGGTGGCGAGGATGGCGGAGGGCAGGCGGCTGCACCGCATCCACCGCGGCGTCTACGCCGTCGGCCACACTCGCCTGACGACCCGGGGGCGCTGGATGGCCGCGGTGCTGGCGTGCGGCCCCGAGGCCGTGCTCAGCCACCACGCCGCGGCGGCGCTGTGGGACCTGCGCCCCGGTCCGCAGGTGCACGTCGACGTCAGTGCACCCGTCCGGCGCACGCACCGCGGCGTCCGCTGCCACGTCGCCGCCGTCCCGGCGAGCGACCGTACGGAGATCGACGGGATCCCCGTGACGACGCTCGAGCGCACGCTGCTCGACTACGCCGAGGTCTCGCGGGAGCGCCATCTGCACGCCGCGCTGGAGTCCGCCGAGCGCCGTGAGCTGCTCGACGGCCGCCGGTTGCACGCCCTCATGCAGCGCAGCGCCGGGCGGCGCGGGATCAAGCCGCTGCGCGCCGCGCTTGCCGCCAACGAACGACCCCTCTGGACCCAATCGGAGCTCGAGCGCCGGTTCATCGAGCTGATCCGCGCCGCCGGGCTGCCCGAGCCCGAGACCAACGTGCTGATCGAGGGCTTCCTGGTCGACTGCGTGTGGCGGGCCGAGAAGCTCGTCGTCGAGCTCGACTCGTGGACCTATCACCGCACGCGGCGCTCGTTCGAGTCAGACCGCCGGCGCGACGCCGCGCTGCAGGGCAGCAGGTTTCGCATCCTCCGCATCACCGACGAGCGGATCCGCGACGAGTCCGGCGCGGTCGTCGCCGACGTCCGTCACCTCCTCACCGCGTAGGATCTCACCGATCCGATGCGCGCCATGCAGATCACCGAGCTCACCGGTCCGGCCACCGCGCTGCATGTCGCCGACGTCCCCGAGCCCGAGGCCTCGCACCCGCTCACCCCCGGCAGCGGCGTGATCATCGATGTCCACGCCGCGGGGGTCGCCTTCCCGGATCTGCTCCAGACCCGCGGCGAGTACCAGGTCAAGCCGCCGCTGCCGTTCGTGCCGGGCGCCGAGGTGGGTGGCGTCGTCCGCGAGGCTCCCGCCGACGCGGCCGTCAAGCCCGGCGACCGCGTCGCGGCGTGCTGCCTGCTCGGGGGCTTCGCCGAGGTGGCGGTGGCGCCGGCCTACTTCTGCTTCGCGGTCCCCGACGCGTTCGACTTCGCCCAGGCCGCGAGCCTCGTGTTCAACTACCACACCGCGTGGTTCTCGCTCGTCATGCGCGGTCGCCTGGCCGCCGGGGAGACCGTGCTCGTGCACGGCGCGGCGGGCGGGGTGGGCACCGCCTGCCTGCAGGTGGCCAAGGGCGTGGGGGCGACGACGATCGCCGTCGTCTCGACCGACGCCAAGGCCGACGTCGCCCGCCGGGCGGGCGCCGACCACGTCGTCCGGTCAGACGGCGCGTGGAAGGACGAGGCGAAGGAGCTCTCCTCCGGCGGTGTCGACGTGGTGCTCGACCCGGTCGGCGGGGACCGCTTCACCGACAGCCTGCGCTCGCTGCGCGAGGGCGGCCGGGTGGTGGTGGTGGGGTTCACCGGCGGCTCGATCCCCGAGGTCCGCGTCAACCGCCTGCTCCTCAACAACACCGAGGTGGTCGGGGCGGGATGGGGTGCGTCGGTGATCGGACACCCCGACCGCACGACGCAGATCGGCGCCGCGATCGCGAAGCTGATCGCGTCGGGGGCGGTCGATCCGGTGGTTGGCGCGCGCTTCCCGCTGGAGCGCGCCGGCGAGGCGCTGACGCTGCTCGACGAGCGCGGCGCCACCGGCAAGGTCGTCCTCGAGCTGGGCTGACCGACCGCATCATCCTGCCGAGGCCATCACTCTGGCATGCTCCGGCGCGATGCCCGGCCTGATCGAGCGCTACCGCGACCGGCTCCCGTTCGCCGCTGAGGACCCGGTGGTCTCACTGGGCGAGGGGTCGACCCCGCTCGTCCACGCCCCGGCGCTGTCGGAGCGCGTCGGTGCCGAGGTGTGGTGCAAGCTCGAGGGCCTCAACCCGACGGGATCGTTCAAGGACCGCGGGATGACCTGCGCGGTGTCGGCCGCGGTCCGGGAGGGCGCCGAGGCGATCGTCTGCGCGTCGACGGGCAACACCGCGGCGTCCGCGGCCGCGTACGCGGCGCGGGCGGGACTGCGCTGCGCGGTGATCGTCCCCGAGGGCAAGATCGCCACCGGCAAGCTCGCCCAGGCGCTGATGCACGGGGCGCGGGTGATCGCGATCCGGGCCAACTTCGACGTCGCGCTCCAACTCGTGCGCGCGCTCACCGACACGCATCCGATCGCGCTGGTCAACTCGGTCAACGAGTTCCGCATCGAGGGCCAGAAGACGGCGGCGTTCGAGCTCGCCGAGATGCTCGACGACGAGCTCGACGCGCTCTGCATCCCGGTCGGCAACGCCGGCAACATCACCGCCTACTGGCGCGGCTTCCAGGAGGTCGGCTGCCGGCCGCGGATGTTCGGCTTCCAGGCCGCCGGTGCGGCGCCGCTCGTGCACGGTGCGCCCGTCGCCCAGCCCGAGACGGTCGCCAGCGCGATCCGGATCGGCAACCCGGCGCGATGGGAGGACGCGATGAACGCGATGACCTCCTCGGGCGGCGCGGTCCGCGCGGTGACCGACGCGCAGATCCTCTCGGCCTACCGCCTGCTGGCCGCCACCGAGGGGATCTTCTGCGAGCCGGCGTCGGCGGCGAGCGTCGCCGGGCTGCTCGTTCACGGCGCGGGCGACGCGCGCCGGGTGGCGTGTGTCCTCACCGGCCACGGGCTCAAGGATCCGCAGACCGCGCTCTCGCAGGCCGGCGGGGTCGTGTCCTGCGACCCCGACCTGGCGGCGATCGAGCGCGCGGTTCTCGGATGACATTGGGGCGCCGCCGGGTCGTGCGGGTGCCCGCGTCCACCGCCAACCTGGGCCCGGGATTCGACGTGATGGCGGCGGCGCTCGCGCTGCACCTGGAACTGGAGGTGGTGGAGACCGGGACGTTCGCGGTGCGCACCGAGCTCGACGTCCCGCGCGACCGGTCCAACCTCGTCGTGCGCAGCTTCGAGGCCCTGCACCCGGCCGACGGGTTCGAGTTCCGGATCGCGTCCGAGATCCCGATGAGCGGCGGCCTGGGATCGAGCGCGGCGGCGGCGCTCGCCGGCCTGATCGCCGCCGATCACCTGTTCGAGCTCGACGCCGACGTCCTCGCGCACGCCGTCGCGCTCGAGGGCCATCCCGACAACGTCGCCGCCGCGCTGCACGGTGGCGTCGTCATCTGCGACGGTCCGCGCGCGCACCGGTTCCAGCCGCCCGACGGCCTGGAGGCGGTGCTGGTCATCCCGCAGGAGGCCGTGCGCACGGCGCAGGCGCGGGCGGCGCTGCCGGCGACCGTCCCGCTGGCCGACGCGGCGTTCAACGTCGCGTGCGCGTCGATCCTCACGCTCGGCCTCGCGCGCGCCGACTGGGAGCTGATCGCCGCCGGGCTGCGCGACCGCCTGCACCAGCCCTACCGCGCGCACCTGTATCCCCGCTCGGCGGAGCTGATGGCGGCGGCGCCGCAGCTGGGGGCGCTGGGCGCGACGATCTCGGGCGCTGGGCCGACGGTCCTGTGCTGGTGTCAGCAGGAGCAGACCGGCGCGGTGCTGGGCCGCCTGCGCGAGCGGACGGCGGGTTGGGCGAGCGTCCTGCGCGCGCCGTTTGCCTCGTCGGGGGCCGACGTCCGGGAGCTCTGAGCGCCGCTCAGCTGCCCGACGGGGCGGGCTCGGCGCTGTCGCGGCGCAGCTCGCGCAGCCGGCGCCGGGGCCGGTCCAGGCCGAGCCGCTTGAGCAGCTCGTCGGCGACCGCGAGGTAGTCCTCCCCGAGGTCGGGGCGGTAGTCGAGGATCGACATCGCCCGCTCGGCCGACTCGGCGTAGGCGATCGACGCCCGGATCGTCGTCTCGATCAGCTTGTCGGAGAAGTGCTCGCGCAGGGAGTCGTAGGCCTCTCGGGAGTGGCGGGTGCGCATGTCGGCGATGTTGAGCACGACGCCGAGCCACTCCAGGTCGGGGTTGAGGCTGTCGCGGGCCAGCTCGATCACCTCGAGCGCCTGCTCGACGCCCTGCAGCGCGAAGTACTGCGCCTCGGTCGACATCAGCGCGTAGTTGGAGGCGACGAGCGCGTTGACCGTCAGCAGCCCGAGCGCCGGCGGGCAGTCGATCAGGACGACATCGAAGTCGGCGCCGACCTCGCGCAGCGCCTTCTTCAGCGTCAGCTCCCGGCCCATCTTGCCGCCGAGCGCGAGCTCGGCCTCGGCGAGGCCGAGGTTGGCGGGGATCACCCCGTCGTGAATGGCGTCGCGGGCCGTCGCCCGGCCGGCGAGCACGTCGCCGATCGTCGGCGACGCGTCGGGATCGACGTCGAGGTAATCCGACAGGTTGCCCTGCGGGTCGAGGTCGACCGCCAGCACCGACAGGCCGACTCGCCGGAAGACGTCGGTGAGCGTGCGCACCGCCGTTGTCTTGCCGGTGCCGCCCTTCTGGGAGAGGACCGCGATCGTGGCTGGCATCGGACCGGACTATAAGGGTCGATGGGGAGCCGCCGGTCGCCGCAGCGACCGCCCCCGGCAGGCCCGGTGGCGGTCCGCGGCGCCGGCGAGCGGCTCCCGGTCAGCCCGTGGCGGTGCTCGCGTCCGGCTCGCCGGCTCGGCCGAAGCGCATGCCGGAGACGACCGGAAGGTCGACGAAATGCAGGTGGTGGCGGCCGATCACAACCTCGTCGCGGTCGGCCAGCGTGCTCCACTCGACGCGCTCGCCGTTGACGAACACGCCGTTGAGGCTGCGGTCGTCGAGCACCCGCAGCCCGTCGGGCTGGCGGACGATCAGCGCGTGGCGGCGCGACACCGTCGGATCGTCGAAGCGGATGTCGGCGGCGAGGCTGCGGCCGATCCGCGTCCACTCGCGGGTGAGCGCGTAGGCGACGACCTCGTCGCCGTTGCGATAGGCGATGTACTGGCCCGCCTCCTCGATGCCGCCGCGCAGCTCCTCCAGCCAGCCCGTCTCCTCGACCTCGGACCCGCTGAGGTCCAGGACCGCCTGCTGGGAGGTGGTGAACAGGGACGCTCTCACGAACTCGGTCCCGCCACAGCTCGGGCAGGTCGGCAGTTCGTCCGCGGCGTCCAGGGACACCGGGAAATCACAGTCGGTGCAGCGAAAAGTTCCGGTCCCGGCAACACTGCCAGACGTCCACGCTTTCATCGGCCGCCACCTCTCAACAGGGGGTTGGAGTTCCGGCAGTCACCGCGAATGGGGTCTCATGGGGACTGCAATCGCTCAGACGAGCTTGATCCATGATGATAGCTGCCCATTCGTGATCCTCACAATCACGAACCTGATCCGCGGACGTTTATATGAACGGCGCCGCCCGGCGGCAGGAACGCACGCCGCCGGACCGAACATCACGCCATGGCGGCCTCGCTGCGCGACATGCTGGATCTGGAGCTGGCGCTGCTGCGCCGCGGCCTGGACGAGCGCCTGGCGGGCTCTGAGCGCTGCAGCTGCTGCCATCGCACGCCGCTCGTCGGCGAGCGGGTGTACGTGTACGGCACCGGCGTGATCGCCTGCGAGCTGTGCCGGGAGCGCCAGCCGGGGCCGCCGCGCGAGCGGCGCACCGTGCACGGCCCCGAGTTCGGCCACACGATGAAGATCACCGACCAGCGCACGGCCGCCTGACCGACACCGGGCGGGACGCGTGCCGGGCTGCGGGGGCTGCGGGGCCTGCGGCCCCTAATATCTCCGGCCGTGGAGCCCTTCACCGTCACCACGACGATCGCCAAGCCGCGTGAGCAGGTCTACGAGTACCTGGCCGACATCGCCAACCACGCGGAGTTCTGCGATCACTACCTGGTCGATTGGCATCTCACCCGGATCGACCCGTACGGGCCGGGCGCCGGGGCGCGCTTCCGGATCAAGGCCCCGATGCAGCGTTTCGCGTGGGCGGACATGACGTTCGCCGAGATGCAGCGGCCATTCCGGATCGTCGAACACGGCCGCGGCGGCAAGTACAACCGGATCCGGATGCTCGGCGTCTACACCCTGTCGCCGGCGCCGGGAGATTCGACCAAGGTGCAGTACACCTATGAGACCGAGCCCAACCAGCTGTCGGACAAGCTGCTGGAGACGCTCGGCGGCCGGTCGTGGAGCCGTCGCAAGGCCGCCAAGGCAATGCGCCGCCTGCGGTCGATTCTCGAGGACGGGCGCGAGCGCGGCAAGCGCGCGTCGGTCGACGGCGAGTAGGTAAACTCGCCGCCCGTGAGCGCCTTCCGTCTCCGCACCGCCTTGGTCGCGCTCGTGTTGGCGCTCGGCCTCACGGCCTGTGGCGACGTCAATCCGCAGGATCCGCATGTCGCCGACGCCGACAACAACGGCGACTACGTCCAGGCCGGGCCGGTCACCTACCAGCTGCAGATCTCGCGTGAGCTCAACCAGTACAGCACCGAGGACTCCGAGTACGTCAAGGGGATCGCCCCCGGTACGACGCCGCCGTCGCCCACCCAGGAGTGGTACGGCGTGTTCCTGTGGGCCAAGAACCAGACCAAGCAGGTGCAGACGACGAGCGACAGCTTCGAGATCGTCGACACCCAGGGCACGACGTACTACCCGGTCAAGATCAACGCCGGTGTCAATCCGTTCGCATGGACGTCGCAGGCCCTCGCCCCGCTGGAGACCGAGCCCGCTGCCAACACCCCCGCCAGCGAAGGCCCGACGCAGGGCGGCCTGGTGCTGTTCAAGATCAACGACACCGCGTACGCCAACCGCCCGCTGACGCTCTACATCCTGGGCGCCGGCAACCAGCGGCTGGGCTCCATCTCGCTCGACCTTTGAGTCCGCGCGTCCGGCGCCGTGCGACGGCGCTGCTCACCGCCGCCGTGCTGTCGGCCGGCATCGGCGCCGCGCTCGCCCCGGTGGCCGCCGCCGCGTGGGGCCGGCCGTTTCAGTTCGCCAAGCCCGGCGCGCTGGATCACCTCGGTCCCGAGCTGACGTTCTCGTCCGGCGGCGCCGCCGCGGCGGCGTTCGGGATCGCCGACATCGATGCCCCGGGGGTCTCACAGGCCTTCCTGACGACCCGCTCGGCGCAGGGAGCGATGTCGAGCCCGCGCGCGATCGCCGGCGCGCAGCAGATCCTCGCCCTGGCCTACGACGGCGGCTCGCTGGAGCTGCTGACGGGGTCGAGCCCGCCGGGCCTGGACTGCTGCAGCAGCGCGCAGGCCGTCGCGATCGGCGCGGGCGGGCGGCCGGGAGCTCCGCGGACCGTGGTCGGCGGCCTCACCGGCGCCACCGACGGCCGGCTGCTGACGCTCGCCGACGGCCAGATGCTGGCCGTGGTCGCGACCGAGCGCGGCGTCTGGGCGGCCCAGTCGACCCGAGCCGACCGCTTCGGCGCCGCGCACCTGCTGACCGGCGCGGGCCAGATGCCGCAGTCGATCGATGCCGCGTGGCTGGGGGGCGAGAACACGATCGTGGCGTGGACGGCGGCCACCGGGCCGGCCGGCGCGGCCGTCGCGCGTGGCATCGAGGTGTCGGGCGGGACGCGGCTGAGTCCGCCGCACCGGGCGCTGAACCTGCTCACCGTCCCCGCCGGGCACAGCATCGATGAGCTGACGGTGGCCCGCGAGGGCGCCGGCGCGACCGCCGCGTGGATCGAGAGCTGGTACGACGCTCACGGCGCCTACCACTCCCAGGTCGAGGCGGCCGACCTGACCGCGCACCCGGTCGCCCACCCGGTCTCGCCCGGCGCTGCACTGGCCTCCGGGCTGAGCTTCGCCGCCGACGCGAGCGGCGACCAGGCGCTGGCCTGGGAGTCGTGCACGCTGCAGGACGTCTGCCAGGCGCAGGCCGCCCTGCGATCGGCCACGACCTCGTTCAGCGGGCCGCGGACGCTCGGCGCGATCGACCCTGCCCAGCAGCCCGCGGTCGCCGTCGGGCCCCATGGCCAGGTGCTCGTCGGCTGGGTGCGGGGTGGCCAGCCGGTGGCGGCCGTCGCGCCGCGCACCGGCTCAGGCGCCGGGTTCGGGTCGCCGGCGACGCTCAGCACCAGCACCTACGCGCTCAACGTGACGGTCGCCTTCGGGCCGCGGCGCCAGGCGCTGGCCGCGTGGAGCCAGGGCACGCTGGCCCCCAGCATCGTCGGCGCCGCCTACACGCTGCCGTAGGCCCGGGTCAGCCCTGGAGCGCGGCGACGAGCACGTCGCGCACCGCCGGCGCCGCGGTCGCGCCGCCGGCTCCGGCGCTGGGGAACAGCGCGCCCGCCACGATCCGGGGATGGCCCACCGGGGCGTAGCCGACGAACCACGCGTCGGTGTTGGTGGGGGAGCTCGCGGTGGGGTTGTTGGGATCGGCGGTGTCGACCAGTTCGGCGGTACCCGTCTTGCCCGCCACCGTCACGCCGGGGATCTGGGCGGCGGTGCCGGTGCCGAACTCGACCACCGCGATCATCATCTGCTGGACCTCGTGGGCCACCTTGGGGCTGATCACGCGCACGAATCGCGGGCGCTGGCCGGCGAGCAGCGTCGGGATCGGCCGCCGGCCGCCCATCGCGATCGTCGCCGCCACGTCGGCCATCTCCAGCGGCGTCGTCAGCACCATCCCCTGCCCGATCGCCGATGAGCCGACCGAGGTCGCGTCGCCGATCGTGGCCGCCGAGGGAATCGTGCTCTCCGCCGCGCCGAGGATCGAGGAGGGCGAGTCGAACCCGAAGCGCCTGGCCATCGCCACCAGCCGCGCGCCGCCGAGCGTCACCCCGAGCGGCGCGAACACCGAGTTGCACGACACCGCGAAGGCGTTGAGCAGCGTGCCACCGCACGCCTCGCCGCCGGCGTTCTGAAGGATGTAGCCGCCGACGTCGGCCGAGGTCTGGATCGGGAAGGTGGTGCCGAGCGTGACGATCCCGGCGGTGAGCGCCGCCGACGCGGTGATGATCTTCATCGTCGAGCCGGGCGGCTGCGGCGCCGAGAAGGCGATGCCGGCGAGGGCGAGCACGCCTCCGGTGCGGGGGTCGATCACCGTCATGCCCGCGTACTTGCCGCCGAGCGCGGCGACGGCGGCGTTCTCCATCGCGGGGACGATCGTCGTCTTGACCGGGCGGGCCGGAACGGGCGCCGACCGGGCGAGAACGCGCCGGCCGGCCAGCAGCTCGCCGCCGAGGCGGCCCGCCAGGCGCTTTTGAAACGCGAGCTCCAGGCCGTCGAGGCCGACCTGGGTGTTGGCTGGATAGCCGAGCGCGGCGTACCGGGAGGCCTGCGAGCGGGGGATCGCGCCGAGCGTGCCGACGACCTGGATCGCGACGCCCGGGATCGGAGAGGTCCGCTGCGGGCCTTGCGCCAGCGGCGTGCCGTCGGCGGCCAGCAGCGCGGCCCGCGGCGGCAGCGAGATCCGGCGGTGCAGGCGCTCGCCGGCGAGCAGGCCGGGGAACAGCAGCGACGGCGCGAGGTGCACCCGCGCGCCCGAGCCGCTGCCGCGCAGCGGGACGAGCAGGGTCTCGCGCAGGACTCCCCACAGCCGGGTGTCGATCACCGTGGTCACCGGCATCGCGTTGCCTCGCTGGCTGCCGATCCGCAGCCAGCGCAGTGAGGTGATCGTGGCGGTGGCGTCGTCGGCGGTCAGCTCGCGGGCGAAGGCGAGCTCTGAGGTGCGCCTCCGCGACGCGCCGTCGAGCAGCGCGTACATCGCCGAGACGTCGCCGTGCTCCCAGGCGGTGACGTAGCGCTTGACCATCTGGCGCTCGGCGGCGCTGGGCTCGGTCGCCCACACCAGGCCGGCGGCGAAGGCCAGCGCGGCCAGCCCGATGATCGGGAGCGTCCGGGTCAGCAGGCGGCGTCGACGCGTCGTCCTGCGTCGCGCTGGCCGCGGTCTGCGCGCCACATAAACGCCGCCTTCTACCACTTCATCGCTGAACGGTAGAAGATGGCGGCCGCGGGTGCCTCGGCGGTCCCGCGGACCCTAACCTCCAGCACGTGACCGGTCTCGACTGGGTGATCGTCGGGTTCACCGTCCTGCTGGCGATCTACGGATACCTGCAGGGCTTCATCGTCGGCGCGCTGTCGCTCGTCGGGTTCGTGATCGGGGCGCTGCTGGGCACGCGGGTGGCGCCGCTGCTGCTCAGCCAGGGGTCGCACTCGCCGTACGCGCCGCTGCTGGGGCTGATCGGCGCGCTGCTCACCGGCGGGGTGTTCGCCAGCGGGCTGGAGGGGGTCGCGCTGCGAGCCCGCATGCGGCTGGCGATCGGCAGCCTGCGCGCGATCGACGGCCTGCTCGGAGCGGGGCTCACCGCCTGCGTCGGCCTCGGGATCGCCTGGATCGTCGGCGCCGTCGCGCTCGACTCCTCGGGCTCGGTGCCACTGCGCGCCGACATCCAGCACTCGGCGATCCTGCGCGCGCTCGATCAGCTGCTGCCGCCGTCGGGGCCGATCCTCGACGCGCTCGCCCGGTTCGATCCGCTGCCGTCGGTCCGCGGACCGGCCGCCGACGTGACCGCGCCGCCGGCGGCGATCGCCGACGCCGCCGGGCCGCGCGCCGCCGCGCGCAGCGTCGTGCGGGTGTTCGGGACGGCGTGCGGCCTGGGGATCGAGGGCAGCGGCTGGGTGATCGCCCCCGACCTGGTGGTCACCAACGCCCACGTCGTCGCCGGCGAGCACGACACCGAGGTGCAGATCGGCGGGCTCGGCGCCGGCCTGACCGCGACACTGGTCGATTTCGACGTGCACGACGACGTCGTGCTCCTGCGGGTGCCGGGCCTGGACCTGCCGTCGCTGGCGATGGCCGTGTCCCCGCGCCCCGGCACGGCGGCGGCGATCCTCGGATACCCGCTTGACGGGGCGTTCGACGCGCAGCCCGGGCGGATCGGGCAGACCGAGACGGTCGACACCGAGAACGCCTACGGCGAGGGCCACGTGCTGCGCACGATCACGCCGCTGCGCGGCCGCGTGCGCCCCGGCAACTCCGGCGGCCCGATGGTCGATGCCCGTGGCCAGGTGGTGGCGACGGTGTTCGCGGCGCTGACCGGCACGGGCCGGCCGGGCGGGTTCGCGTTGCCCAACTCGCTGCTGGCCGCGCAGCTCGCCAAGCTGGCGGCCGGTGGCGGCGGCCCGGTGTCCTCGGGGCCCTGCGGCGACTGAGGACCGTATACGAGGGCCGGTCAGCGCCGTGAGGCGGGCGGCGGTCTGCGGAGCCGCCCGCCTCAGGCGATGAACGCCCCCGGGGCCTCGTTGATCACCGCGCGCGCGTCACGCCCGACGACCCCCAGGCGCGGCCGGATCATTCACGAGGGACCTGGGCACGGCGCAGCGCAGCGACCCGGCGCCGGTGGCGAGATGCACCCCGCACTCGCCGGGAGCCTTCTGGGTGTGCTCTGTCTCGATCGGGACCATCCCTCTCGGCCATACGGCCCAGGAAATCGGCGTGCCCACGGTCGCACGCCCGGCTTGTCATCCGCGGCCCCTGACAGACCGCTCGCGCGGAGACTCTCAATTTGCCGTTGGCGATACGTTTCCACAACGTTGCCGGAGTCCGTCGTTCAGAGCGAGAGAACCCGGGTCCAGCTGTGCGGGCGCCTGTCGGTCAAGCTGGACGGCGTCGAGCTGGCGGGCGACCTGCGCGGTCGCCAGGTCCCGCTGCTGCTGGCCTACCTCGTGCTCAGCCGCCGGCGCGCGGTCGGACGCGAGGAGCTGATCGGCGCGCTGTGGCCCGAGTCCGCCCCGCAATCCCAGGACGCGGCGCTGCGCACGCTGCTGTCGCGACTGCGCTCGGCGATCGGCCGCGACCTGCTGTCGGGCCGCGACGAGCTGCTGCTGGAGCTGCCCGAGCCGGCCTGGATCGACGTCGAGGTCGCGCTCTCCGAGATGGCGCGCGCCCAGCGGGCGCTGGAGCACGGCGACGTGCGTTCGGCCTGGGTGCTCGCCCAGTCGCCGCTGGAGATCGCGGGCCGCGGCCTGCTGCCCGGGATCCAGGCGCCGTGGGTGGAGCCGCGCCGCCAGGAGCTCGCCGATGTCCGGCTGACCGCGCTGGAGGTGATCGGCCGCGCCGGCCTGCGACTCGGCTCGGCCCAGTTGGGCTCGGTGCGCGGCGCGGCGCGGACGCTGATCGAGATCGAGCCCTACCGGGAGTCGGGTTACGTCCTGCTGATGTCGGCGCTCGAGCGTGAGGGCAACGTCGCCGAGGGACTGCGCGTGTTCGAGCGCCTCCGCGCGCTGCTGCGCGAGGAGCTCGGGACGCTGCCGTCGCCCGACGCGATGGCCGCCCACGACCGCCTGCTGCATCCCGGCGCGTCGGGGAACGGCCCGCGCGAGCAGGCGGTCTCGGCGGCGGGCGGGATCGAGCTCGCGCCGGCGCTGGCCGCCCGCGGGACCGAGCCGCTGGTCGGCCGCCGGTCCGAGCTCGATCAGCTCGACGCCTGGTGGCGGTTGACCGGCGGCGAGCGGATGCTGCTGCTCGCCGGGGAGGCCGGCATCGGCAAGACGCGCCTGCTGGCCGAGGCGGCCCGCCGCGCGCACGAGGCGGGCGCGGTCGTGCTGGCGGGCGCGGCCGCCGAGGAGACGCTCGTTCCCTACCAGCCGTTCCTGGAGGCGCTCGGGCACTACGTCGCCCGCGCGGGCTCGGCGCAGCTGCGCGGCGTCGCGCGGGAATACGGCGCCGAGCTGGCACGGCTGATCCCCGAGCTGCGACGGCGGATGCCCGAGCTCGAGCCCACCGAGCCGACCGATCCCGAGATCGACCGCTACCGCCTGTTCGAGTCGGTGGCGGGCCTGCTCGGCGCGATCGCGGCCTCGGCCCCGGTCTTGCTGGTGCTCGACGATCTCCACTGGTCAGACCGCCCGACGCTCCTGCTGCTGCGCCACCTCGCGCGCTCGCCGCACGCCGCCGGACTCTCGATCCTCGGCGCCTACCGGCCGTCGGAGCGCCCCCACGAGGGCTTCGAGGAGGCGCTGGCGATGCTGCGCCACGACCGGCTCGCCGCCACCCTGACGATCGGCGGGCTCGCTGCGGAGGCGACGACCGAGCTCGTCGCGCTGCGGTCCGGCGGCACGCCGTCGCTGGCGTTCGTGCGGGCGCTGCACGAGGAGACCGAGGGCAACCCGTTCTTCATCGAGGAGATGGTGCGTCACCTCGTCGACTCCGGCGTGCGCTCGGAGCTGGCGGGCGCGTCGGACCTGGCCCGCGTCGGTCTGCCGCAGGACGTCCGCGATGTGATCTCGCGCCGGCTGGGGCGCCTGCACGACGGGGTGATCGACTGGCTGCGGGCGGCCGCGGTGCTCGGCCGCGACTTCGACAGCGCGCTGCTGGAGCGCGTGCTGGGCCTCCAGGAGGAGCGGTTCCTGGCGGCGCTGGAGGACGTCCTGCAGGCCGGGCTGGTCGCCGAGACCCCGGGCGGCCGTGGCCGCTACAGCTTCTCCCATGCGCTGATCCGCGAGACGCTGTACGAGGGCATGTCGTCCACCCGCCGGGCGCGGATCCATCACCGCGTCGGGGTGGCGCTGGAGCACGACGGCGTCGATCGCCACGTCGGCGAGCTGGCGCACCACTTCACCCGGGCCGACGACCCCGAGGATGCCGAGCGCGCGATCCGCTATGCCCTGCGGGCCGGGCGCGAGGCGACGTCGATGCTCGCCCACGAGGAAGCGGCCGAGCACTACGAGCGCGCGCTGGAGGTGCTCGAGCGCGCGGACCCCGACGCACTCGATCGCCGCTGCGAGCTCCTGCTGGAGCTCGGCGAGGCGCGCGAGCGCGGCGGCGAGCGCCCGCGCGCCTGGCCGGTGTTCCGCGAAGCGGCGTCGATCGCGGCGCGGCTGGGCGACCGCGACGCCCTGATCCGGGCCGCGATCGGCGCGTCGCGGCGCTACCTGCAACCGCCGGGGGTCGTCGACGAGGAGCTGATCGCACTGCTCGAGCAGGCGCTGGAGGCGACCGCCGGCGAGCGCTCGGTGACGCGCCTGCGCCTGCTGTCGCGACTGTGCGGCGTCCTGTACTACTCGGAGCGGCGCGAGTGGATGCTGGCGCTCAGCGACGAGGCGTCCGTGCTCGCCGCCGAGCTCGGCGATCCGCTGGCGATCGCGCTGGCCGCCGCCGCCCGCCGGCGCGCGCACTGGGGCCCGGGGCTGTCGCGAGGCCTC
>JBELAG010000200.1:0-11453 GCA_049509055.1 Solirubrobacteraceae bacterium
CACGCCCACCGCCCGCTTGTCGGAGTGAACGGGCGCCCCGGCGGCGCGGGTGACGGTGACCCGCTCGCGGCGCGCGACGGTGACGCTGACGAGCGCCTCGGAGCCGTGCGCGAGCGTGCCCGCCGGCATCGCGACCGTCTCCGCGGCGGCCGGCCGGTAGGCGATCGTCGACTGGCCGGCGACCGTCACCGTCACCGCGCCGCGTGCGGCCGACGCCACCGTCGCCAGGTAGCGCACCGCGTGCGCGCGCCCGTGGACGCGGACGTCGGCGGCGCGAGCGCCGTTCGCGCGCATCGATACCGACGCGCCGAACGCCAGGCGCTTCGGGACGCTGCCCGCGATCGCGTAGGTGCGCACCCCGAGCGTCGGTCCGACGACGCTCAGCCGGCGACCGGAGACGGCCACGACGACCGCTCGCTGTAAGCGGGCATGGTGGGGTGTGGCGGCCATGGCGGCGGCCGGCGCCACCGCCAGGACGGCGCCGACGGCGACAAGCGGGCGAAGATGTTTCATGGCTGCTGACGGTCCTTGCCTGGACGGCGGATAGGGCGGCGGACCGCCGCGGACGCGCGTCGCGGATCGGCCCTCCCGGGATCGATCGGCGGCCGGCGGCGCAGATTGAGCGTCGCCCCGCACGATGGCCGGATATCCCAGGGCGCCCGCGCGAGCGCGAGGATCGCCGTCGGCCCGGCGGGCGGGCGCTGTCAGCGTGCAGACGTCACCGCCTCGGCACCGCAGGGCGCCGAGGCGGGCGTGATGTCATCGTCGGCGCCGGGCGGCCCGGCGCCGGGCCGGTCAGGCGGCCGCCAGCTCGCGCTCGGCGCGCAGCCAGTTTCCGAACTCGTCGCCGCCCTCGCGGAGGTAGATGAAGTACGCGCGCTCGGAGATCTGGTTGTGCTCGGGCTTGCGCCGGCGCGTCGTCCTGGGCCGGGGAGTGGTGGCGCGCTTGCGGGCGGGCTTGACGGGCTTCTCGGTCATGGAGTACCTCCTGAGAACGTGATCGGTGTGCGGGCGCGTCCCGGTGACGGCTCGCGCCGGACCGTGTTCGACGCCGGCGCGCAAAGCCCTCCTCACGCCGGCGGCCGCAGGGCCGCCGGCGCGGGCTCCAGTTGCTAGCGGTCGGGTTCGGTGTGCACGGTGACGCTGAGGATCGTCCGGTACAGCGCCGGGTCGGTCGCGCCGGGGGTGTAGGTGAGCGCCGGGTCGGTGCCCAGCGGGATCGCCGCGCTGCCGGTCGAGGGCAGCGGCTTGGCGGCCCGGTACCCGGAGAACACCATCGTCAACGTCCCGCCGAAGTCCTGCACGACGGTCGGGTCATAGACCCGGCCCTCGTAGTAGGCCGAGACGCCCAGCGGGCTGTCGATCCCCTTCGCCAGGTCGGCCTCCTGTTGCGCGGACGCCGAGAACGTGGGATCGGTCGTCAGCAGCGGCACCGGCGTCGTCCAGTCCAGCCCGTTGGTCGACGTCGCGTAGAACACCTGCTGGAAGGCGTCGCTGTCGCCGTCCTGGCAGTCCGCCCCGGACATGAACATCGTCTCCTCCCCCCGCGTTCCGCCGGAGGTCGCCACGATCGTCCCGCGCGAGGCGACGAATCGCAGCTGATCGGTGCCGGCCGTGCTGCCCACCGGCGTCGTGTCGGCGGCGTTGCCCTGGTAGGCGGGGCTGGAGATCCCGCTGACGATCCCGAGGTCGGTGAAGTCGATCCCGTTGGTCGTGTATGCCGCCCGGACGACCGTGTAGTCCTCGTTGTTCTTGAACAGGGTCTTGGGATTGGTGCTGCCCTCGCCGGTCCTCTGGAGGACGTCCCCGGGCGCGTTGCAGGCGCCGGGAGCACCGACCGTGTATCCGCCCTGCGCGGTGACGCTCGTGTCGCCGCTCGGCAGCGATGCGGCGGTGCAGCCCAGCAGCTCCGGCCCTGCGCCGGACCCGCCGGTCGCCGACTGGCCGGTGCAGTCCACCGAGACGATCCCCGACGTCACACCGGTCCCGGCGGCGGCGTCGAAGCCGAGCTGGATCCCGCTGACGGGGTTGGCGGCGCCCGGCGCGTCGTCGTTGGTGAGGCTGGCCTGCGACTGGGGTCCGGTACCGGCGTAGCCGAGCGAGCTGACCGGCAGGTCGATCGGCGTGGCCGCGGTCAGGGTGTAGGCGACGCTCTTGGCGCCGGCGAGGGTGGCCGGGTCGAAGTAGTCGACGATCTTCTCGCCGTAGATGACCACGGTCGAGCTCCGCGGCGCGCCCGGGACCTCGCGCGCCGGGAACGTGCCGATGATGCCGTCGGGCGCCTGCAGGCCGCTGCCGACCGGGTTGCCCTCGGTCGCGGGATCGGTGACCTCGGCGGTGTCGGGAACCTCGGGGAAGGCCGCGATGTTGTCGCCCTGGGTGACGGTCACCGTCTGCAGCCCGGCGGCGCCGGCGGCGTCGACGGCGACGCATCCGGTGAGCTCGGCGCCGCCGTTGGCGTCGACCACCGGGCCGCTGGTGTCACCGCCCGCGCAGTGAATCGTGATGTTCGCCGTCTCGGTGCTGACCGCGGGGCGCGTCCCGATGTCGACGACCTCGCCGCCGGGGTCGCCGGTGATCGCGCTGAACGGGGCGAGCGAGGAGACCCCGATGTTCACCCCGCCCGCCGGATTGGACTGGTAGTTGGGGACGAACAGGGTCTCGCCGGGTTGGCCGTTGCCGATCTCCGCGGTGGCCGGGCCCGACGGCTGGATCGCGTCGTCGTAGCCCAGCGCGCCCTGCGCCGGGTTGACCGGGTTCGGGCCGGCGTCGACCGGCTCGCTCGCCGGCAGCGACGCGATCGGGTCGCCGAACGGGTTGGCACGGGTCCGCTGGAAGTCGAGCCGGTGGACGAGCAGGCCCTGACCCAGCGTGTCACCGCTGACCCGGTTGAGCGTGTACAGGTCGTAGCCGCCGCCGACCTTCATCACGAACGCGTGGCCCTGGCCATTGTCGTTCTGGATCAGGTCGCCGCAGTTGTCGGGGTTGAGCTCGAGCTTCTCGTCGACGAAGTGCCAGGTCCGTCCGTCGTTGTAGGAGTTGGCCACCACCAGCGCTTCGTCGGTGTCCTTGGGCCGGTAGTCGAAGAACCCGGTCAGGACGAGCGGGTCGTTGGGGTTGCGCATCACGAACGGGAAGTAGTAGGGCGACATCGGCAGCAGCGCGCCCGCCGGCTCGCGCGAGACCGCGCCGGTCTCCGGGTTGGCTCCGCCGCTGGTGCAGTAGCCCGACAGCGGCCCGGGGGTCCCGGCGAAGCCGGTGTCGTAGGGCGCCGGGTTGACGCCGAGCGGCGCGCCCGCCACGTCGGTGCCCGAGCCGGGGTAGACCGACAGGTTCGGATAGCTCGTGCCGGCGAAGGTGCCGAGCGGATCGCCCCCGAACGAGAACGTCGGCAGCGAGCGGTCGTAGGGGGCGCCGACCGTCGGATCGCCCTGCGACAGCGTCCAGGGGGCCGGATTAAGCGCCGAGCCCGTCACCGTGTCGACCACCGGCGTCCCGACGACGTACGTCGGGCCGGTCCGCGCGGAGGCGACGGGCGCGGCGATGGCCATGCAGACGACGAGGGCAAGAGCGGCGATGGTGTTCCACAGCGGTCGGGACATGGGGGTCAACCTCCGGGCGAGCTCGTGTACGCGTGAGGGCGCGGGCCGCGCCACTCTATGCCCGCCCCGCGGCGGCGCCGGTGAACAGGTCGTGAACACCGGCGCGTGGTCGCCCGGCGGTGTCATCCTCCGTAGTGAGCGCGATCGCCGTGCGTGGCACCCCGGATGTTGCCGGTCTGCCCCGCGCCCGATCCATGGGGCATGCTCGACACCGCGACCGTGGAGCTCTGCGCTCGATGCCTGGCCGACGCCGCCGCATTCGAGGGCGATGACTCCGACTTTGCGCTCACCGCGACCGCGCTCACCCGCGACATCGCCGACACCCATCCCGGCGGGCGCGAGGAACTGCTCGACGCCGCGCTGCGCGCCGCCGTGCCCCATCTCGACGACTCAGATCTCGACGCCCCCTCGTTTGCGGCGGCGCTGCGCCGGCTGGCGGGCTTCCGCGGCGCCGCTCACCGGCCGGCGGCCGTCAGCATCGTGATGCCGCCGGTCTGACGCCCGGTTTCCCGCACCGCCCCGCACCCGTCCCGCGCCCGCCCAACCGCAACCCACGGGTTGCGTGGTCGATCTTCGGCCTCACAGGCCGAAAAAAGACCGCGCCTCGCCTCCTGGGCCGCCCCGGCGGCGCAGTCCGGGCTCGCTCGGCGGGCAGCCCAGCGCCACGCGCCGCAGCTCAGAAGGACAGCGTTCCGGTGAGGCGGAACGCCAGCTTCGTGGTGGCCGGCGACGCGACGGCCGTACCCGACACCGCCAGCGTCCCGTGCGCGCCGGCGTAGATGCCGGTCCCGCCCGTGACGGCCATCCTCCCGCGCAGCGCCAGCTCGCCCGGCGAGCGAGCGGTGAACTTCCCCGACAGCGTGAAGCGAAGCGCGCCGTCGGTGTTGAACGCCGTGCCGGTGGTCGTGATCGCGAGACCGGTCGACCAGGTCGCGACCTGGGTGATCGCGCCCTCCCAGCGCGGAGTGCCCGAAATGGTCCCGTCCAGGATCCCGGCATCGGTGTCCTTGACGCCGGGCGTGCCGATCGTTCCCGTCGAGGACAGCGCCTCGACGTGCCCGGTCAGGCTGACCTTGTGAGCGGTGATCTTGGTGATCGGGCGCAGCACGCGGGCCGAGGCGACCGCCGAGGCCGGCACCGCAACGGCCGCCAGGACGGCGGCGAGCGGTGCTCGGCGGATGGTGAATGTCATGCGGGATCTCTCTCCTATGTCGGGTCAAAGCAGCCGTCGAACGCGTACAGCGGGTTGACGACCTCGGCGCCGTGCGCGTCGCGGATCTCGGGCTGGCCGACGAACGTCGGCGGGCCCTCGGCCTTGTAACAGCCGTTCGCCTTGACCGCGACGTCGAAGGCGACCGGGGTCAGCGAGAACGGCGTCGGGCCGTCGAGCTCGATCACCATGTTCATCGTGCAGATCCAATCGTCGCCCGGCCCCTGGGTCGCGCCGGAGCGCCGGACGCAGCTCGCGTCGTCGTCGAGGCGCGACCCGGGCGCGATGCGGCGTCCGAGCAGGCGCTGCTGGAGCACGGTGAGGCCGTTGAACGTCGGCTTGATCGCGGCCTCCAGCCGGGCTGCCGTGACCGCCGCAGGGCCCCAGTTGCAGGCCGGCGCGAGCACCGCGATGACGCCGGCGCCGGCGGCGAACACGCGCACCGGCATCGCCCACCCCGGTCGGCGCGCGACCGGCGCGCCGGCGAAGTCGCGCCCGCGCAGGACCACCCATGACACGCTCACGGTGACGACGATCCAGGCGACGCTGACGATTTCGGCCAGCATCAGCGGGCGGTGGAACGGACGCCCGGCCAGCAGCCCGTGCCAGCCGTCGAACGCCGAGGCCAGCAGCCAGGTGTGCACCCAGTAGCCGGTGCCGACGAGCGCCAGCAACTGCATCGCCAGCGCGACGAGGATCGGGCCGAGCACGCCGGCGATCCCGCTGCGGGTGATCGTCGAGAACAGCACCGCGAGGCCGGCGAACCCGAGCACCGGAGGGATGCTGACCAGCCAGCTGAGCGCGACGACGACGACGCACCGGCCGGGCGACAGCATCGTCCCGCCGAGGCTGACCAGCGGCTGGTCGCCGACCAGCACGAGGCCGGCGACGAGGCTCGACGCCGCCACCAGCGCGACCAGCGCGACCGCGAACGCCGCGGCGGCCAGCAGCTTGCCGGCGAACAGGTCACGCCGGCTGCAGGACCGCGTGAGCACGGTCTTCCACGTGCCGTAGCGGTCCTCGGAGGCCAGGATGTCCCCGGCCAGCACCCCGGCCAGGACGGGGAAGCCCCACGAGCCGGCGAAGCTGAGCACGACCAGCGGGATCGCGAACCCGGATTGATGCACCCACATCCCGAACAGCGTGTCCGCCGGGACGCCGCTCTGCATCTTCAGCACCGCGGCGAAGGCGAACGGCCCCAGCAGACAGACGAGGGCGGCCAGGCGCAGCGCCGGCTGGCCGGCGAGCTTGCGCCGCTCGGCGCGCCACGCGTGCCGGACGCCCGCGCGCGGGTGCGCCGCGGCCGGCTCCTGGGTCGCGGGGGTGGCCAGGGCCCGGGTCGCGGTCACCGCGGCGACACCGCCGGCTCGGACTCGCCGCCGGCGGTCAGCGCAAAGAACATCGACTCCAGCGAGCCGGTCCGGAGCTCGAGCCGGCGGATCGCGACGCGCGCCTCACCGAGGGCGAGCACGTAGGCGTCGAGCTGCCGGTCGCCGGCGGCGAGGACCAGTCCGCCCTGGGGGGAGCGCGCGGCGCGGACGTCGTGGCCGGCGTGGGCGAGACGCAGCGCCTCGCCGTCGTCGCTGGTGACCAGCCGGTAGGCGGGGACGGGCGATTGCGAGCGCAGCGCCGCGGCGGTCCCGTCCCACACCACCCGCCCGGACGCCAGCACCGTGAAGCTGTCGCACACCGCCTCGATCTCGGCGATCTGATGGCTGCTGATCAGGACGGCCACCCCCCGGCGGGCGAGCCGGGTGATCATCGCCAGGACGTCACCGACGCCCGCGGGGTCCATCCCGCTCGTCGGCTCGTCGAGCAGCAGCAGCCGCGGCGCCCGCAGCAGCGCCGCGGCGATGCCCAGCCGCTGGCGCATGCCGGTCGAGTAGCCGCTCACCCGGTCCGCGGCGCGGTCGGCCAGGCCGGCCGTCGCCAGGACCTCGTCGATCCGGGAGCGCCGCCGTCCGCCGTCGAGCTCGGACAGCAGCTCGAGGTTGACGCGCCCGGTCAGGTAGGGATAGAACGCCGGCTCCTCGACGAACCCCGCCACGCCGGCGAGATCGGGCGCGTCGCCGTCGCGCTGCGGGCGACCGAAGAAGCTCACCGTGCCGGCGTCGGACCACACGAGCCCGAGCAGCAGCCGCAGCAACGTCGTCTTGCCGGCGCCGTTGGGCCCGAGCAGGCCGCGGATCTCACCCGGCTCGACGGTCACGCCGACCCCGTCCACCGCGCAGCGCGCGCCGAACCGCTTGGTCAGCCCCCGGGCATCGACCGCCGCCGGCGCCATCTCAGTTCTTGATCACGAGGCCGGCCGGCGGCAGCTTGTCCTGCGGGAGCACGGGCAGGATGAACGGCCGGCGCGGCTTCTGGTCGAAGTCGAAGTCCGTGGCCAGGTTGCCGAGGATCGGCTCGCTCTCGCGCACGTCCGGACGCGAGTCGGGACGGCCGTCGGTCCTCGGATTGAGGCGCTGGCCGGCGAGGAAGTCGTCCTCGATGAATTTGAGGTAGGCGTCGAAGGACAGGATCTGGTGATCGACGTAGCCGGTCTTGGCGTAGGGGCTGATCACCAGACCGGGAACGCGCAGCCCGTAGCCCTGACCGTCGACCTTCGGAGGCTTGACGTGGTCATAGAAGCCGCCCCAGTCATCCCACGCCAGGAAGATCGCCGACGAGTCCCAGTCCTTGCTGCGCATCACCGCGTCGATCGCGTTGGTGACGTAGTTCTGGCCCCAGCTGATGTTCGCCGGCGGATGCTCGCTGTCATCGCCGCTGGGGATCAGCCACGAGACCGCCGGCAGCGTGCCCGCCTTGGCGGCGGCGAAGAACTGGGTGCTCGGGACGATGTCGTCGAGCTGGCGGTCCTGGTGGACGGTGGTGAAGTCCACGAGCGGGTTCCAGATCTGCGGGGTCTTGACGTTCTGGGGGACCGACGCGCACGTCATCGCGCCGCTGGCGCAGTCGGGCTCGGTTCCCTGTGACAGGTAGTAGCGCCAGCTGACGCCGTACTCGTGCAACAGGTAGGTGATGTCCGTCCAGGCGTACGGCGGCTGGTCTTTGGGGTTGGAGCTGTAGTAGTTGGTCGGCTCGGTGACGTCGGTGAACGCCGTCAGCCCGACGTTGGGACTTCCCCCGCTCAGGTCCGAGTCGGGGTTGACGAGATCCGACGTGCACGACATCGGCTTGTTGGGCACGCACTTGGCCGCCCACCCCGAGACCATGTAGAGGTGCGAGATCTGGCTCCAGCCGATGTTGGGCTCGAACATGTGGTCCTGCAGCACGAAGTTGCGGGCGTAGGCCCAGTAGTCCTTGAGCTGCTTGCCGTTGTGGTAGCCCATCACGTCGTCGCAGGTGCTGGGGAGCCCCTGGGCCGTGCAGCCGAGGATGTCGGTGTCCGGGTGGCCGCTGTAGCGGCTGGCGATGAAGCCGTTCATCTTGCCGCCGTCGATGTCGGCGATCGCGTCCACCGCCATGTGGGGCCCGCCGGCCTGGATGTCGCTGGTGTCGAGGTACGGCTTGACGCAGCTGTGCGTCAGGGGGTCCGGTACGCACACCGTGAACTGGCCCCGCTGGTTGCGGGGGAGGCCATCGGCCCCGGGATAGGTCCCGAAGTAGGTGTCAAACGACCGGTTCTCCTGCATGATGATGATGATGTGCTTGATCTTGTGAATGCCGGTGGCCGGCTGCACGCGCGCGTTCGCCGACGCCGTCGCGCGGCTGACGCGGGTCGCGGATGCCGTCGCGATCGTCAGCACGATCGCGGCGATCGGAGCGATCGCCACCAGCGCCGCGAAGCGGTACCCGCCCAGCCGCCCCGCCCGCCGCGGCGACGCGCCGGGCCCGACTTTCGCTTGTCTCACCAGGAGCCCCTCTTTCTCGGTCTCGGCAGCCGCCGCCCGGCGACGCTACACGATGTGCGAGACGGTACATATCGCGAGCTCGTGTGCGGTGGCGAGTCCGCCGGGCCGGCGCCGTGAGCGCCGGGGCCAGCCCATGGCCGGCCGAGGACGGCGGTCC
This sequence comes from Solirubrobacteraceae bacterium, assembly GCA_049509055.1. Lineage (GTDB taxonomy): Bacteria > Actinomycetota > Thermoleophilia > Solirubrobacterales > Solirubrobacteraceae > Palsa-465. The sequence goes on from JBELAG010000200.1 coordinate 8,824, forward strand.
CCGCCGCTCGCAGGCCCCGACCGGGACGCACGGGCTCGCCATCGCCGACGGCGAGCGGCTGATCGCCGCCGCCGTCCGTGACGCGTTCGCGACCACGATGGTCGTGCTGCGCGACCCCGGCGAGGTGTTCGCGCTGCGTCACACGATGGGGCGGCGGCCGCTGCAGGACCCGACGACGGCCTGGGTGGAGCGGATCGACCCGCTGACGCTCGCGCCGGTCGCCCGCTCACCGGAGCTCGCCGGCGGGCCGTTCTGGCCGGGCGGCCTGGCGGTCGCCGCGGACGGCGGGCTGCACGTCGTCCACGGCCGTCACTGCCACCGGCTCTCGCCCGACCTCGAGCTGCGCGCGACCCGCGTGCTGCCCCAGCCTCGCCCGTATAACTCGTTCGTGACGCTCGGCGACGGGACCCTGGCGATGAAGGACATCGACCGCTCGCTCACGCATCCCGCCCGCGTCACGCTGCTCGATCCCGACACGCTGGCGCCGCGCTGCCCCGAGACCGAGCTCCCCGAGAGCGTCGTCGCCCGCCTGTCGGCCGACGGCGACAGCCTCTACGCGGTCGGCGCGACCGCCGTCCACCGCTACCGCTGGGACGGGCGGCGCCTGCACCGTGACCTGGAGGTCCCATATCTGCAGCGCCGGGGCCAATCCTACGGCTGGGACCCGGTGCTGGAGGGCGGGCAACTGTGGTTCCTGGACAACGGCGCGCACGACTACGCCACCACGATGCTCGGCGCCGGCGTCGCCGGCGGGCCGGTCCACCTGATCCGCGTGTCGCTGTCGGACCCCGCCGACCGCGAGCTGATCGAGGTGTGCGGCGCGCCGCGCGGGACCGTCACCGACCCCCCGCTGTATGACCCCGAGCGCCGCATCGCGATCGCCTATGACTCGGGCAACGGCGTCGTCGCGGCGTTCCGTTTCGAGCAACAGCTTCAACCGCTGTGGCGGCGCCCGATCGCTCACGCCGCCCACATGATCCGCTATCCCGATACCGGCGAGCTCGTGGTCGGCGATTGGAAGGGGCCGCCGGTGCTGCGCACGCGCGCCTACCGCGCGGCCGCCGCCCGCTCGGGCTGGCTGGCGCGCCGGCCCGCGGTCCGCGCCGCGGCGGCGCTGGCCTGCGGCGACGACGTCGTCGTGCTCGACATCGAGACCGGCGCCGAGCGTGCGCGGGCGCGCGTGCCGAGCATGTTCCAGTCGGTCCTGTTTCCGGCCCCCGGATGGGGGCGCGACGTGTACTGGTGCACGTTCTCGACGATCGCCCGCCTCGAGGTGGCGGGATGCTGACCGGCGGCGCGAGCGACTGGCGCGACGGGGGCCGGCTGGAGGTGCTTGACCACCACCGGATCTTCATCCGCGATCGCCCCGGAACCGGCCCGCCGATCCTGCTCCTGCACGGCTATCCGTCGAGCAGCTATGACTGGCGCCGGGTCATCGCGCGCCTCGTGCCGCGGCGGATCACCGGCTTTGACTTCCTCGGCTTCGGGCTCTCCGACAAGCCCCGCGACCACCGCTACTCGCTGATCGCCCAGGCCGACCTCGCCGAGGCGGTCGCCGCGCGGTTCGGGTCCGAGCCGGTGGTGCTCGTCGCGCACGACATGGGGACGTCGGTGGCCACCGAGCTGCTGGCCCGCGACCTCGAGGGCCGTCTGCGGTTCACGCCGGCCGCCGTCCTGCTGCTCAACGGCAGCATGGTGATCGAGCGGGCGAGCCTCACGGTCTCGCAGAAGGTCCTGCGCAGCCGCCTGGGCCCGATCGCCGCCCGGCTCTCCAACGAGCGCGCGTTCCGCGCCCAGTTCGGGCGGATCTTCTCCGATCAGCATCCGCTCAGCGCCGCCGAGGCGGCCGACCAGTGGTCGCTGCTGGCCCACCACGGCGGCCACCGGATCGTCGACCGCCTGACGTTCTACCTGCACGAGCGCGTGACCTACGCCGCGCGCTGGCACGGAGCGCTGCGCGACTGGCCGGGGCGCCTGGAGCTGGCCTGGGCGGGCCGTGACCCGGTCTGCACCGAGGCGGTGCTCGCGGCCGTGCGGGAGCTCAGGCCCGCCGCGCCGCTCACCCGGCTGCCGTCGCTCGGCCACTATCCGCAGATCGAGGATCCCGAGGCGACGGCGGCGATCATCGAGCGGATCGCGGCGCAGGCCGGTCACGGCGCAGAAATTCCGCACGAGCGCACCCCGGAGTGAGAGACTCGCGCCTCAACCGGAATTTGTCCCAACAGGAGGTCACATGGCGGAGAGCGTGTACCGGGTCACCGAGGTTGTTGGCGTCAGCACCGAATCCTGGGAGGCGGCGGCCAAGGTGGCCGTCGAGACGGCCGCGAAGAGCGTGCGCGAACTGCGCATCGCGGAGGTCCTGCGCCAGGATCTGACGATCCAGGACGGGGGCGTCGTCAACTACCGCATCCGGCTCGGGATCTCGTTCAAGTACGACCGCGCCGAATAGCCACCGGGCGGGCTCGCTCCGGTCGCTCCGGCCGGGCGGGCCCGGCCCCGCGCGTCGGGCGTGGCCCGATGCGCCCCCCGCCTGTGCGATCATCCGGCGCCGATTCGGCGGACCGCGGGAGCCCATGCGGTCACGAGATCACGGTCGACGGAGGTTGGGCGCGCTCGTCGCGGCGTGCCTT
>JBELAG010000201.1:0-11444 GCA_049509055.1 Solirubrobacteraceae bacterium
CTGTTCAGGGAGCGCCGGGCGACCGACCGCGGCGTCGTCGATCACCACAGCGCGACGTCGACGGTCGTCCTCAACGCCCTCACCGAGATCGGCCTGCAGCGGATCGTGGGGTCGCACCTGGCCTGGATCAACGCGTCCCGGGAGTTCCTGATCAGCGGGCTGGTGAGCACGATCTCGCCCGAGCTGATCGGCGTCGAGATCCTCGAGGGTCAGGTCATCGACGATGAGCTGATCGGTCTCGTCGCCGACCTCAAGCGCCAGGGCTACCGCGTCGCGCTCGACGACTTCGAGTACAGCACCGACAGCCATCCGCTGCTGAAGCTCGCCGACGTCGCGCTCAGCCTCCGGCTGCTGCGCTATATCAACTCGGCCTACTTCGGCACGCGCCACGAGGTCTCCTCGATCGGCCAGGCGCTCGCCCTGCTGGGCCTGGAGAACCTCAGGCGGTGCGCGACGCTCAGCATCTTCGCCGGCGTCGACGACAAGCCGGCGGAGCTGACGGTGACCGCGCTGATCCGCGCCCGGTTCTGCGAGCTGGCGGGTGGGCGGACGACCGGCGCCGATCCGTCCAAGCTGTTCGCGGTGGGCCTGTTCTCGGTGGTCGACGCGCTGCTGGACACGCCGATCGAGGAGGTGCTCGCCTCGATCCCGTTCCCCCGGGACATGTCGCGGGCGCTGATCGCCCATCAGGGCGAGATGGGCGCGCTGCTGGACTGCGTGATCGCGCTGGAGGCGGGCGACTTCGACCGCGCCCACTCCCTCCTGGCCGCCGGCGCGGATCGCTATCTGGAGGCGATCGGCTGGGTCAACGAGGTCGCCGCCCCGCTGCTCGAGCACGTCGCGCCGGCCGGCGCCGGCTGACCGCCGCCGCCGCCGCGGCACGCGGCCCCACCTGCGCGCCGCGTACCGTTCACCGCCGTGGCCGCCTACCTCAAGCGCCTGGCGTCGTCGCTGGGCGCCTACCAGCTCGCCGACGTCGTCTCGAAGTTCATCGCGGTGCTGCTGTTGCCTGTCTACACGCGCTACATCGCTCCCGGCGGCTACGGCACCGTCGAGCTGCTGGCCAACGGCGTGATCCTGATCAGCATCATCGTCCGCTTCGGGATCATCGAGTCGTTCCTGCGGTTCTACTTCACCGACGCCGACGAGCCGCGCCGCGCCGCGCTCGCGCGGCGGGCGATCGCCTTTCTGCTGGCCGCCACGACGATCGTGTCGGTGCCGATGGCGCTGCTGGCGGCCCCGCTCAGCCGTCTCGTGCTCGGCCACACCGACGCCCCGATCCTGCGCGTGGCGGTGCTCGGGCTGTGGGCGTTCACCAACCTCGAGCTCGCCTACGCGCTGCTGCGCGTCGACGAGCGGCTGCGGGTCTACGCCACCGCATCGCTGACCAACGTGCTGGTGACGGTCGCGTCCTCGCTCGTGCTCGTGGTGGGGTTGCATGACGGCGCGCGCGGCCTGCTGCTGGGCAACTACGCGACCTCCGCGGCGGTGCTGGTCGGGCTGTGGTGGACGTTTCGCCGGCGGCTGTGGGGCAGGCGGGCTCCGGATCCCGCTCGCCGTGCGCGCGTGCAGTCCTGGCGCGAGCTGATGTGGTTCGGGCTGCCCACCGTTCCCGCGGAGGCCTCGGTGTACCTGCTCAGCGTCGTCGACCGGTACTACATCTACCACCGCAGCCACACGGAGGCCGGCCTGTACTCGATCGCCGTCAAGCTGGCGGGCACGGTGGCGTTCATCGTGCGCGCCTTCCAGTACGCGTGGCCGCCGCTGGCCTATTCGATCACCGACGACGCGCAGGCCTCCCGGCTGTTCGGGCTGGTGACGACGTACTACCTGATGGTCAGCGGCTGGGTCGTGGCGGGGCTGGCGCTGCTCGGCCGGTGGGTGCTGGCGCTGCTGGCCGCGCCCGCCTTCTTCGGCGGCTACCGCGCGCTTCCGTGGGTCGCGCTCGGCTGGGCGATGTACGGGTTGTGGGTCGTGTTTCTGGTGATCGCCGGCCGCGCCAAGGTGACGACGCGCAACTTCCCGGCGGCCCTGGCGGGCCTCGCCGCCAACGTCGTGCTGCTGTTCACGCTCGTCCCCGCGCTCGGCCTCGCCGGGGCGGGGATCGCGCTGTGCGGCGCCTACGTGGTGATGCTGTCGGTCATGCACCTGCTGACGCGCCAGGCGTTTCACGTCGGCTTTGAGTGGGGGCGGCTGGCGCAGCTGGTGGTGGTGATGGGCGGCCTGGGGGCCGCCGGTGATCTGCTGCTGCCGACCCACGGCGCGGTCGGGTTCCTCACCCGGCTCGCGGTCTTCGCGGTGATCCCGCCGGCGCTGCTGGCGACCGGCTTCGCCCACGCCGCCGAGCTGCGCCAGGCCCGGGTGCTGGTCGCGCGGGTGCGCACCGCCCGGGCGGCGCCCGCCGGGGGCGAGCCGTGAGCCGGCCGGCCGTGAGCGTCGTGATGCCGTTCGCCGGGTCCGCGGCCGAGGCGCTCGTCGCGCTGGCGGCGCTGGACATCCTGCGCGTCGCCCCGGGCGACGAGCTGATCCTCGCCGACAACTCAGCCACGGCACCGACCCGCCGCGGCGTGACCGTCGTGCCCGCGCCGGGCGAGCGCTCGCCGTCGCGCGCGCGCAACGCCGGCGCGCAGCGCGCGCGGGGCGAGTGGATCCTGTTCCTCGACGCCGACTGTGCCGCGCCCCCGGATCTCCTCGATCGCTACTTCGAGGCGCCGATCGCCGACGACGTCGGCGCGCTGGCCGGCGCGGTCGTGCCGGCTCCCGGCGCCCGCGGATTCGCCGCCCGCTACGGGGCGGCCAAGAGCTTCCTTGACCAGGACGCCCATCTCGCCCATGCCTACATGCCGCGCGCGGTGGCGGCCAACCTGCTCGTGCGCCGCGCGGCGTTCGAGGCCGTCGGCGGTTTCTACGAGGGGCTGCGGGCGGCCGAGGACACCGACTTCAGCTGGCGCTTGCAGCGCGCCGGCTGGCGCCTGCAATCCCGGCCCGCGGCCCGGGTGGAGCACCGCTACCGCACGACCGTGCGCGCCCTGCGCCGCCAGTGGCGTGGGTATGCCGCCGGGAGGGCGTGGCTGGCGCGCCGCTACGACGGATTCGAGCCCGAGCCGGCGCTGCGCCGGGCCGCGGGGCGGGCGCTGCATCATGGCGCGGGTGGGTCGCTGCAGCGTCTCGCGCCCCGTGCGGCGCTGTCGGCCCGGCCCGGGCCGGGGACGGCGGTTGATCGCTTGCCGCCGCCGCCCGTCGCCGATTCCGCGCCGCCCGGACGGCTGCTGCGCGGCGGCTTTCTCGCCCTCGATGCGCTGCTCGGATTCGACGAGCTGGCCGGGCTGGCGCTGTCCAACCGCCCCCCGCGGCCGGCGCGCGGCACGGCGCGCGTGGTCCTCGTCGCCGGGCACTTCCCGGCCGCCGGGGATCCGCTGGCCGACTTCGCGGTGAGCCTGGCCGGCGCGCGGGTCGAGGCGGCCGGGCGCCCGGAGCAGATGGCCTCCGGGCCCGCCCGCGAGCTGGCGATCGACTATCGCGAGGACGACGGCGTCGCGGCGCGGATCGCGGCGCTCGCCTGGCTGCTCGCGCGCCATCCGCTGCGCTGCGCCCGGGATCTCGTCAGCCGCGGCCCCGGTCAGCCGGGGCTGGCGGCGCTGGCGCCCGCGGTGGCGCGGCTGCGCCACGAGCCCGACGCCCACCTGCGCCCGCTCGGCGGCGACGAGATTCGCGCGCCGGCGGCGCGACTGGCCGCGCTCGCCGGCCGGCGGCTGGGATGACTCCGCCCGTGCGCGTCCACGTCGTCGACCCGCCGGCGTTCACGCCGCCCTATGACCACGCGCTGTGCAGCGCGCTGGCCCGGGCCGGCGCGTCGGTGGAGCTGGTCACCAGCCGCTTCGGCTACGGCGACGTGCCCGCCCCCGAGGGCTACGCCGTGCGCCGGCTGTTCTACCGCCGCGCCCGCGGCGCGCCCGGGTCGCGCCGGCGCCGGATCGGGCGGCTCGCCCAGCACGGGCCCGACATGCTGCGCTACCGCGCCATGGCCGGCGAGGCCGACGTCGTGCACTTCCAGTGGCTGGCGGTACCGTGGCTCGACGCGCTGCTGCTCCCCGACCGCCCGCTCGTGCTCACCGCCCACGACCTGCTCCCGCGCGAGCCGCGCCCCGGGCAGGTGGCGGTCCAGCGCCGGCTGCTGGAGCGCGTCGATGCGGTGATCGTGCACTCGGGCTACGGCCGGGCGCAGTTGGTCGACCGCCTCGGCGTCCCCACCGAGCGGGTGCACGTGATCCACCACGGAGCGTTCGCACCGCCCCCCCCGGCCGCCGACACGTCGCCCTGCGCGCCGGCGCTGCCGGCCGAGCTCCCGTCCGGCGACTCGGGCCCGGTGGTGCTGTTCTTCGGGCTGCTGCGGCCCTACAAGGGCCTGGAGACGCTGTTGACGGCCTGGCAGGGCGTGCCGGGGGCGCAGCTGTGGATCGTCGGGCGCCCGATGATGGACCTCGAGCCGCTGCGCGCGCTCGCGACGCCGTCGGTGTCGTGGGTGACGCGGTTCGTCAGCGAGGCCGAGGCGCAGGCGGTGCTCGGCCGCGCCGACGTCGTCGTCCTGCCCTACGCCCGGACCGAGCGCTTTGACCAGTCCGGCGTGCTGGCGAGCGCGCTGGGCCACGGCAAGGCGATCGTGCTCAGCGACGTGGGGGGCTTCTCGGAGGTCGCCGCCGCCGGCGCGGCGGTGCTCGCTCCGGCGCAGGACCCCGCGGCGCTGCGCGTCGCGCTGGCCGGGCTGGTCGCCGACCCCGCCGCCCGCGCCCGGCTCGGCGCGGCGGCGCTGGCCGCGGCCCAGGGCCCGTACTCGTGGGACGGCGCCGCGCGGCGCACGCTTGCCCTGTACGAGCGGCTGCTCAGCCGGCCACTCAGCCGGCGCTGACCGGCGCGGCCGCCCGGCGCGCGACCTCGGCGCGCACGACCGGCGCGACCTCGGTGCCGAACAGCTCCATCGAGCGCAGCACGTCGGCGTGGGCGACCGCGCCGACGCTCATCTGCGCGATGTAGCGCGTGTGGTGAAACAGGTCGTGCTCGAACAGGATCTTCTCGGCGACCTGCTCGGGCGAGCCGGCGGCGACCGCGCCGCGCGGCGACCGCAGCGCCTCGTACTCGGCGCGCCCCGACGGCGGCCACCCACGCTCGCGGCCGATCCGGTTCATCATCGCCAGGTAGGGCTGCGCGAACGCGGCGTCGGCCTCCCGGGAGGTCGCGCCGACGAACGCGTGGGTGTTGATCGCCACCGCAAGCGCGTCGGCGTCGTGGCCGGCCTGCGCGGCCGCCTGGCGGTAGAGCGCGATCAGCGGCGCGAAGCGCTCCGGCTGACCGCCGATGATCGCCAGCGTCAGCGGCAGCCCGAGCGCCCCGGCCCGGATCGCCGAGTTCGGCGAGCCGCCGACCGCCACCCACACCGGCAGCGGGTCCTGGACCGGGCGCGGCCAGACGCCCTGGTCCTCCAGCGGCGCGCGCAGGCGGCCCGACCATGTGACGCGGACCGACTCGCGGATGCGCAGCAGCAGGTCGAGCTTCTCGGCGTACAGCTCGTCGTAGTCGTCGAGGTCGTAGCCGAACAGCGGGAAGGACTCGGTGAACGAGCCGCGGCCGGCCATGATCTCCGCGCGGCCGCCGGAGATCAGGTCGAGCTCGGCGAACTGCTCGAACACGCGCACCGGATCGTCGGAGCTCAGCACGGTCACCGCGCTCGACAGCCGGATCCGCCGCGTGCGGGCGGCGACCGCCGCGAGCGCGATCGCCGGCGAGGAGATCAGGAAGTCCGGCCGGTGGTGCTCGCCGATCGCGAACACGTCGAGCCCGAGCTGCTCGGCCAGATCGGCCTCCTCCAGCAGCTCGCGCATCCGCCGCTCCGGGCTGACGCCGGAGCTCAGGTCGGCAAAGGTGGCAAGTCCGAGTTCCATGGGAATGAGGGTAGTGCGCGACAATCTCCGGCCGTGCGCGCGCGCAAGACGGCATTCTGGATCTCGGCGGGGCTGCTGGCCTGGACGCACGTCGGGTACGCCGGCGCGCTCGCGCTCGCCGCGCGCCGGCGCCGCCGTCGGGGGCGCGACGCCGAGCCGCCGCCGGGCGCCGGGCGGCCCGCGCCGTCGGTGTCGGTGATCGTCGCCGCCTACGCCGAGCAGGACGTGATCGCCGCGCGCGTCGCCAACCTGCGCGCGCTGGACTACCCGCCCGACCGCCTGGAGGTGATCGTCGCCTGCGACGGCTCGTCCGATGCCACCGCGGCTCGCGCGCGCGAGGCCGGCGCTGACCTGGTGCTCGAGCTTCCGCGCGGCGGCAAGGTTCGCGCCCAGGACGCGGCGGTGCAGCGCGCCCGCGGCGAGATCGTGGCGTTCTCCGACGCCAACGTGAGCTGGTCGCCGGATGCGCTGGTCGCGCTGGTCGCGCCGTTCGCCGATCCCCGCGTCGGCTACGTGTGCGGCGACGTGCGCTTCGTCAACGAGGGCGGGAGCAACCAGGAGGGGCTGTACTGGCGCTATGAGATGGCGGTGCGCCGGCTCGAGTCGCAGCTGCGCTCGGTCACCGGCGGCAACGGCGCGATCTATGCCACCCGGCGCGACTCCTATCTCGTCGTGGACCCGATCATGGGCCACGACCTCTCGTTCCCGTTCAACATGGTCAAGCGCGGCCGGCGGGCGCTGTACGCCCCCGACGCCCACGCCAGCGAGAAGATGGCGCCGACGATCGAGGGCGAGTTCCGCCGCAAGCGACGCATGATGGGCCACGGCTGGCCGATCGTGCTGCGCGGCGGCATGCTCTCACCCCGCGGCTATGACCCCATGTATGCGGGGATGATCGTCTCCCATCGCGTGCTGCGCTACGGCTCGCCCTTCCTGCACGTGATCGCGCTGGCGACGAGCGCCTGCCTGGCGCGGCGCGGGCGCGTCTACGCGCTCGCGGTGGTCGCCCAGGGCGCACTCCTGCTCGGGGCGCTGGCGGCCCCCGGCATCCCCTCGCGCCCGCTGCTGCTCGCTCGCTATTACGTGCTCACCACCGCGTCGTCGGCCGCCGGCCTGTGGGACTGGCTGCGCCACGGCACGGACGTCGGCTGGGATGCCGCCGAGGGGACCCGGTGATCAGGCGCGCGCTCGACCTCGCGATCGCGCTGCCGCTGGCGATCCTCAGCGCCCCGCTCGTGCTCGTGCTCGCCGTCGCGGTCCGGCTGGACTCGCCCGGCCACCCGATCTACACCCAGACCCGCGTCGGCCTCGGCGGCCGGCCGTTTGCGATCTACAAGCTGCGCACGATGGTCTCCGGCGCGGAGTTCACCGGCGCCGGCCTGGCGATCGCCGCCGGCGACAGCCGCATCACCCGGCTGGGAAGGCTGCTGCGCCGCACGTCGCTCGACGAATTGCCCAACCTCTGGAACGTCGTGCGCGGCGAGATGTCGATCGTCGGCCCGCGCCCCACCCTCCAGCATCAGGTCGACGCCTACACCCCGCGCCAGCGCGGGCGGCTGGCGGTCAAGCCGGGGATCACCGGCTGGGCGCAGATCAACGGTCGCGCCGCGCTGCCCTGGCCCGAGCGGATCGAGCTTGACCTGTGGTACGTCGAGCACCGCTCGCTGGCGCTCGACTGCCGGATCCTCGCCCGCACGCTCGGCATGGTGCTGCGCGGCAGCGGGCTCTACAAAGGAGCGACCGGCGGATGGCAACCCCCGACCCGATAGCGGTCCTGCTCACCGGCGTCGGCAAGCGCTACGACATCGTCTCGGCGTTCGCCCAGCACGCGACGGTTGTCGCCGCCGACCCCAACCCGCTGGCGCCCGCCCAGTACGCCGCCCATCACCGCCGCGCGGTGCCGCCGATCAGCGACCCGGAGTACGTGCCGGCGCTGCGCCGGCTGTGCGACGAGCTGGGGGTGCGCGCGGTCGTCCCGCTCACCGACCTCGACCTCGAGGTGCTCGGCCACGCTCGCGCGGCCGGTGTATTGCCGGCGTTCGTGCCCGATCCCGAGTTCGCCCGGGCGACGTTTGACAAGTACGAGGCGCACCTGCTGCTCACCCGCCTCGGGCTGCCCTCGCCGCCGACCGTGCTCCCCGGCGAGCCGGTGTCCGGCTACCCGGTCATGATCAAGCCGCGTCAGGGCTCGGGCGCCCGCTCGATCCATCCCGCCCCCGATCGCCGCGCCGCCGAGTTCTTCATCGACTACGTCAAGGAGCCGGTGATGGTCCAGAAGCTGATGGACGGCCCCGAGTTCTCGATCGACTGCCTGTGCGACCTGGACGGGCGCTGCCTCAACGCGATCCCGCGGACGATGATCGAGTCGCGCGGGGGCGAGTCGGTCAAGGGCACGGTGATCGCCGATCGAGAGCTGATCGCGCTCGGCGCTCGCGTCGTCGAGGCGCTCGGGTGCCGGGGGCCGTGCACGGTGCAGGTGTTCCGCGACAGCGAGGTCGGGCTCGGCATCACCGACGTCAACACCCGCTTCGGGGGCGCCTTCCCGGCGCCGATGTACGCCGCGCTGCCGGGGCGCACGTATCCCGAGCTGATCGTGCGCATGGCCCGGGGCGAGCGGATCGAGCCGCACGTCGGTGAGTTCACCGCCGGGGTGACGTTCACGCGGTACTTCTGGCAGCTGGAGCTCGACGCCGACCTGCGGCCCACCGGCCGCGACATCATCACCCCGCCGGGCCCGCCGGCGCCCCGCTAGCGAGGTGCCCGCCTGCCTAAAGCGGTCACGTCAACGGCGTCGGGCGGCGGCCGTCGCGGGGCTCGCGCTCGCGCTCGCGGCGCTGCTGTCGGCGGCGGCCGGAGCCTCGGACCCCGCGGCGGGCGTCGCGGCGCGGGCCGGCTGGGCGCGCGCCGGGATCGTGCGGGCGCCCGGCGGCCCGGAGCTCACCGACGCGCTGGGACGGAGCCTGCAGCTGCACGGCGTCAACCTCGTCGACAAGTGCGGGGGCGCGGCGCTCGACGCCGACGCCGAGGGCAGCCCGTGCGTCGGCTCCGACGTCGGGCCCGGTATCGCGTACGTCCTGTCGCCGACCGCGCCGGATCCTGCCCGCCGGTTCACGATCGCCGACGCGCTCACGCTGGCGGGGCTCGGGGTCAACGTCGTGCGCCTGGGGATCATCTGGGAGGGCCTGGAACCGGGCCCGGCCGGAGTCGCTCCCAACGATCCGGTGTACTGCTCACCGCACGCCGCGGGCCGGTCGTTTCCCGGCCTGGGCAGCCGTGATCCGTATGACCCGGGCACGGTCAGCGCCTACCTGCAGCGGACCGACCAGATCGTCGAGATCCTGGCGGACGCGGGGATCAGGGTGATCATCGACATGCATCAGGACGCCTGGGGGTCGGCGTTCTTCAATGCCACCGGGGCCACGCCGTGGAACGGCGAGGGCGCGCCGCCCTGGGCCACCTGCACGTGGCCGGCGCCGACGGCGGCGATGCCGCCCGGTTGGGGGAGCGCCTACGACGTCGCGGGCGTGCAGGACGCCTTCCATCACTTCTGGGCCAACGACGTCAGCGGTGACCTGCAGGGTCAGTTCGCGCGCGTGTGGGAGGCGGTCGCGCGCCATTACCGCGGCAACCCGGACGTGATCGGTTATGAGGTCGCCAACGAGCCCAACGACTACCGCACCGACCACGTCGACGCCGAACTGGAGTGCGACTACGGCGGCCCCGTTCACGAGCCCCGGTCATGCGCGCTCAGCCACGCCCAGGCTCTGCCCGACGGCCTGATCGGCGCGATCCGCTCGGCCGACCCCGGTCACGTCGTCATCTTCGAGCCGAGCGGGTCCACCGACTTCGGCGATCCCGAGCGGATCGGGATCGCCGAGCCGCTGCGCTTCGCCGACCTCGCGCTCGCCTTCCACGTGTACGGCGCGACCGGCGCGCAGATCGCGCAGACCCGGGCCGAGCGCGACGCCACGATCACCGACCAGCCCGGCGGGCCGGCCTGGATGATGGACGAGTTCGGGGCCTCCGCGGATGCGCCGGCCGCCGCCGCGACGGTTGCCGCCGCCGATGCGGCCGGCCTGTCGTGGGCGTTCTGGGAGGCGTTCCAGCTCGACGACCCCACCGCCGGCACGCCCGATGATGGCGTGCTCGACGAGCTGACCCGCGCGCCCTACCCGGCGCTGGCCCGCGCGCTGGCGGTCCCCTACGCCTTCGCCACCGCCGGCGCGCCCGGCGCGCAGTCCTACCGACCGTCAAGCCGGCGGCTGCGCTACGTGTATGTGCCGTCGCGGCGGATCCGCGCCCCGACCGAGATCGAGCTGCCGACCTACACCTACCCCGACGGCTACCGTGTCCGCGTGGTCGGGGCGCGTGTCACGTCCGCCCGTGACGCCCCGTTGCTCGAGCTCGTCGCCGGCCGCCGTGCCGCGCAGGTCACGGTCAGCGTGTCACCGCGACGCTGAGAGGGTCAGGTCAGGTGCGGCGCGTTCAACGCGAGGTCGCCGTCGCTTTAGCCGGTCGGCGGCGCACCCCAGTCGGGCTGCTCCCAGCACTCCTCCACGAACGTCGCGATCTCGGTCGTGAGCCGCTCGGGCCGCACGCGCAGCTCAAGTACCGAGTGCGCGCCGATCAGCCGGCCGTTGGGCAGCTCGGCGGCGAGCATCCCGGCGTCTGAGAACGGGTGGACGGGGTCTCGGGGATGGCCGATGACCAGCGCCGGGCTGGTGAACGTGCAGCGCTCGCGGTGGTCGGGCGCGACCCGGCCGTACAGCACGCCGCTGAGCACGGCGGCGCTCGGCGAGGGATCCTGGGAGATCCAGTCCAGGCCCACCTCGGCCATCAGCGGCAGCGGCCCCCGCGGGACGATCCGCGCCCCGCGGGCGAGCGCCCGCATCGCCGGCTCGCCGAACTTCAGCGCGAACAGCAGCGGCGTGAACGCGGCCCCGCAGGCCGGGATCGCGTTGTCGAGCACCGGCATCTCGATGATCATCCCGGCGAGGCGCTCGGGCGCCTGCGAGGCCACCTCGAGCGTGATGTTCGCCCCCAGCGAGGTTCCTCCGACGATCGCCCGGTCCAGCCCGAGGTGGTCGAGCAGCCCGATCGTCTGGCGGGCGAACGACGCCATCGAATAGCGCCACGACTCCGGCGGGCGGTCCGAGGCGCCATGGCCAAGCGGATCCATCGTGATCACGCGCTGGCCCTGGCGCGCCAGGCGGCGCGCGAGCGGCGTCTGCATCTTCTGCGACAGCAGCAGCCCGGGCAGCAGGACCGTCGTGCGCGGCCCCTCTCCGTGCACGGTGTAGTCGAGTCGGTGGCCGTCGAAGCGAAAGCGCGTCATCTGCAGCGGCCAGGATAGTGTCGACGCCGTTGCGTGGCCGGCCGGCCCGGTGGGCGGCCCTCCGCCGCGGCCCGTCTGGCGGTACAGTCTCATACCAGCCACCGCATCGCAACAGAGGAGAAAGTTCATGGCCAAGGCTCCACGATCGCTCGCCGGCAAGGTCGTCGCCATCA
>JBELAG010000202.1:0-11433 GCA_049509055.1 Solirubrobacteraceae bacterium
GCTCTACACGCTGCCGTGGAGCTGACCGGTACCGTCCCCGCTGTGCTGCTCTACGAATCCGCGATCTCGGGCAACTGCTACAAGGTCCGGCTGCTGTTCGCGCAGCTGGGGATCGACTACGAGCGGCGGGAGCTGAGCGTGTTCGACCGCTCCGACCGGCCCGGCGTGATCGGCGACCTCAACCCGGCGCTGCGGGTGCCGACGCTCGTGCTCGACGACGGCCGCGCGCTGGCGGAGTCCGGCGCGATCCTGTTCCACTTCGCCGAGGGCACCGACCTGCTCCCCGCCGACCGCTTCGAGCGCGCGCAGGTCCTGCAGTGGATGTTCTTCGAGCAGTACGACTGTGAGCCGAACATCGCCGTGCTGCGCTTCTGGGCGCTGGCCGAGCTGGCGCGCGCACTGGACGAGGTCGACGCCAAGCGGGCGGCCGGCGAGCGGGCGCTGGCGGCGCTGGACCGCCATCTCGGCGCGCGCGCGTTCCTGGTCGGCGAGCGCTACTCGATCGCCGACATCGCGCTCTACGGCTACACCCACGTGGCGCCCGAGGGCGGCTTCTCGCTGGACCCCTACCCGGCGGTGCGCGCGTGGCTGGCGCGGGTCGCGGCCCAGCCCGGCCACGTGCCGATCACCGACTGACCTGCCACGCGGCGGGTCAGTCGGCCACAGCCGCCGGCTCCCGGCTCGTTCCGGGAACCAGCGGTCCGCTCTCCGTATCGATCCTACGGGCAGGGCTCGGTGGCGCTTTCCCGATCCTCGGAGCCGTAGGGCAGGACTTTGACCCACGCCCACGTCCTGTACTGGTCGCCCTTCAGGCAGCTGAACGTCACCGTCTTGGCCAGCGAGTTCGCGACGGTGTAGCCCCCGTTCGCGGGGACGACCTGGCAGTACTCTTCAAGATGTTGCCTGTGGCCTCGATCGCCGCATCAAGGTCGCACGGACCGATGTCGAGCGGCACGAGAGCAGCTTGGGCAGCCTGAACCGACGCCGTGACACCAAGGCCTGCGTCGGTCTCTGGTCAGACGAGGCGACGCTCTCGGGCGTCACAATACCTGACACTGAGACGTCATGCCTGGTGTGTCAATGCTCCGGATCACGGACCGAAGTGCACCCCTCGGTGCGATGCTCCAGGTGCACGCATCGCACCTCGGTTACGTCCACTGAGTCACACGTCCGGCGACTACCGGTGAATAACCGTAGAGCTCCGCATTGACACGGCGCAGCTCTCGGCGGTAATTGGCAGTCGCCTACGGGTCGACGCTCATTGAAACCGGTCGTCCCGGGATGCGGAATCGCCGTCAGCACGGCGGCACGCGCGCGCCGGGCCGTTACCTGTCATGTCATGCAAAAGGAGGGCGTCGCCGCCCTGAGCGCGCTCACACTGTCCTGCGGAATCGCGCTCGGCCTGCCGGCCACGTCGCTCTCGGACACCTACTATCCGGTCGGCCCGGGACGAGGGTCACTCGTGAACAACATCGCCGGCGTCTATCTCTCCAACTCCCGGGCGACCTGCCCGCCCGGCACGACACCCGACCAGCAGTGACTCGTCGACCATAACCACGGAGGACCTCGGATCCGGGCGCGCCGGTGGAAGCGCACGACGACACGTTCGTCACCCGCGTCCGCGCGTCGGTGACTCTCCGGACCGACGAGCGCCGGCGAGCGATGCTCGAGCGAGTCAGCGGATCGGCCGACGATCCCGCACAGCCGGCGCGGCTGCGGCGAAGCCTGTTGGATCCGGGCACGTCCGCGATGAGCGTCAGCCTCGCCGCGGACAGCTCCGACGGCCGGCGGATCGCAACGGGGCGCCGTGACTTCGGCTTCGGTGGCCCCCGCCGCGGGCTGGCCGCGATCCGAAGCCGGTACCGCGGCCCGCTGCTCAGCGACGATCCCGCCGAGCACGCACGACTGCTCGACGAACGCTACGCGGTCGGCCTGGTCGACATCGAGGACGCGATCGACGAGCATCTCGGGCGCGTGCCCAGCGGGCGCCCCCCCGTCTCCCGTGGGGGCATCTGCCGGACGCGCTTTCCGAGGCGGGCGTCCGTGCCACCGAGACGGACCTGATCGCAGCCCCACTGGTCATCGATCTCTCAGCCGAGGTGCGGTCAGACCTCGCACGACGCTGAGGTCGCCGATCCTCCCACTGGCAGGCACCTTACGGGGCTCGGCTAACCTCCCGCGGCATGCGCGAGGCACTGATCTGCGAGCCGCTCCGCACGCCGGTCGGACGCTTCGGCGGCATGTTCCGCGACGTGACGGTGACCGAGCTGGCGAGGACCGTGATCGCGGCGCTGCTCACGCGGACCGGGGTCCCCGGCGACCAGGTCGACGACGTGCTGCTCGGGCAGGGATACGCCAACGGCGAGGCCCCGGCGCTCGGGCGCGTCGCGGCGCTCGACGCAGGGTTGCCGGTCGAGGTCCCCGGCCTGCAGATCGACCGGCGCTGCGGATCGGGGCTGCAGGCGGTGATCGAGGCATGCATGCAGGTGCAGACCGGAGCGGCCGACCTGCTGATCGCCGGCGGCGCGGAGAGCATGAGCCAGGCCGAGCTGTACTCGGTGGGGTTGCGGTGGGGCGCGCGCTCGGGCGGGGCGATGCTGGAGGACCGGCTGGTCCGCGGCCGGATCACCGCCGGAGGCGCCCACTACCCGGTTCCGGGCGGGATGATCGAGACCGCCGAGAACCTCCGCCGCGAATACGCGATCCCGCGTGAGGAGCAGGACGCGCTCGCGCTGCGCTCCCATCAGCGCGCGGTCGCCGCCCAGGGGAACGGCGTCTTCGCCGAGGAGATCGTGCCGGTCGAGGTCAGGGACCGCAAGAGCGGGTCGCGGCTGATCGCGCGCGACGAGCACCCGCGCGCCGACGCGACGCTCGAGGGCCTCGCCGCGCTGCGCCCGGTGATGGGTCGCAAGGATCCCGGCGCGACGGTCACCGCCGGCAACGCGAGCGGCCAGAACGACGGCGCCGCGGTGTGCCTGGTCACCACCGCCGAGCGCGCGCGCGAGCTCGGGCTCGCGCCGATCGCCCGGCTCGTCGGCTGGGCGGCGGCGGGCGTGGCCCCCCGCAGGATGGGGATCGGCCCCGTTCCGTCCACCGCCAAGGCGCTGACCCGCGCCGGCCTGACGCTCGCCGACATGGACCTGATCGAGCTCAACGAGGCGTTCGCCGCCCAGGCGCTCGCCGTGCTGCGCGAA
This sequence comes from Solirubrobacteraceae bacterium, assembly GCA_049509055.1. Taxonomy (GTDB): domain Bacteria; phylum Actinomycetota; class Thermoleophilia; order Solirubrobacterales; family Solirubrobacteraceae; genus Palsa-465. Next base: position 3,195 of record JBELAG010000202.1, read on the forward strand.
TGGGAGCTGCCCGACGGACTCACCCGCGTCAACGTCAACGGCTCGGGGATCTCGCTCGGGCATCCGATCGGCGCGACCGGCGGACGGATCCTCGCCACGCTCCTGCGCGAGCTGCGCCGCCGTGGAGGGCGCTACGGCCTGGAGACGATGTGCATCGGCGGCGGCCAGGGGCTGGCCGCGATCTTCGAGAACGTGCAGGCGGCGTGACGGTCGACGGATCCGGCGAGGCGACGCTGCGCGAGGTGATCGACGCGCTCGCCCCGATCGAGCGCCTCGCGGGGTCTGAGGGGGAGCGCCGGGCGGCGGAGTGGATCGCCACGCGCCTGACCGCCGCCGGGTGTGCCGCCGCGATCGAGGAGGAGAGCTTCCACGACGGCTACGCCCGCGTGATGAGCCCGCTGGCCGCGGTCAGCACGGCTGCCGGGATCGCCGCGCTCGCCCGCCCGCGCGCCCGCCGGGCGGCCGCAGCGGTCGCCGCGGCGGTGACGGCCGCGATCGCCGACGACATCTCCAACGGCGTGCGGGCCTTCCGGCGGGCCACGCCCACCAAGACGACGTGGAACGCCGTCGGCATGTGCGGCGACGCGGACGCGAGCCGGACGCTGGTGGTGCTCGCCCATCACGACGCCGCGCGCACCGGGACGATCTTCGACGACCGCGCACAGCGCTGGCTCGGCGAGCGCTTCCCGGGGCTGCTGGAGCGCCTCGACACCTCGCTGCCGTTGTGGTGGACGCTGCTCGCCGCGCCGACGCTCGTCTGCATCGGCGCGCTGACCGGGCGCCGCGGGACGCTCGTCGCCGGCGTGGCGGGCTCGGCGGTGGCCACCGTCGTCTTCGAGGAGATCGCGCGCAGCCCGGTCGTCCCCGGGGCCAACGACAATCTCAGCGCGGTGGCGGCGCTCGTCGCGCTCGCCGAGCGGCTGCGGGAGCAGCCGATCGCCGGCCTGCGGGTGATGCTGGCCTCCTGCGGGGCCGAGGAGGTCGTGCAGGGCGGGATCTATGGGTTCGCCCGGCGCCACTTCCCGGACCTCGACCGCGAGCACACCTGGTTTCTCAACCTCGAGACGCTCGGTTCGCCACGGCTGATCCTGCTCGAGGGCGAGGGCCCGGTGGTGATGGAGGACTACCACGACCGCAGCTTCCGCGACCTCGTCGCCCGGGCCGCCGCGGGCGCCGGGGTGCCGCTGCGCCGCGGCATGCGGGCGCGCAACTCCACCGACGCGGTGATCCCCAGCCGGGCCGGGTTTCCGACCGCGACGCTGTGCTCGATGGACCGCTACAAGTCGCTGTCCAACTACCACCTGATGAGCGACACCCCCGAGAACATCGACTATCGCACCGTGCGCGGCGCGCTGACCGTCACCGAGGCGGTCGCGCGGGAGCTCGCCCGCAACCCCTGGATCGGGCGCCACTGACCCGTCGCCGGCAGGCAACGGTTACGCTAGAGTAACCGTTGCTGATGGACAACCGGACGAGCGAGGCGATCTTCGATGCGCTCGGCGAGCCGGCGCGGCGGCGCATCCTCGAGCTGCTGGGCGACGGGCCCGCCCCGGTCGGCGAGCTCGCCTCCCGGCTGCCGATCGGACGCCCGGCGGTGAGCAAGCACCTGCGGGTGCTGTCGCAGGCCGGACTGGTCAGCCATCGCCGCCTCGGGACGCGCAACCTGTACGCGCTCGCCCCCGAGGGCATCGCCGAGGCCCAGGTGTGGCTGACCCGGGCCTGGGATTCGGCGCTCGCCGCCTACAGCGCTCACGTCGCCGCACACGCCGACCGTAGCCCCCACCCCACCGACCCCGATCTGAGGAGCAAGCCGTGACCGTTGCGCCGATCCGCCGCGAGATCCTCGTCCCCGCGGCGCCCGCCGTCGCCTTCGAGCTGTTCACCGGTCAGATCCTCGCCTGGTGGCCGGTCGCCGATCACAGCGTATTCGGCGCGTCGGCGACCGTCGCGTTCGAGGACGGCGCCCGGATCGTCGAGCGTGGCCCCGGCGGGGAGCGCGCCACGTGGGGCGAGGTCATCGACTGGAAGCCGCCGGACGAGCTGCGCTTCACCTGGCATCCCGGCGGCGGCCCCGCGACCACGGTGACCGTCAGCTTCAGCCGGCACGGCGAGCAGACCCTCGTGGTGCTGCGCCACGACGGCTGGGAGGCACTGGCCGATCCCGCGGGCGCGCGCGACGAATACGACCATGGATGGCCGAACGTCCTGGGCCGGTTCGCCGCCCACGTCGGCGAGACCGAGGCCGCGCCCGACCCGCGCGCCGACACCTGGGTCGCCCTGCTGCACCGGCCGGGCGCCGGCACCCCGACCGACGAGTCGCTGTTCGGTTGCCCGCAGTTCGCCGAGCACGTCGCGTTCCTGGAGCGGATGCGCGAGCACGGATACCTGGTGGCGGCCGGTCCGCTGAGCGACGAGCCGGGCGCCGGCATGACGGTCCTGCGGCTCCCGGGCGCCGGCCGGCTCCCCGACGCCACCCGCCTGGCCATCGAGGACGATGCCAGCGTCGCGTCGGGCTTCTTCGCGGTGACGGTCCGGCCGTGGCAGGTCATGTTCTGATAGACCGTCGCCGGTGCCGGTCGCCTCCGAGCTGGACCTCCCCCACTTCGATCACACCGATCCGACCCTGCGCGGCGAGCGCTACCGGCAGGCGATGACGGCGCTGCGCGGCCACGACGGCTGGCTGGCGGCGTGCCCGTTCGGCTTCATCGTGCTCGACCGGGAGGCGAGCGAGTTCTTCCTGCGCACCCGCGACGCGGTCTTCCCCGGGCTGACGATCGCCGAGCTGTTCGGCATCTCCGACGGCCCGCTGCACGAGGAGATCGTCCACAACATCATCAACGTCAGCGCCGCCGACCACCGCCGGTTGCGCAGCCTCGTCAACCCGGCGCTCGCCCCGCGCGCGGTCGACCGCTACCGGCCGGCGATGCGCGGCTTCCTGGCGGAGCTGATCGACGGCGTCAGGGCCGATCGGGGCTGCGAGTCGATCGAGTTCATCGACGCAATCGCCAAGCCGTATCCGTCGCTGGTGATCGCGCACGTGATGGGCGCCCCCCGCGAGACCGCGCCGGATCTGCACCGCTGGTCGGGTCTCATCCAGCGCCAGTTCGATCCGGCGAGCCTGATCGCGCAGCGCGCGCAGATCGAGTCCGCGGTCGCCGAGTTCTACGGCTGGGCCGACGAGCTGATCGCCGTCCGGCGCGCGTCGCCCGGCGACGACCTGATCACCGAGCTGATCGGCGCGCAGGCCGACGGGGAGCGCCTCACCCACGACGAGCTGCGCAACCTCGTGCTCAACATCCTCGTCGGCGGCGTCGACACCAGCCAGAGCCAGCTGGCGCACGCCGTCCGGCTGCTCGCCGCGCACCCCGGCCAGTGGGAGGCGCTGCGCGCCGACCCCGACGGCCTCGCGCCGGCAGCGGTCGACGAGGCCCTGCGGTATGAGCCGATCACGCCGTTCACCGCCCGGATCACGACCGCCGAGCTCGTGCACCGCGGCGTCACGTTCCCGGCTGGATCGGTGGTGATGATCTCGGCCTGGCACGCCAACCGCGACGGCGTCGAGCCCGACGCGTTCGACATCACCGCCGACCGGGGCGGCGCCCGGCTGATGACGTTCGGGGCCGGCGTCCACTACTGCGTCGGGGCCAACCTCGCTCGCGCCGCGCTGCAGGAGGGACTGGCGGCGCTGGCCCGGCGGTGGGCGCGACTGGCTCCCGCCGGCGAGCCCCGATTCGGCACCCCGTCGGGGATCTACGGCATGGAATCGCTTCCAATTCGGCTGGGAAACTACGGTTGACGTCGATCGCAGCGCCGACGAGGATCGCCGGCGTGAGGTGCTCATGGATGAAGCTGTGGGCCTGCGCGTCGCTGCTCTGCGGTCTGGTCGCGCTCGCCGCCGCCGCAGGACCAGCGCCGGCGCGCCCGACAGCGACCGCATCGCGCACCCAGACGGAGGTCACCACGAGCGTGTCGGGCTCGCTGGCCCTGACGTGGACCGCCGACTCGGCCCGCGGGTGCGCGTCGGTCGGGTTGTGCGGGGTCAGCGGCTCGCTGCAGATGAGCGTGAGCGGCGGCTTCGGCGAGGCGTCCTCCGGTCTGCTGAGCCCGGCATCGGTGCCGATCGAGCTCCAGGACGGGTCCGCGACGGCGCGCGTCCTGACGCAGTCGGCCAACGGCGCCGTCGTGTCGTCGTGCGCCGATCTCGTCCCCGTCGACTTCTCGCTGACGGTGCGCTCGACGGCGGCCGGGCTGCGCGCCGTCGCCGACCGGGCGCAGACGTTCCAGGCGCCGTCGGCGGGGCACTGCGCGGGGCCGACGTCGACCGATCTGGAGGGGCTGGCGCTGCCCGCCCGGCGCGTCGGCGCCGGCGGCTACGACCTCACCGGCACGACGACGTACGGGGCGGGACCGTTCACGATCACCGCGGTCTCGGCGGTGCGCGCCCACGCCACGGTCCGGACCGGCGCCACCGTCGGCCTGGCCGGCGGCAGCGGCGGCTCGGCCCCGGTCGTCCGCCGGCGCACCGTGCTCCAGGAGCAGGCGACGGTCGAGTACCGCGTCACCGGGGTCACCGGCTCGCTCGTCACCGACTTCAGCGGCCTGCCGGCGCCGTTCTGCGCGGCGTTCGGGGCGTGCGGCTCCAGCGGCGCCCTGCGCCAGTCGTTCTCGACGCCGAGCGGGTCGCTGGGCTTCACGGGCACGCGCGACGTCACGCGCCCGGTGCGCGAGGCCACGGCGCTGGCCGATCTGCGCGCCGGACGCCTCGGCGGCGGCACGAGCGGCGGCATCCCGGCCCTGACCGGGACGGTCGGCGAGCTGTTCTCCGCGCCCGGCGAGACGCCCTGCAGCGACACCCAGTCAGGGCCGATGCAGCTGGCCGCCATGAACCTCGGTCGACGCGAGGACTTCCAGGTGGTGCTCGATGCGGGCGCCGCGGGGGGCTTCCCGGACGGCGGCCTGGATGCGTTGCGCACGCGCTGCCCCGGTCCCACCGCGTCGGATGTCGTCAGCGCGCGCGCGGGCGGGCTCGCCGCGGTCACGCTCGCCGCGCAGCGGATCGGCGCACCCCGGCTGGCGCTCACGTTCGCCCCACGGGGATCGTTCACCGGCACGGCGTACACCGGCACTCGCACCGGATCGGTGGTCCTGTCGCTGGTGAGAGAGCGCGAGACCGGTGGGACCCGGCGGGTGCAGATGCTGTCGATCGTCCGCTCGGCGGTGACCCGGCGGTGAGACGCTCGGCGCTGATCGGCCTCGCCGTCGCCATCGCGTTGACGCTCGTCGCGGTGTCGAGCGCCGCTGCCGCGGTCGTCTCGACATCGTCGTCGTCGTCGGGTGGGTTCAGCGTCGTGAGCTTCGGCGGCACGGGGGCGCTGCCGGTCGCGCAGGTGTCGATCCCGTTCACGATGCGCGGCGAGATCGCCGTCACCTTTCACGGCGATGCGGCCAGCGGCTGCGCGAGCCGCGGGCTGTGCGGTTACAGCGGGACCGTGGTGTGGCACGCGCCGTCACAGGGAACGCTGTCGCTGCTCACCTACCGCCACGCCGGCCGGCTGTCGGTCAGCGCGCAGCTGTTCGGCTTCCCCTCCTCCCCCGTCGCCGAGACCGGGAACGTGACTGCCGCGAGCGTGTCGCTGGCCGCCGTCGAGTCAGGGGCGCCGGCGATCGTCTCCACCTGCGCCGACGCCGTCGGCTCGGTGCTGACGACGTCGTCGCCAGTCACCGACGGGCGTGTGCATTTCCGGCTTGACGACGCCAGCCCCGGCCTCCTGCGCACGCGCTGCGCGGGTCCGCTCGACAGCGACGTGCTCGGGCTCCTGCCCGCGCCGTCGCTTCCGCTCGCCGCCGTCCGCCGGGGCCACGCCAACGTCGCGTTCTCGGTCTCGCGCGCGTTCGCGGCCAATGGCTTCGCCGGGACCGTGCAGGCGGCGCTGTCGCTGTCGCTCGGGCGCCCGGGACGCGCGAGTTCGTTGTCCACAGGGGCGGGCCAGAACCACACCCGCTACCGCGAGCTGGAGATCGGCTACCGCGCCGCGCTGCACGGCTCGCTGGTGGAGCGGATCAGCGGCGACGCCGATCCGCTGCTGTGCGCGCCGCTGGGAGCCTGCGGGCTGAGCGGGACGCTCACCGTCGCGCCGGACGTGACCCGGCCGCTGACCGGCAGCCTCGACGTGTACGCGCCGGCGGCGCGGCCCGAGCGCGACCTGCTGACCGCGGCCGGCCTGGCACGCGGGGGCGACGTGACCGGGGTCACGGCCGCGGGTGAGATCGCGTGGGGCTCGGGCGGCGCGGTCAGCGCGGACCTGACCCAGGGCCCGACGGCCTGCGTCGATTCGGCGCCGCTGCAGGGCGGCTTCATCTCGCTCAGCAGCCGGGGCGGTCGCCTGACCGCGCTGTTCGTGCCGACGATCGCGTCGGGCGACTCGAATCCGACCCGCTGTCCCGGCCCGCAGGCCGGCTCGTTCGGCGAGGCGGCCGCCGGCCGCGTGGCGCTCTCGGCGCTCTCGCCGCACACCGCGCAGATCCCGATCACGACCGCGACGAAGCTGGTCGACGACGGCTATACCGGGCAGATCGAGCCGCAGCTGACGCTCACGCTGACCCGGACCTCGGTGAGGAAGCGAACCTTCACCGGCCTGCAGAACGTCTTCACCGGCTGATTCTGAGACAGCTCTCAAGTTCGGAGGGCCGTCTGGCGATACTCTCGCCAGAGGCCGGCAACTGACGAACCGCCGGCCTTCTCGCGACCAATGAGCCTTCACACCTGTCAGCGCATCGGGCACGGGGGAGCCAGCGCGCTCGCGCCGGGCAACACCCTGGAGTCGTTCGACGCGGCGCTCGAGGTCGGCGTCGACATGGTCGAGTTCGACGTGCGCCAGTACCGTGGCGAGCTCGTTCTCGCCCACACCGTGCTCGACGCCCGCCGGCGCGATTGCGTGCGACTGCACGAGGCGCTGGACCACCTGTCCGCGCGACGCTTCTGCGGTGTCGGCCTCAACGTCGACGTCAAGCACGTCGGCTTCGAGCCGGCGCTGCTGCACGGGCTGGCGCAGGCGCGGCTGCTGGAGCGCACGCTGATCTCGTCGCAGATCACCGCCGTGCTCGACCGCTGCCGCGCGATCGAGCCCGGCGTGCGCACCGGGATCTCGATCGGCGGCCCGATGGCCCGCCTCAGCCGCCGCTGGACGAGCTGGCGCGACCAGGTTCTGGCGGGCCTCACCAACCACCGCTGGGACGCCCTGATGGCCCAGCACCGGCTGATCGACACGCGGCTGGTCGACGAGGTCGTCGCGCGCGACGGCCTGCTGTTCGCCTGGACCGTGAACGAGCGCGCCGCGATCCAGTCCCTGCAGGGCCTCGGCGTGCACGGCATCACGACCGCCGATCCGCGCCTGTTCGCGCCCGCCTGGTGATCGCCCCTGCGCTTCGCCGGCGTGATGACGGTTGACTCGGTCGCGTGTCGGCGCCCGCCGTGGCGCGGCCGAGGTCTCGTCCGGCCCGGTCAGCACGACAGGCCGGCCAGCGCGACCCGCTCGGGCGCCGGGACCGAGCCCGGCCCGCCCGACAGCCACCACAGGTCGGCGCCGATCACCGTCGGCGGCGTGACCTGCGGGCGCCGCTGCGCCGCCGCCCCCGGCGTCCGCACGCGACACCAGGCGCGAGCGCCGTCGCGCAGCAGCTCCCAGCCGCTCGCGTCGCCGGTGCGCAGCAGCGACCCGTCGGCCAGCACGACGATTCCGGCCGCGCCGGTGCTCGGCCGGCCGCCGGCCGGCGGCAGCCCGACATCGCTCCACGAGCGACCATCGTCGGTGGACCGCACCAGCGGATAGGGCGACGCCGAGTTGACCAGCAGTTCGGTCCGAGCCGCGGTCGCGACGAGCTCCGTCGCCGCGCAGGTGTCGACGACGTCCGGCAGGCCCGGCTGTGACCAGGTCGATCCGCCGTCGGCCGACAACAGGGCGGGCTGCGTCACCTCGCCGGCGGCGCAGTCGCCCGGCAGGTAGGGACCGAGCGTGACGCACGGCCCGAACGCCGGGCAGGCCGGCCGCCCGGCGTGCCACCGCCGGCCCGTGTCGGTGCTGAGCTCGGCCAGCGGCGTCGCGGTGTCGAGCACCGGATAGCGCGAACGGCCCGCGCCGGCGAGCGCCGTCCGCAGCGGAGCGACGGTGGCGGCGAACAACGCCTCGACCGCCCCGTGGGCGAACCGGAAGCCGCCGAACCCGCCGGCGCTCGCTCCCGG
>JBELAG010000203.1:0-11220 GCA_049509055.1 Solirubrobacteraceae bacterium
GGCTGGCCGTGATCGTCGTGCGGCGACGCACGGTCGCGATCCTGATCCTCACCGCCCAGTCGCTCGCGCTCGGCGCCGGCGCGCTGACCCTCGCCGGCGGGCGCTCTGGCGACTATCTCGTGGCCAGCATCGTGCTGCTCGGCAAGGCGATCGTGATCCCGGCGCTGCTGTTCGCCCTCACCCGCCGCACGCCCGAGACGCGCCTCGTCGTAGCCGCCAACGGTCCGCTCGTCCGTCTGGCGGGAGCCGGCGCGGTGGCGCTGGCCTCCGGTGCGCTCGTGCCGTCGCTGGGGCTCGGCGACTCCCACACCGAGCATGCGGCGGTCGCGCTGGTGCTGGTCGGGATCGCGATCGTCGTGGCGCGGCGCCCCGTCCTGTTTCAGCTCCTCGGGCTGATCGTCGCCGAGAACGGGATCGCGCTGCTGGCGATCTCGGTTCCCGGCGGGCTGTCCTACGTCGTCGAGCTCGGCGCGCTGTTCGATCTGGCGCTGGTGGTGACGGTGGCCGCGGCCTTCGCGCAGCGGATCCACAGCGAGCTGGGAACCGGCGACACCGAGCTCCTGCGAGGCCTGCGTGACTGACCTGGCGGGCGTGCTGGTGTTCGTCGTGCCCGCGATCCCGGTGGCCGGCGCCGCGCTCGCGCTGCTCACTCGCAGCGCGCGACAGGCGGACCGGGTCGCGCTCGTGACCGCGGCGCTGACCGCTGCCGCGGCGCTGACGCTGGCGGTGGCCGCGCTCGCGCGCGCGGCCCAGAGCGGCCGGGCGCCGATCCGCGGGCAGTGGTACCTGGTCGACGGCGCCAGCGGGGTGCTGCTGGCGGTGATCGCGGTCGTCGGACTGTGCAGCGCGCTGGTCTCGCCCGCCTACCTGCGCACCAGCGGGCGCAGCTGGACGACCGCCGCCCGGTCGCGCAGCCTGTACTACGCTGCGCTGCTGACCTTCTGGGCGGCGCTGCTGGCGGTCCCGGTCGCCGGCAACCTGGCGGTGGTCTGGCTGATCGTCGAGGCCACGACCGCCGCGTCGGCGCTGCTGGTCGCCTTCACCGGCCGTCCCAACGCGCTCGAGGCCGGCTGGAAGTACCTGGTGCTCACCACCCTCGGCCTGTCGGTCGCGCTGCTGGGGATCGTCGTGCTGGCGATCGGCCAGGCCAACGCCGGCCATCACAGCCTGCACGCGCTCGACTTCCAGGCATTGCGCGCCGCGGCGCACGCGCTGCCCGCCGGCGCGACGCTGACCGCGTTCGTGCTGCTGCTGGCCGGCCTGGCGACCAAGATCGGCTGGGCGCCGGTCCACAACTGGCTGCCCGACGCCCACAGCGAGGCGCCCCCGCCGATCAGCGCGCTGCTGTCCGCCGCGCTGCTGCCGGCGGTGCTGCTGGTCGCCTGGCGGGTGAAGCAGAGTCTCCAGCCGGCGGTCGGCGCCGCCGCCACGCGCGGGCTGTTCATCGCCTTCGGGCTGGCGTCGATCATCGTCGCGATCCCGTTCCTGTGGCAGTCGCTGCCGTGGAAGCGGTTGCTGGCCTACTCGAGCCTCGAGCACATGGGGGTGATCGCGCTGGGGATCGGGTTCGGGACGCCGCTGGCGATCGCCGGCGTCGTGATCCACGTCGCCGGTCACGCCCTGGCCAAGTCGCTCGGCTTCTACTCGGCGATGCCGCTGTTGCGGATCGATCCCGGCGCCGCGGTCGCGCCGCCCGCCGGCGTGGCCGGCGCCAGCCCCGCCACCGCCACCGCGATGGGGGTCAGCCTCGGCGCCCTGGCCGGCGTCCCGCCGTCGCCCCTGTTTCTCTCGGAGTTGCTGATCGTGCTCGGCGGCGTCGCGGCCGGCGACCTGGTGGTCAGCGCGATCGCCGTCGTCGCGCTGGCGCTCGGGTTCCTGGGGTTGCTGCACGCCTTCGTGGAGGGCGTGCTGGGCGACGATGCGGGACGCCGCCGGCGCCGCCACCAGCGGGGGCTGCGCCCGACCGTGGCGCTGACCGCGATCCTCGGCTCGGGCCTGCTGGCGCTGTTCGCCGCGGGGCCGCTGCTGATCGGCTCGGGCTTCATCGAGACGCTCAGCCGGGGGGCGTGGTGACCGCCGTCGCCCGCGTCGACCCGGGAGCATGGCGCTCGACGGTGGCCGATGCGCTCGCCGCGGGCGAGCGCTTCGCCGGCGCGTGGGCGAGCCGCGATGGCGGCGAGCCGTGCTGGCGCGCGCTGCTGGCGTCCACCCACACCGTGCGCGTGGTGTGGACACCGGCGCCGGACGGCGTGGCCGACAGCATCGTCGACCTCGCGCCGGCGGCCGACTGGGACGAGCGCGAGGCCCACGATCTCCACGGCCTGCGATTCCCCGGCCACGAGCCGCTGCGCGCGCTGGTCACGCACACCCCCGACCCCGCGGGCTGGATGACCCCGGTCAGCGGTGACGGCGTCCACCAGGTGGCGGTCGGACCGATTCACGCCGGCGTGATCGAGTCCGGCCACTTCCGCTTTCACGTCGTCGGGGAGCGGATCCTGGCGATGGACCCGCGGCTGTTCTACAAGCACCGCGGCCTGGAGCGGGCGGCCGAGGGCGCCTCGTGCGAGCGCGCGATCGCCCATGTCCAGCGCGCCTGCGCCGCCTGCGCGGTCGCCAACACCGTCGCCTACGCCCACGCCGTCGAGGACGCTGCGGGGCTGCGCCCCGATCGCGAGCTGCGGACGGCGAGGACGGTGCTGCTCGAGCTCGAGCGCGTCTACAACCACCTCCACGACATCGGCGCGATCTGCGCCGGGGTCGGCCTGGCCGCGGGAACGATGGCGTTCGCCGCGCTCAAGGACCGCGCTCAGGAGATCAACGCCCGGGCGTTCGGGCACCGCTTCCTGTTCGGCACGGTCGCGGCCGGCGGCGCGGCGGCGGCGCTCGACGGAGCGCGCACCGAGACGCTGCGCGATCAGCTCGGCGCGCTGCGCGCCGACGTCGTCCCGGCGTGGCGCGAGCTCGGGTTCTCCGGGTCGCTGCAGGCGCGGCTGGGCGGCGTCGGCGTGCTCGCGCGCGAGGACGCGCTGCGCCTCGGCGCGGTCGGTCCGGCGGCGCGCGCCTGCGGCGTCCGCGAGGATGTGCGCAGCGTCAGCCCCCGGCTGGCCTACGACGGCTTCACCCCGGCCACGCTCGCCGCGGCGGCCGGCGACGTCGCCGCGCGCCTGGAGCTGCGGGCGCTCGAGCTCGAGGCCTCCTTCGAGCTGCTGACCGCGTTGCTCGGCCGGCCGCTTGCCGGCGGCTGCCTCGCCGGCGGTGGTGATCGCGGCGAGATCGGCGTGGGCCGCGTGGAGAGCCCGCGCGGAGCGACGGCCTGCGTCGTCGAGCTCGACGGCGACCGGGTGGGCAGGGTCCACCTGCGCACCGCCTCCTATGCCAACTGGCCGGCGCTCGCACACGCCACCGCGGGCAACCTCGTGCCCGACTTCCCGCTGATCAACAAGAGCTTCGAGCTCTGCTACGCCTGCGTGGACCGCTGATGTTCGTCCTCCTGCGCCAGCTGGCGTCGATCCGCCGCCGGGCGGCGCTGCCGGCCGGCGACCCGCGGTGGCTGGGTATCCGCCACGTCGACGCCGGCTCGTGCAACGGCTGCGAGCACGAGCTCGGCAGCGCCACCAACCCCTTCCACGATCTGGCGCGCCACGGCCTCGACATCGTCGCCTCCCCCCGCCACGCCGACATCCTGCTGGTGACCGGGGCGCTGACCACGCGCATGGCCGGCCCGCTGCGCACCGCCTACGACGCGATGCCCGAGCCGCGCCTGGTCGCCGCGCTCGGCGACTGCGCGCTGGGCTGCAACGTCCTCGGGGACCGCGCCGAGCTGGTCGGGGCGCTCGAGGACGTGCTACCGGTCGACATCCGCATCCCCGGCTGCCCACCCACCCCGGACGCGATCGCGCAGCACATCCTGGCCGCGCTTGCGCGGGGCGTCTGACCCGCGGCGCGCGTGGCCCCGGGCGCGTGGCCCGGGGCGCGTGGCCCGGGGCGCGTGGCCCGGGGCGCGTGGCCCGGGGCGCGTGGCCCGGGGCGCGTCAGAGCAGCGTGCCGAGAGCCAGCGGCACGATCCGCTCGGCGCCGGCCAGCCGCAGCTGGCCCCCCACCATCGCGAGCGTCCACCCGGAGCTGCGCCGATCGTCGAGCAGCACCCCGGTGCCCGGCGGCGGCGCGGCGATCACGCGGAACGCGCCGCGCACGTTGGCGGCCTGCTGGACGGCGTTGGCCATCTCGCGCTGCGGCGGCCGGGCCTCGGTGCGGGCCAGGAGCAGCGGCGACGGCACCCCGGCGTCGTCGCCGAGCCGCGTCGCGAGCCGCTGCAGCGTGTCGCCGAGCCGGGCCGACGGCACGACACAGATCCAGCGACCCCCGGCGTTGCGCACCAGGTCGGCGAGCGCGTGGACGAGCTCGTCCTCGAACACCCCGGCGCGCAGCCCGCGCTCGATCGCGGGCCACCAGCCGCCGTCTCCGAACCGGGCCAGCGCCCAGCCGGGCTCGACCCGCGCCCGCTCGTCGATCTTGCGCATCTGCCCGGCCGCATCCGGCGCCATCTTCTTGGCGTCCAGCACGATCGGGCGCGCGCGCAGATGCCGGCCGGCCAGCTCGACCAGCGCCGGATCTGGAGGCTGGTCAAAGCGCGGCGCCGTGCAGACCGCACAGCGCCCGCAGTCGGTGGGATCGGGATCGTCGAGCTCCTCCTGCAGGGTTCGCATCAGGCAGCGGCCGTCGGAGCCGAACCGGGCCATCGCCTCCTGCTCCTCGCGGCGGCGGGCGGTGACGGCGGCATAGCGCTCGGCGTCATAGCGCCAGCCGGCGCCGGCGATCAGCCGCCAGCGCGAGCCGGCGCGCGCGACGGCGCCCTCGACGTCGAGGATCTTCAGCATCGCCTCGATCCTCGCCATCCCGAGGTTGACGACCGCCATCAGCTCCCGGGTGCTGCGACCCTCGGCGCCGGCGGCCTCGAGATCGGCCAGCACCGCGTTCACCCGCTCGCGCGATGGGAAGGACTGCTCGATGAAGAAGTCTTGGATCCGGCGGTCCTCGCCGCCGCGCAGCAGGACGACGTCGGCGTGCGGCACCGCGCGCCCGGCGCGCCCGACCTGCTGGTAATAGGAGACCACCGAGCCGGGCGCCTGGTAATGCACGACGAAGCCCAGGTCCGGCTTGTCGTAGCCCATGCCGAGCGCGCTGGTGGCGACGACCGCCTTGAGGTCGTTGGCCAGCAGCCGCTCCTCGGTGGCGATCCGCTCCCCCGTCTCCTGCTCGCCGCTGTAGGCGGCCGCGGCGATGCCGTTGGCGGCGAGAAACGACGCCACCTGCTCGGCGTCGCGCTTGGTCAGCGTGTAGACGATCCCCGAGCCGGGCAGACCATCCGGGCCGCCGAGGTGCTTGACCAGCCAGGCGAGCCGCTGGGCGGGCGCCGGCAGGTCGACGACCTCCAGGCGCAGGCTCGTGCGGGCCAGCGGGCCGCGATGGATCCGCAGCGGTCCGGCGCCCGCGGCCGCCCCGCCGCCCGCCGGGGCCAGCTGCGCGAGCACGTCCTCGACGACGCGGTCGTTGGCGGTCGCGGTGGTGCCGAGCACCGCGACGCCGGCGGGAAGCCGATCCAGCATGTCGCGCACCCGCCGGTAGTCGGGCCGGAAGTCGTGGCCCCAATCGGAGATGCAGTGCGCCTCGTCGATCACCAGCAGCCCGACCGACGCCGCGAACAGGGGAAGCATCTCGTCACGGAAGCTCGGGTTGTTGAGGCGCTCGGGGCTGATCAGCAGCACGTCGACGGCGTCGGCGGCGAGCAGCCCCCGCACCGTGTCCCACTCCTCGCGGTTGGTGGAGTTGATCGTGTGCGCGCGCAGCCCGAGCCGCGCGGCGGCGGCGATCTGGTTGCGCATCAGCGCCAGCAGCGGGCTGACGATCAGGGTCGGCCCGGCGCCCGCCTCGCGCAACAGCGCGGTGGCGACGAAGTACACCGCCGACTTGCCCCACCCGGTCCGCTGCACGCACAGCACTCGGGCGCGATCGCTGACCAGATCCCGGATCGCCTCCAGCTGCGAGGGCCGGAACTCCGCGCGACCGTCGGCGGTGAGTGCACGCAGGGACGAGGCCGCGCGCGCGGCGAGCTCGGGCTGGGGGTCGGCGGTGAGCACTCCCCCATGCTGGCAGCCCGCCCCGACCGAACGCCGCGCCGTCGCGCTGGAGCGTTGACCGCGATGGCGGACGCAAACGCCCATCGGCCCCGGACCGCGTCGCCGCGGCGGTTGGGCCGGCAATCGATCATCTAGCTTTACCGTGTGCCCGACGAGACGCCGACCCGGTCCAGCGTGGAGATCGAGCGGGCGGTGCTCAGCCGGACGCTGACCGCCAACGCCAGCCTCGTCGCCGAGGTGCTCGAGGCCCAGGAGAGCTCGGACGACGAATCGCTCGTGCGCGCCATCGCCGCCACCCGGAGCCTCGGGGTCGTCGTCGACGACGTGCTGCGGGCGCTCGTCGACCAGGCGAGGGCGGACGGCCGGACGTGGAGCGAGATCGGCCGGCTGCTGCACGTCACCCGCCAGGCCGCGTTTCAGCGCTTCGGCGGGGCAGGACGCAGCTCGGCGCCGTCGGGCGACCGCGACGGCGAGCCGCTGACCGACGCGGCCGCGCTGGCCGCGACGACCATCCAGCGCTTCCTCGACCGCCGCTGGGACGAGCTGCGCGCGGGCTTCGACGAGCGGATGCTCGCCGCGTGCCCGGTCGAGCTGCTCGCCGACGTCCACCGTCAGATGAGCTCGGCGGGTGGGCCGGTCGAGGAGCTCGGCGCTCCCACGATCAGGGTCCGCGGCGGCTACACGGTGGTCGACATCCCGATCGCGCTGGCCGGCGGCGACTGGACCGGGGAGGTCTCGCTCGACGCCGACCGGCAGGTCGCGGGCCTGTTCATCCTGCCGCCCGAGTCGCGCTGACGCGCCCCGCCGTCCGCCGCCACAGCGCCGCCGGCCGATTGGACATCAAGTCGCGGCGGCCGCGGCCGATGTACCCGGTGGCACCGCCCTCGCGACGACCGAACAGGACCACGCCCTCATCATGTCGACCACATCGCCTCCCGTGAAGAGCAAGAAGCTGCGTCGCCAGCGGATCCGCCGGTCCTACATCGGCGAGTTCCTCAACCGCCGCACCGTCCGCGAGCGGCTGATGGTGCTGATCGCGGTGTTCGGGATGGCGTGGCTGTTGACGATCGGCGTGGCGACGTTCGGCCTGCTCGCCGGCCGTACCAGCGTCTCGTCGGCCAACACCGGCTTCAACGCCTTCGCGGTCGAGCAGAACGCCTACGAGGGCTGGCTGACCGACGACGACCAGTCCAACATGTCGGCGGCGCTCGCCTCGCTGCGCGATCCCCAGCAGCATGCCCTGCTCGCCGCCACGCTCGCCCAGATCACCCAGGGCCACCAGCAGGCGGTGTCAAACCTCGCCTCGTTCGTCAAGAACTCGCCGACTGCCCAGGAGAGCGCCCTCGCCCGGCAGGTGACCACCGACATCTCCGGCTACAACGTCTACACCGGCGAGGTCGTCAGCGACATCCGCAGCGGCCAGTACCGCGCGGCGATCCTGGCGGTCGCCGTGAGCAACGCGACGATCTCCAACCGGACCCAGGCCGACTTCAACGCGCTCGATGCCGCGATCACCCGTCAGGTCCACGCGATCAAGCCCCAGCTCGACAACACCAACACGCTGTCGCTGCTGCTGCTCGCGCTCGTCTCGGTGCTGTCGGGGATCGTCTGCGTGTTCTTCGTGCGGCGGATCATCCTGACGATCACCAAGCCGCTTGACCGGATCACCGAAGCGCTGGAGAAGGTGGCCATGGGCGACCTCAGCGCCCGCGCCAACGTCCGCTCCGGCGACGAGTTCGGCCGCGTCGGCGAGATGCTCAACTCGGCCATCGCCCACGAGGAGATGACGGTCAACCGCGAGCGCCTCAGCGCCGACGGCCTGCGCGACAAGGTCGATCAGCTGCTGCGGATCGTCAACGCCGCGGCGTCGGGCGACCTCACCGTCGAGGTCCCCCGCTACGGCGACGACGCGATCGGGCAGATGGGCGCCAGCCTCGGCGACTTCATCGCCGACCTGCGCGACCGGATCGGCACGATCGGGCGCAACGCACAGTCGCTGGCGGGGGCGTCCGCGCACCTCAGCGCCACCGCCGAGCGCATGACCGGCACCGCCCACGACACCTCCGATCAGGCGACCGCGGTGTCGAGCAGCTCGCAGGAGGTGAGCGGCCACGTGCATTCGGCCGCCGCCGCAGCCGAGGAGCTGACCGCCAGCATCCGCGAGATCTCCAGCAGCGTCTCGGAGGCCACGCAGATCGCGTCCGAGGCGGTGACGGTCGCCGCCGAGGCCAACGCGACCGTCGACAAGCTCGCGCACTCCTCCGCGGAGATCGGCGAGGTGACGAAGGTGATCAGCGCGATCGCCCGCCAGACCAACCTGCTCGCGCTCAACGCCTCGATCGAGGCCGCGCGCTCCGGCGAGGCCGGCCAGGGCTTCGCGGTCGTCGCCGAGGAGGTCAAGACGCTCGCCGAGGAGACCGCCGCCGCGACCGTCGGCATCAACGAGAAGATCGCGCTCATCCAGCAGGACACCAAGAGCGCGGGCCACGCGATCAGCCGGATCAGCGAGATCATCCGCTCGATCGACCAGCTGCAGGAGACGATCGCCACCGCCGTCACCGAGCAGAGCACGACCACCGACGAGATCGCCCGCACGGTCGCCGACGCCGCCGACGGCACCGTCGGCATCACCCAGACGATCGATGGTGTCTCGCAGTCGGCCCGCGCCACCACCGGCGGCGCGACCGAAACCGAGCAGGCCGCCGACCAGCTGGCCCGCACCGCCGCCGAGCTGCAGGAGCTCGTCGCGCGCTTCGCCGTCTGAGCCGCCCGGCCGGGTATCGTTGCGCCACTGCGCGCGACCCCGGAACACCCGACGTGACCACCACCTCCCAGACGCTGCACCCCGTCGGCCGGCGGCATCTCGGCCGGCTGGTGGAGGAGTCCTTCGAGCGCCGCGGGGACTACCCGTCGCTGCTGTTCGAGGGGTGCTGGCACGGCTCCGCGGAGCTGTTTGACCGCTCCTGCCGGATCGCCGGCGGCCTGCGCGAGCTCGGCATCGGCGCCGGCGACCGGGTCGTGGTCACGATGGCCAACTGCCCCGAGGTCTCGCTCACCTACCACGCGGTCTGGCGAGCCGGCGCGGTCGTCACGCCCGCCATGTTCCTCCTGCCGCCCGCCGACCTCGCGCACGTCATCGCGGACGCCCAGGCCAGCGCGATCGTCACCACGCCCGAGTTCGTCGACAAGGTGCGCACGGCGATCGAGGGGCTGGACTGCGTCCGGCACGTGATCTGCACGGGGGAGGCCGGCGACGGGGTGCTCGCGCTGGCGTCGCTGGAGACCGCCGACGCGGGCGCGCTCGTGCCCCGCGCCGACGACGACCTCGCGGCGCTGCTCTACACTGGCGGGACCACCGGCCGGTCCAAGGGCGTGATGCTGACCCACGCCAACCTGCACTTCACCGGGCGATCGGCGCATGTCGCCGCCTACGTCCCCGGGGTCAACCGCGGGCTGACCGTGCTGCCGCTGTCACACGCCTACGGCCTGCTGGTGACGCTGGCCGCGCTGCACTCGCCCGAGCGCGGGATCCTCGTGCTCCGGCGCTGGTTTGAGCCGCGCGCGTTCCTGGAGCTGATCGCCGAGCACTGCCTGCAGCTGAGCGCCGTCGTCCCGACGATGCTCCAGCTCCTGCTCGCCACGCCGCTGGAGGAATACGACCTGTCGTCGCTGGCCTACCTGAGCTGCGGCGGCGCGCCGCTGGCCGCCGAGGTCGCAGAGCAGTTCTGCCGCCGGGTCCCGGGCGTGTCGATTCGCCAGGGCTACGGCCTCACCGAGACCGCCGCGCTGATCTCCACCAACCCGGCCGGACGCGAGCGTCCCGGCTCGGTCGGCCTGCCGGTGCCGGGCACCGAGATCCGGATCGCCGACGACCGCGGCGCGGGCCTGCCGGCGGGCGAGATCGGCGAGATCTGCTGTCGCTCGCCCGGCGTGATGCGCGGCTACTGGCGGGCTGAGCGGGCCACCGCGGAGGCGCTGCGCGACGGCTGGCTGCACACCGGAGACGTCGGCTACCAAGACGAGCAGGGATACCTGTTCATCGTCGACCGCAAGAAGGACGTGATCATCCGGGGCGGATTCAACGTGTACCCGCGGGACGTCGAGGACGCGCTGCTCACCCATCCGGCCGTGCAGATGGCCGCGGTCGTCGGTCGGCCGGACGCGACCCACGGCGAGGAGATCGTCGCCTTCGTGGCGTTGCACGCCGGCGCCGCGCTGACCGCCTCTGACCTGATCGACTGGGCGCGCACGGAGATCGGCGGCTACCGCTACCCGCGGGTGGTCCGTCTGCTGGAGGCGATCCCGCTCACCCCGGTGGGCAAGATCGACCGCAAGGCGCTGCGCGCGCTCGCGTAGCCCGAGCGGGCGTCGGGCCTCGCGCGGCGCTGACCGATCCGCCGACGAGGATCGGCGCGCCGCCCGGCGAACCCCCCTGGATGGGCACCGGCCGTCTGGAGTCGTTCTCCGACGGGGTGATCGCGGTGGCGATCACCCTGCTCGTGCTCGGCCTCACCGTGCCGAGCGTCAGCTCGGCGCAGGCGCACGGCCTGATCTATGAGCTCGGGCGCCACTGGCCGGCCTATGCCGCCTACGTCACCTCGTTTCTGTCGATCGGGATCATCTGGATCAACCACCACGCGATGATCACCCGGCTGGAGCGGGCCGACCACGCCATTCTGGTCCTCAACCTGCTGCTGCTGGCGACGATCGGCATCCTGCCGTTCGCCACCGACCTGATGGCCACCTATCTGCGCGTGCCCGCGGGCCGGTCCGCGGCGGCCGTCATCTATGCCGGGGCGTTCCTGCTGATGTCGATCACCTTCGCGCTGCTCAACACCCACATCCTGCTGCGCAAGGCCCACCTGCTGGGCGTCGCCCCGTCGCTGGCGGCGCGCCGGCGGATGCTCGTGCGCAGCACGGTTGGGCTGATCCCCTACGTGATCGCCGTCGGCGTGGCGTTGGTCTCCTCCTACGTGACGCTCGCCATCTGCGGCGCCGTCGCCGTGTACTACGCGCTCCCGCTCGCCAGCGCCGAAGCCGCCGACGAGGCCGAGGTCAGCGGCGGGTGAGCACCTCGTAGGCG
>JBELAG010000204.1:0-11204 GCA_049509055.1 Solirubrobacteraceae bacterium
ACGGGGTGAGCGCCCGGTGCCAGCTCCAGTCGCTCCCCCTGCGCGATCGCGCCCCACCACAGGGTGCCGGTGACGACCGTTCCCGCGCCGACGATCGTGAACACACGGTCGATGTGGAGCACGGCGGGCGACGCCGCCCGCGCCCTTGGCTCGATCCGCGCAGCCGCCCGGTGAAGCGCGGCCGCCACGTCGCCCACGCCGGCGCCGGTGCGCGCCGAGCATGCGACCACCTCGGCGGCGGGCAGCAGCCGCGACACCTCGGCGGCGGCTGCGGGATCAGCCAGATCCGATTTCGTGATCGCCACGACGCCGGCGTCGACGCCGAGGGCCTGCAGGACGCGGACGTGCTCGATCGTCTGCGGCATGACCCCGTCGTCGGCAGCGACGGTCAGCAGGAACAGATCGATCCCCGAGGCGCCGGACACCATCACGCGCACCAGCCGCTCGTGACCGGGAACGTCGACCAGCGAGAGCGCTCGGCCTCCGGGGAGCCGCAGCTCTGCGAACCCCAGCACGATCGTGATCCCGCGCGCCTTCTCCTCGGGCAGGCGATCGGTGTCGACGCCGGTCAGCGCCCGCACCAGCGCCGTCTTGCCGTGATCGATGTGCCCGGCGGTGCCCACCGTCAGCGGCGCAGCGTCCGGGGTCATCGCCCCAGCATGATGCATAAGCGTGCAGAAATCGGCGGCCGACGGCCGGCGGCTGATCGGCCGGGCGCCGTCGTGACCGCGCTGTCACCGGCCGGCCGGTACAAACGTGGTGCAATGTCGGTGCGGTTTTGTGTGGCTCGCCGGTGCGTCGCGATCGCGGTGGCGGTCGTGTCCGGCGTGGTGGTGATCGCCGGCTGCGGGTCGGCGAGCTCGCCGAGCAGCAGCGCCTCGGGCCGCGCGGCGGCCGCGCTCCGGTTCGCGGCGTGCATGCGTTCGCACGGGGTCGCGAACTTCCCGGATCCAGACCTCTCCGGCGGCGGCATCGGCTTCAGCATCAAGAGCAGCTCCGGGATCAACCCGGCATCGCCGTCGTTCGAGGCGGCCCAGAAGACCTGCGGCAAGCTGCTGCCGGGCGGCGCTCCGGGGTCGGGAAAGCCATCGGCCGCGATCGAGGCGCAGATGCTGGCGATCTCCGAGTGCATGCGCGCTCACGGGGTCAGCGGCTTCCCCGATCCGACGACGGCGCCTCCCAGCAGCCCCGCCGGCTACAGCGGCGTGATCGGGCGCGACGGCGTGTTCCTCGCGATTCCGGCCACGATCGACATCCGGTCGCCCGCGGTCATGCACGCCGCGGCCGCCTGCCATCTCGGCGGCCTCGGACAGGGCCGCTGAACGGGCCTTCGCAGATCGCGTCACCCTGCGGGCCGGGGCTGGTGTGAGATGGCGCGCTCGCGCGCTCGCGCGGGGCGACCGACAGAGCGGGGATCGTGACGTGCGTGATCGGCCCGATGACCAGCGCGTAGAGCACGGTGCCGATGCCGACCGTTCCGCCGAGCAGGATGCCGGTGGCGAGCACCGTCGCCTCGATGGCGGTGCGCACGACACGCATCGAGTGACCACGCGCCGCGACGGCGATGCTCAGACCGTCACGCGGGCCCGGACCGAGTCCAGCGCCGATGTACAGGCCGGTGGCGATCCCGTTGCCGAGAACGCCGCCGGCGAGGAGCATGAGCCGTGCCCAGAGAGCATGCGGCGGATGGGCGAGCGACAGGATGAGGTCGATCACCACGCCGACGAGGATCGCGTTCGCGACCGTCCCGACGCCGGGGCGCTGGCGCAGTGGCCACCATGCCACCAGCACGACGCAGCTGATCAGGATCGCCCAGGTGCCGATCCCGAGCCCGAGGGTTCGCGACAACCCCTGGTGCAGGACGTCCCACGGATCCAGCCCGAGCCCGGCGAGCACCAGCATGGCCGCCGTCACGCCGTAGAGGATCAGGCCGGTGAGCAGCTGGGCGCCGCGGCGGAGACGTCGCTGAGAAGGGATCGGGGCAAGGGGATGGCGCACGTTCGGCTAGCCTGCCACGCTTGGCACCATTGCGACAGGGCCAATCGGCGGATGGTGGCTCCATCATGCTCCGGCGACTCGCAGCGCCGCACCTGGTCCGACTGCTCGGCGAGTGGCGCGGCGGAGGGACTGCGTATCCGACGCTGGCGGCGGCACTGCGGGCGCTGATTCTCGAGGGGCGGCTTCCGCCCCACACCCGGCTGCCGTCCGAGCGGGCGCTCGCCATCGCGCTCGGCGTGTCGCGCAACACGGTCACTGCCGCGCTCGATGTCCTGCGGGAACAGGGATATCTCGCATCCCGTCGTGGGGCGGGCAGTTGGGTCACGTCACCCCGCCCCCCGGAGGATCGGCCCGACGAGCAGTTGGCGAGCGGCGGCGACGTGATCGACCTGACGCTCGCCAACCTGGCCGCGCCGACGGACCTCGGCGCGCTCGCGTTCCGAGCGGCGAGCGCGTTGGCGCGCGAGTTCGGCGGCCACGGTTACGAGCCGTTCGGACTGCCGGCTGCGCGCGCAGCGGTCGCCGCCCACCTCAGCGGTCGCGGGGTGGCGACGGCGCCGGAGCAGGTGCTGATCACGCAGGGAGCGCTGCACGCGTGGGACCTCGTGCTGCGAGCGTTCGCCCGTCCCGGGGACCGGGTGCTGGTCGAGACGCCGACCTATCCGGGCGCGCTGGACTCCCTGCGGGCGCACGGATGCGTGCCGGTCGGCGTTCCCGTCGGACCCGACGGTTGGGATCTCGCCTTCATGCGCAGCGCCTTGCGCGATGCGCAGCCGCGGCTGGGCTATCTGATCCCGGACTTCCAAAACCCGACCGGGTTCTCCGCCTCGGCAACGATGCGGAGAACGGTCGTCCGTGAGGCGCGGGCGGCCGGCGTGCCGCTCGTCAGCGACGAGAGCCTCGCCGACCTGTGGATCGACCGCGGCGAACGGCCGGCCTCACTCGCCGCCGAGGACGCGGGCATCGGTGTGCTGGCCGTGGGATCGCTGTCGAAGGCCGTCTGGGGCGGTCTGCGGACTGGCTGGATCCGCTCAGATCCTGAGATCGTGCGCCGCCTCGCGCTCGCGCGCGCCAGTCAGGATGTCGGTGGCCCGGTCCTTGACCAACTGCTCGCCGTGGAAGTCCTCCCGCGATTGGACGCGATGCTCGATGGCCGCCGCACGCTGTTGCGCGAGCGCCGGGGCGCACTGCTCGCGGCGCTCGCCGCCGAACGGCCCACCTGGCGCGCTGCCTGCCCGTCGGGCGGCATGTTCCTCTGGGTGGAGCTACCGCACACCACCTCGGCCTCCGCGCTTGCCGTCCGCGCGATCGAGCACGGCGTTCGCGTCGCGGCCGGCCCGCGTTTCGGAGCCGGCGGCGGGTTCGAGCAGCGATTGCGCCTGCCGTTCACCCAGCCGCCGCAGCGGCTCGCCGAGGCCGTCCGCCGACTCGCGGCCGCCGAGGATGCGCTCGGCCCCCGATCACCGACCGCCGCGCCGGTCAACCGCTGGATCGCCTAGCGGGTCAGCCTCGGTCCGCGCGGTTCGATAGCCTGCGGCGCCCGTGGATCCGGCCTCGCAGGAGCAACAGGGACGCTGGAGCGGCGTTCTGACCCGCCGTTGCTTCCTGGCCACGACCGGCACGATGGGGCTGCTGACGCTGGCGCCGCCGGCGCGGCTCGGCGCGCTGCTCACCGAGGCCCGCGCGGCGAACACGCCCGGGCGGTTCCTGACTGCGCCCGAGATGGTCACGCTGACCGCGCTGTGTGATCGCCTGATTCCCGGACCGCCGGAGGATCCCACGCCAGGCGCGGTGCAGGCCGGAGTGCCCGGCGCGATCGACCTCCTGCTGGGTGCGTTCGACCTCGACCCGCCGCTGATCTACGCCGGCGGCCCGTTCTCTGACCGGACCGGATCAGCGCGCGATGACTTCGCTCAGTTCGTGACGCTCGATCGGCAACAGGAGCTGGCCTGGAGGATCCGGCTGGAGGGGTCACGCGGCCGACGGGAGCGCGAGTTCGCAGGGCCGGTGAAGGGACTTCAGGAGATCTACCGGGACGGGCTGCTTCTGCTCGATGCACGCGCGCGGGATGCCGCCGGCCTCGACTACGCACAGGCTTCGACGGCCGTTCAGGACCAGATCCTCGCCGGTCGGCAGGACAACGCGGTCCAGCTGTTCCTGGGGGCCGCGCTGGCGAACACGTTGGAGGCGATGTACGGGCCTCCAGAGTACGGCGGGAATCGCGACATGGTCGGCTGGACGTCGAACGGCTGGCCGGGGGATCAGCAGCCGCGTGGCTCGACGCGCGCTCAGGTCACGCAGCCCGACGGGGGTTCCGCGGCGCCGGATGCCGTGATCGGACTGCGCGCCCTGAGCGGCCTCGCCGGCCGTCCGGCGCCCCGCGACGCGTGGTGGCTGGGTCGCGGGCGGATGGGTCGGTGAGCCGGCCCGCGGTGGTGATCGTCGGCTCGGGTGCCGGCGGCAGCGTGACCGCCTGGGCGCTGCGCACGGCCGGCCACCCCGTGATGATCCTCGAGAAGGGCCGCAACCTGCTCCCGGGCTTGGGGAGCGCGGGGCACGTCGGCTCGCTGTTCTCCAATGACGAGGTCAAGGAGCGTCGTTGCTTCGAGGACCAGGATCCGATTCTGGAGCCGCGAACCAGTCGCTCCCAGGCCGAGGCCAGGCACGGCGTGGCGCGGTCATTCACCGGCGACGTGAACGACCTGCCGACCACCGTCGGCGGTGGGACCGTGCATTGGGATGCGAAGGTCCCGCGGTTCTGGCGCCACGACTTCAAGGGGCGCTCGCTGTACGGGCCGATCCCCGGCGCCAACGTCGCCGACTGGCCACTCGGCTACGACGAGCTGGAGCCCTACTACGAACAGGTGGAGGATCGCCTGGGCGTGCAGGGCGACCTGCATCAGATGCCCGCTCGGACTCTTCGCCAGGCTCCCCGGCGCCACCAGTTCGCGCTTGCGGTCGGTCCTCCGATGTACGCCGGGACGCTGCTGGCCGAAGGGGCACGGCGGGCCGGCTACTACTGTTATCCGTTCCCGCAGGCCGTGCACTCGGTTGCATTCGGTGGCTTTCCGGCCTGCAACAACTGCGGGTTCTGCAACAGCTTCGGCTGCCCGATCAACGCCCGCGGCGGCGCGGCGATCTCGTTTCTGCATGAGGCGCTGCAACTCGGGGCTGAGCTGCGAACGCGATGCATGGTCCACCGCGTCGATGTCAGCGGCGACGGTCGTCGTGCGCTGGGCGTCTCCTATCTCGACGTCGACGGTCACGAGCACACCGTGCGTGCCGATCTCGTCGTGCTGTCGCTGTCGGCGATCGAGACCGCCAGGCTGTTGCTGCTGTCGGCCACCGACAAGCACCCACACGGGTTGGGGAATCGCTCCGGGCAGGTCGGTCGCAATCTGATGTTTCACCGCTTCACGACCGGGGTTGGCCTGTTTGCCGAGCGGATCCACGCCTGGCGAGGGCCGGGGACGTCGTTCACGTGCGACGACTTCGTCGGACCGGTCACCGGTCGAGCGGCCAGATCGGCCGGTGTGCCGTACTTCAAGGGCGGCATCTGCGAGGTCGGCGGCGGCGTACTCCTGCTCGAGGAAGCGCAGCTGTACACCGAGCTTCCGAACGCCTACGGGACGTTTCTGAAATCGCTGCTGCGCGGCTTCGCGCTGCGCGACCACATCGCGGGCATCCAGATGATGGGCGAGGACGTTCCGCAGCTCGCCAACCGTGTCGATCTCGATCCCCGACTGCGCGACTTCCACGGGTTGCCGGTGCCGCGCATCACCTACTCGCCGCACCGCTTCGAGCTCGCTGCCGCGGCCCACTACGCTCCCAAGCTGGCGACGATCTGCACCTCGGCGCCAGGCATCAACCGGAGCCTGCAGTCGCTCGTCGAGCAGCTGTCGGGTCAGAACGCGAATCCACTCAGCGGCTCGAATTCGACCAAGCACATCATGGGCACCGCGCGGATGGGTGAGGACCCCGGGACCTCGGTGGTCGACCGTTTCGGCCGCATGCACGAGCTCGACAACATGCTGATCGCCGACGGCTCGGTGTTCACCACCTCGGGCGGATTCAACCCGACGCTGACGATCATGGCGCTGGCACTGCGGGCGGCGCGTCACATGTCGTGAGCGAACGCGACGAGCTACTGTCCAGGGCATGAGCGCACCGACCGTTGAGCCCGCGGGCTCCGGAGTGGGCCTGCCGACGTGACCCGATCTCTGGACCAGCTTCACCGCAAGGCTCGAAGACTCGCTGAGGCGCAGTTGGACGCGAGCGAGGAGATCATCACCGTCGTCCCGGGCCGCTCCAGGCAGGCGATGATCGTGACCGAACGGCGAATCCTGATGGTGAAACCCGGCCTCATCTCCGGGGCGTGGCTCGGTCCGAAGGCAGCGTCCTTTCCGCTGACGAGCATTACCACGGTCAATGTCCACACCGGCCGAGGCATCGCGGCGCTGGAGCTGGTGATCGCGGGCAGTGAATCGACTCCGAAGCCCGATCTCACGGCCGCATTCCAGCTTCCCAACTGGCTCCCTTGTCACCCTTCGATCGGCGCCGCGCTGATGATCCGAGTGCTCCGGGACTACGTGCAGAGCGACGGTCGGTCTCGCTCGGCACGGGCTGAGCTGAGCTCGGCTGACAGCGGCTCGCTCGCCGACTGAGGCTCGGCTCCGGGTCCCGGCGCCGCCGGCGCTGTGACGGCGGCTGCCGGTGGCATGACCACCCCCGATAGGGTTGGATAGCGGGGTGGGCAGGATTCATGCCGCAGTGGATGTCGATGCGCCGATCCAGTCGGTGTTTGAGAAGTACGCGCAATATGACCGGCATCCGGAATGGCAGGCCGGCCTGCTGCGGGCTGAACTGACCAGCGCACCATCCGTTGCGTCGGGGACGCGCGGGATCGAGGTTCGTCGCCTGTTCGGGCGTGAAATGTCGTTTCCCTACATCATCACCGAGCACGTTGCTCCGCGCCGGTCGGCGTTCCAGACGCTCCAGGGGCCGCTCCGCCCCGCAGGTGTCGCGAGCTTCTCGGCGGTGGCCGGTGGCACGCGGATCGACTTTGACATGGACCTCGGTGCCCAGGGCGCTGCGCGACTTCTGTCAAGCCTGCTCACGCCGGTGTTCAGCCGGCAGACCCACGCCGATCTCGAGAGCTTCAAGGCGTGGGTCGAAGCGGAACTCGGGACAGACGAGAGCTGAGCTGCCGCCATCCCCGCAGCACGCCGGGCCGCAGCCAACGCTCCGTCACGCCTGTCCGCGAGCGCCCGACCGGAGGAGGAGCAGCGATCCACCAGGGGTCAGGGGCGCGCTGTCATGTCACCCCATGGAGTGGATCTTGTGCGCCTCGATCGTGAGGATCAGACGTGTCTGGTCACGCCCTCCATACCATGGATAGGGGGTTCCGAGGTAGCGCTGGGCCAGTTGCTCGATGTGTCCGGCGGCGCCGTGGCCAGTGATGCTCACGACCGCGCCGCGAACCGCGTAATACCGGGAGGGGTTGCTTCGGTCTGAGACAGCCACCGCGACGCGAGGATCCCGCCTGATGTTCTTGACCTTCTGAAAGCCTTCGACGGTGTTGATCAGAATGTGCGCACCGTCGGTGTCGACCCAGGTCTGGGTCAGCTGCGGCGATCCGTCGGGCATCGCTGTCGAGATGAAGCACGGGCTCGCCTCGCGCATCAGGGCGACCAGACCTTCGGGAAGGCTCTCGGGCACCGGGGTCTCCTTTGTCGTGGGGGCTCAACGCAAGCCTAGCCCCGGCGGGCTGCTTGCCGGGTCGCTGGGCGGTCGGGGGGACCTGTTGTGTGGCGCTCGCGTCGCGAAGGCGGCGCGGAACGCTTGCGCGCCGTCCTCCGCTTCGGGCCGGGTGACTCCGGGCACGCGAACGAGCAGCGCGGCGGTCAAACCCGTTCGAGGAGACAGCCTCTCCTGAGCTCCGGCCCGAGACGACATCGATGCCCTTCGTCACCCTTGGGATTGACCCATTCACTCCTGGTTGGGCCAACCGCGTGGGGTCCATCGTCAACTTCCACAGCGCCGATCCACAGACTTTCGCTGAAGGGCCTGGCTCAGGTTGAAAAAGCCGCTCACGTCGCAGATCATGTCCGTGGGACGATGGAACAGCACGAAAGTCAGCCGGCAGAGCCGCCGGTCACCCAAGACAGGGTTCCTCCGACGTCCGCCGCAACCGTCAGTAGCCTTGAATCCTTGACCACACGGGGGGTGCTGCGCCCGCGCACAGGTTTGACCGGGCTCTCGGGTCTGCACGAGGCTGTGGGAAATCGCGCCACGGGTCGATTACTGCGCGACTTGCGCCGTCGTCTCGCACGAGAGACGT
The DNA here is from genome assembly GCA_049509055.1 of Solirubrobacteraceae bacterium. Lineage (GTDB taxonomy): Bacteria > Actinomycetota > Thermoleophilia > Solirubrobacterales > Solirubrobacteraceae > Palsa-465. Next base: position 8,339 of record JBELAG010000204.1, read on the forward strand.
ATTACCGCGGACGCGCCGCGGGCGTCGGGCCCTCCAAGGCCGGGGCTGGGAAGGACCCGACATTCGGCATCCATGACTTCGGCGATGGCTTGTACCTCACAACTGATCACGAGATGGCACGGCAGTATGCGAGCGATCGCGCGGGTGAGAACAAGGACCTTCAGGAGGTACTGAAAGGTGACATCGCTCGGGGCGACCTCGGCAAGGTCCTTGACCTCAATGGCGATTCGCAGTGGGCTGACTACACGAAACAGCCGATCTTCCCGAACGGCCCAACCCCCGAAGCGCTGATCAAGGGGGCAAACCAGAATTATTGGAAGTTCTTCCAGGCATTCTTGAAGAACAAGAACCTGACACTTGAGGATTACGACACAATTATCGGTCCCGAATACGTGAGGGGCGGTACGCAGGTGTGTGTCCGGACTCCCGATGTCCAAACGAAGGTGACGGCGGCGCTGACTGCCTTCGAGCGGGGCGCGACCTTCGAGCCGGTGTCCCCGCCGAGCAGCGGTCCTGCGTCCGGGTCGCCCCCAGCGGCGGCTGGAGGGGGGCCGGCCGGCGTCGGCCCGACCGAGCCCGAGGGGTCACCGCCGCCTCAGGGCAGCGGGCTCACCGCGAGCCGCGGCGAAGAGATCAAACCAATCGAGAATCCTGCTGCGGATTTCCAAGCGCGATCTGGTGCGGCGTCAGCCGGAGCCTTCGCTGTCATGATGACGCTGAGCGCGGTCGGGAACTGGCTGCAGGAGCGTGCCGCCCGAGAGGAATGGGACAAAACAAGGGACTCCGTTGCGAGCACGCTTACGCAACAGCCCTGGCTCGGGGTCATGATCGTATACCGCTACACCCAGGGCTCTGCACCTATCGGCATGTCCGCCCCTCGAATATTCCAAGGCATCGACACCTATTACGGTGACACCCGGGAGGTAGCGTCGAATAATGAACGCCAGGCAGGCATTCTTCTGCCTGCTGGACCGGAGGACACAATCAGCGCGCAGCGGCGCTGGGTGCCGCCGGCGCGTCCCGGTTCCAAGCCGAGCGCGCGGCAGGCGCCGGCCGCCGCACCCGCGGGACCGAAGTCGGCGAGCGGACTCGACGCTGACATCGACAAGGCGATTTCGAGGAATTCGTGGACCGATGTCGCCCTAACGCTCAACGGCTTCAACACCGACGACATCAAGATCCGCGTAACCACCGACTCGCGCCTGACCGGCCATCGCTCCGAGTTGATGAAGGGCGCCCTCGCCGGCATGATTCTCTGGCCTCCGCCGAACCATGTCGCCGACGCGATCTTCGACGCAGACGGCACTGCCGCACGTCAGGGCCGCATCGATTATGTCAACGAAACCGTCGACACTGGCCGGTCAGGCGAGCCTCCCCGTAACTTCGGGAGCGAAAAAGGGAAGCGCGCCGCGCTCGCGTTGAACGGCTTCAGCGATGACGACCTTCGCAGATTCCTACCGGCGGACCTCGACAAGCTGAAGCTCATGCGCGACGAAGCCGTCACATCCGGGCTCGATCGCGTCAAGCAGGCCATCGAAGCCATGAAACCGGGCCAAGACTGGAATTTGCCTGGCTGACGAGGCACGCGTGAGATGCCTTCCCGGCGCAACTCACGCGTGTCGGTCGTCGAGAGGAATCGGCTCGGCGAGCGCGGCGCGCAGAGGAGACGCGGGGAAGGGGTCAGCGAAGTACTGGGTCTCGTGTGTGACGAGGCCGTCGCTGATCTCCATGATGCTGACCGACTGTGTGGGCACGCCGTCATACGTGATCATGCACTCGCTCACCCACAGGTCGCCGCCGCCCTGGATCCGGCGGATGCTGAAGTGGCGTTCGGCCGGGTGCCCGCCGCGCTGGGCTTGAATCCTTGACCGTCCCCTGAAGCGCTCCCCGGACTGCGGGTAGTCCAGGATCGCGTCCGTCGCGTAGATCGCGTGCTCGGCGTCGGCGTCCCCGCGCTCGGAGGCCTCCCAGTGCTCCTGGATCAGGACCCGGATGCCGGCGTCACGTTCAATGAAGCTGTTCATCGTTGCCTCCCATGATGCGTTGGAATCGCGGTGCGTCGCACGAGAGATGCTCCGATCGGCTGGATGGTGTCCGCATGGGACGTGTTCGCCCCAGTAGGTCCCGTGGTCGGAGCACTGGTGGTCACGCATTGCAGACGCTATCCGGCGGACGGGGCGCGCGTCTGGATCCAGGGATCGCCCGCAAACATGGTCCGCGCGTCGCCAGACGGTCAGCGGCGACGGCCGCCGGTTCGACGGGCAGGACATCGGGTCCGGTGGGTGATGGGTGCTCAGAGGCCAGGGCCACAGACCAGGGAGGTCACGGGCGCGAGGCAGGCCAGCAAGCGCGACGCTTGCCCGGGTCGACCAACGTATGGAGGTAGCGATGAGCGCCGCCGGCGCAAGTGGTGGTACCTGGACGCACATCCTCGGGATCCGAGCGCGTGGAGCATCGGAAAGGGGCGGTCCGGCTTGCGGCCATCGTTTTCGCCGCCCGGTCAGCGGTGGGCAGGCGTAGGTCATGCGCCCCGACATCGTCCCCGGCGCCATATTCCCCGATTACGAGCTGCCCGACCACGAGAACGTGCCCCGGAAGCTCAGCGCGATCCGGGGCGAGGACCCTCTGATCCTCACGCTTGCGCGCGGCAACTACTGTCCCAAGGAGCATCAGCAGCACCTCGAGCTCGCTGCGAACCTCCCCAAGATCGCGGTGGCCTACACCAAGATCGCGACTATCTCGACCGACACGCATCACTCAAGCCAGGAGTTTCGCGCGTCGATCGGCGGCCATTGGCCGTTCCTGTCTGACCCGGAGCGGATCGTCCAGAAGGACCTCGACATCCAGGAGTACACCGACCCCGAGC
>JBELAG010000205.1:0-11139 GCA_049509055.1 Solirubrobacteraceae bacterium
ACGTCGGCGTGGGCCGTGATCGTCGGCGTGCCGTACGCGGTGTTCCTCGGACTGCTGGTGGCGCTGTTGGACCTGATCCCGGTCGTCGGGTCGACGATCGGCGGGATCATCGTCTCGCTCGTAGCCCTCAGCGTGTCGCTATCAGTCGCGATCGCGACCGGGATCTTCTACGTCGTCTACCGCTTCTTTGAGGACTATCTGCTGACGCCGCGCGTCATGGCGCGCACCGTTCAGCTCCCCGCGTTGGTCACCGTCATCGCGACCGTCATCGGCGCGGCTCTGCTGGGGATCATCGGCGCGCTCGTCGCAATCCCGATTGCCGCCGCGGTCAGGCTTCTGATCGAGCAGGTGGCGGAGCCGAGTCTCGAGAAGTCCTGAACTGCCGCCGATCAGCCGCGTGGGTGACGTGCGCTCGTCATTCGCATGAACCACAGGAATCGAGCGTCCGGTTCCGGTCGCGCCGCGAACGTGTGTTCGCGTGCGGGCTAGACTCGATCGCGTGCCGCTGATCGTCCAACCCTCGCTGTTCGGCTCCGTGGGCGAACTGGGCGTCGCCGAGCTCGGCGACGCCGTCGAGCGCCGGCCGCTGTCCGATGGCGCCTGGGTTGACCTGCGGCCGGGGTTCGTCACCGCGGCAGACGAGCTGTTCGATGCGCTGGCCGGCGCCGTGCCGTGGCGCGAGGAGCAGATGCACATCTACGACAGCACCGTGCGAGTTCCGCGGCTCTTGGCGCGCTACGCGCAGTCCGAACAGCTGCCCCATCCGGTGCTCGACACGGCTCGCTCCGCGCTCAATGCGCATTACGCCGAGGAGCTCGGCGAGCCGTTCGTCGGCATCGGGCTCTGCCTGTACCGCGACGGTAGCGACAGTGTCGCCTGGCACGGGGACCGAATCGCCCGCGAGAGCGCGCGCGACACGATGGTGGCGATCGTCTCGCTCGGTGCCACGCGACCGTTCGGGCTTCGGCCGAAGTCGGGCGGCCCGGGACTGCGGCTCGGAGTCGGCCACGGGGACCTGCTGGTCATGGGCGGAAGCTGCCAGCGGACCTGGCTGCACGCCATCCCCAAAGTGGCCAACTGTCTCGGCGCGCGGATCAGCATCCAATTCCGCCCGCTGTGGGGCGACAATCTGGGCACGGCCATGTCCGGCGCTCGCGACCGATAGGGGGGACTCGACGCTGTCTCTGCCGGGCCGTGCCGCGCAGGCTTTGCGTCGGTGAGCCGGCAGCGAAGCAATCGCCGGTGGGGGCCGGGGCATGATCTCGTGCGACTTGCTCGGCCCTGTTGATGTCGGTGTTGGCGTAGCACAGCGTCGCCTGGCGGCTGTCTTCAACGAAGAACGTCAGCACGGCACGAGTGCGTTACGAGCGTCGGGAAACGTGGTGTTCTTCGAGGATCTGACCCTCGCCTCATAATCGCGTGGAAGTCGAGATGGAAGCTCTCGCCACCGAGCATGCTCTCGACATGACCGCCTTGATCGGGCACCTCCATACCACGGCACGCAACGGGCATGTCAACACACTCGGCCGCGACGACACCTCAACCGGCAAACCCCGCGTCCCCGGAAACAGCCGACGTTTTCCGTCACGGTGGCGCGTCACGTGAGAGAGCGGTAGCCTTCGGTCGAAATGGGGGCCACCTTTGACGGGTCCGGGCGAGCTGCCGCAGCTCGTGCGGGGCACTTTGGACTGATTCGAGGGCGAACTCGCCGTTCTCACCCCCCGGGGACCGACCACACCCGTTATCGATACATGATCCTGCTTCGGCGACCGCGACTGGCTGGCATCTCGGCGACGCCACATTCATTGTGTGACCGGAGCCAGACTCAGGGATAAGACGACGTGGACGCTCCCGTGCATCGTCCGTTCTTCAGCGTGTTGATCACGACCTACGACCGACGGGACCAGATTGAGCGCTGCGTGCGCAGTTGCACGCAGCAGACGCTTGATGACTTTGAGATCGTCGTCGTGGACGACGCGTCCACCGATGACACCTCCACCGTGCTCGCGGCGATCGAGGAGCCGCGCCTTCGGGTCGTCACGCAACCGAGCAACGGGGGCATCTCGGCGGCGCGGAGGGCCGCGGTGGAACATGCCCGAGGTGAATGGCTGGTGATGCTCGATTCCGACTGGGAGCTCATCCCCGAGAGTCTTGATCGGCTCAGGGGGCTCATCGATGAGCTACCGGACGGGGTGCGCATCATCCGAAGCGGGCTTCGATGGGACGACGGCAGCGTGTCTCCGGCTGTGATGCCGACCGCGCGCATCACCGACTATCACGGCCGGCTTGAATGGCTGGAGGTCCTGGCACGACAGGGCGGCGCGTCCGATGCCGGCCACTGCATGCACCGAGCCGTGTTCGAGGCAGCGAACTATCCTGCTGACCGCCGCGGTTCAGTCTTCGTGTTGTGGGAGACGAACCTCGCTGTTGCCGAGCCGAGCCTGTGGACGTCCGAGGTCCTCGGACTGCAGCACGTCGATGGGCCAGGGAGCGTCTCGCGCGATGCCACGATCGATCGGCTCCTGAGAGAGTCCTCCGATCAGCTGTGGGTGGCCGAGGAGATGCTCGCCAAGCATGGCTCTGAGCTTGCTCGCGTCGCTCCGCATTACCGTCGGTGGCTCCTGGAGTCGGCGGCGCGCGAGGCGTTCCTCGCCGGCCAGCGCCGCAAGGGTGTCCGCAACACCTGGGCGGCGCGGCGAGCCGGCGCGTCGGCTCCGAAGCTCGCCGTGACGCTCCTGCTCGGCCTGGCGCGTGCTCCCGCGCTGGCGGGCGTGAAGGTGGCAGGCCGCCGTTGGCGCGCCAAGCGCGCCGGTCGCATCTCGCCGAGGCGGGGCGGACCCCGTTGAGCGGCGACCTCGCGAGCGACCGAGGGCCGGTGGCGTCCGGGTCTCGGCTCGCTCGGGATGGCGAGGACGGAGCCGCGGGGATTCCCGACGCCGGCGCGTTGCGAAACACTGCGTTGCAGTTCGCCACGCAACTTGCCGGCGCGGTCTTCACCGGAGCGCTGACGCTCTATCTCGTCCGTGCTCTGAGCCCATCGGATTACGGCCTGTACGCCCTGGCGGTCAGCATCGGCGGCTTGCTCGTGCTGCCGGCGGGGCTAGGTCTTCCGATGGCGGTCGGACGGTTTCTGGCCGATCATCGGCAGGATCGCGAGCAGGTCCGGGCGATTCTCGCGCTGGGCCTGCGGTTTCAGGCGCCGGCGGCGGTGCTGGCGAGTGTCGCCCTGTTCGCGGCAGCCGGACCGGTGGCCGATGCGTACGGTCATCCCGATTTGGCATGGCCGCTGCGCGGGGCGGCGGCGGCCGTCGCCGGCCAGACGATGTTCAGCTTCCTCTCGTCGGTCAGCCGGTCGGTTCGACAGTCATGGATCGGGCTGCGGATGGCCGTGGTCGAGAGCGCCGTCGAGACCGCGGCGAGCGCTTCGCTGGTGGTAGCCGGCCTCGGCGCCGCCGGAGCGACGCTCGGCAAGGCGATCGGGTACGCCGTCGCCGCCGCCGGCGGCCTTTACCTGACGCTGCGGCTGCTGAGACGCACCGGCACAGCGACCACCCGCAGGCACGTTACCCGCCGGACGCTGATGAGCTATGCGGGGGCGATGTTCCTCGTGGATATCGGCTTCAACGCCCTCGCTCAACTCGACGTCTTGCTGATCGGCGCGCTGCTCAGCACCGCCGCGGTCGGGAGCTTTGGCGCGGTGTGGCGCGTCGTCGTGCTCCTGGGCTATCTTGGCCCGGCGGTCGCCGGAGGCGTCGCCCCCAGGCTGTCACTCGGGGGCGGCGCGCCGGACACCGGCGCGTTCAACCGGGCAATTCGGTATCTGGTGATCACCGAGGGCGTGGTGATTGCGCCGATGCTCGTGTGGGCAGGGCCGATCGTCAATCTGCTCTTCGGCCCAGGGTATCCGGATGCGGCGCAGATATTGCGCGCCTTGACGATCTACGTCTTTGTCAGCACGCCGGCGGCGTTGATCTCCCTGTCGGTGAGCTACCTGGGGGAGGGGCGGCGGCGCGTCGCCGCCGTGCTCGGGACGCTGGTGGTCGGCTGTGGTGCGATCTACGGTCTGATCGGGGCGGTCGGCGTCGTTGGCGCAGCGTACGGGGACGACATCATCGCGATCGTGTACGTAGCGGCTCACCTGTGGATCTGTAGCCGCCTCATCACGGTCGACATGCGGACGCTGGCGCGGTCGCTGCTGCGGACGCTCATGGCCGCGGGGGCGATGGCGCTCCCGCTGCTGGCGATCGGCGTCGACCGCCTCGGCGCCATCCAATCGATCATCGGCCTCATCGCCGGCGGACTGGCCTATGGCCTGGTGCTCCTGGTCACGGGTGAGGTCTCGGTCGGCGAGGTGCGAAGGATCGCGTCAGTGGTTCGGGCCGAGCTTCGCCCCAACCACTGACCGGGCCGAGGTTTCCAGGAGCAACCGCACCACTGCCACAATGGTTCACCGGAGAGCGGGTGAGCGAACCTCGCCGCTGCGCTCGGCGGCCGGTTTATCCGCGCCCGGATCGAGCGAGATTGCGGGTGGCCGCGACCGCCAGAGCGTCGGCTCGCTCATTGAGCGCATGACCGATGTGCCCCTTGACCCAGTGCCAGCGAATCCGCTCGTGGTCTGACGCCGCGACGTCGAGCGCGACCCAGATCTGCTTGTTCTTGACCGGGTCGCCGGACGCCGTCTTCCAGCCTTTGCGCTTCCAGCCGGCCATCCAGGAGGTCATGCCGTCGTGCAGATACCGCGAGTCGGTCACGATGCAGGCCCGCGACCCGGCGGGAGCGCGCGCAAGCCCTCCAGGGCGGCGGTCATCTCCATCACGTTGTTGGTCGTATGGGCCAGCCCGCCGCTGTGCTCCTCGACGACCCCATCCTCCCAGCAGGCCACCGCGGCCCACCCGCCAGGGCCGGGATTGCGCTGGCACGCTCCATCGGTCCAGACGAGCACCTCGCCCGGGGCGGCGTGCGGGAGGTGGCCGGGCAGTGAGTTGGATCGGCGACGCGGGCTGACGGGCATCGGGCGGGATTCAACCAGTCCCGGAACCCGGAAAGCCGCTCGGCGGCCCGAGTGGTCGTCGTTATCGTCGATCAGAGCTTCAGCGCTGCTTGACCGACGCGCACGCGCTCCGGTTTCGTCGCGCCACCGAAACGCCGTCAACCAGCCGACAGAAGGGAACTCAATGTCGAAGCTCGCACTGGTCACCGGAGCGTCATCCGGAATCGGCAAGGCCTACGCCGAGAAGCTCGCATCCCGTGGCTTTGACCTGATCGTCGTCGGCCGCCGCCAGGACAGGCTGGATGAGCTCAACGCGTCACTCGACGACATCACCGTCGAGCCGCTCGTGGCCGACCTCGCCACCGATGACGGAATCGACGCCGTCGCTGAGGTGGCGGGCTCCCGCCCGCTGACGACGCTCGTCAACAACGCCGGCGTCGCCCACTACATGCCGTTCGCGGAGCTGCCCGCGGACAAAGCCGCTGAGCTCATCCGCGTCAAGGAGCTTGCGCCCGCGCTGATCACCCGGGCGGCCGTACCCGGCATGCTGAAGCGGGGCCGCGGCACGATCATCAACGTCTCGGGAATGATCGCGTTCAGCGGACCTGCCGGCCCCGAGCAGATGCCCCGCCGCGCCGTCTACGCCGGAACGCTCGCCCACTTGGTCGCCTGGACGCAGCAGCTGCACGCCGAGCTCGGATCCGGAGGCATCGCGGTTCAGGTCGTCTGCCCAGGCGTCGTGGCCACCGAGTTTCATACCCGTCAGGGGATGGACCTGAGCGCCGTCCCGCGCATGTCGGCCGAGGACGTCGTCACCGCCAGCCTGCGTGGCCTGGAACTCGGCGAGGTGGTCTGTGCACCCGGCGTCGAACGCCCCGACCTCCTGCAGGCCGTTTTCGCCGCTGACCTCGCCGCATTCGGTGGCCAGAGCCCGACGCTCGCACGGCGCTACCAGACAGGTGCCGGCGCATCGGCGGGATGAGCAGCCCCACAACGCAGGCCGGCGGCGCTTGGGTCAGGGCTCAGCCGGCGGTTCTGCGGCCCCCGGCAGCTGCGGGGGCGTCACGGGCTCAGCGAGCTCGGCCTTCATCTTGGCCAGCTCCGCGTCGACCCCGCCGTCGTCGCCGAGCTGCGCGAGCTGGCGATCGACGTCATCCTCGCCGCCGCCGAGCTGCGTGAGGTCTGCGAACGTCCCCGCCTGCTCGAGCTCGCTCATCGCGCCGGCGCGCGCCTGCATGTCCTCGGTCTTCTCGAGCGCGCGCTGCGTCGCCTGGCCGATGTCCGCCATCTGTCCGCCGACGCCCGTGGTCGCCTCCGACATCTGCACCTGGGCCTGCGCCGCCGAATACTGGGCCTTGACGACCTCCTTCTGGGTCCGAAACGCATCGAGCTTGGCCTGGAGCTTGTGCTGGCTGTCGGTCAGCTGCTCCTGCTGGCGCTCCAGGGCGGCGACCTGGGCGTCGATCGAGCCGATCTCGCTCTGGACGGCCTGCTTGCGTTCGAGCGCCGCGCGCGAGAGGTCCTCGTTGCCCGCGCCCAGCGCCTGGCGCGCCTGACCGTCGAGCTTGACGACCTGCTCGCGCAGGCTCTCCTGCTGGTTCTGCAGCCGCTTGCGAGAGGTCGCCACCTCGGTAATCCCGTTCTTGACGTTCGCCATCAGCTCGAGCTGCTTCTCATAGCTGTAGTCCAACGTCTGCGTCGGATCCTCGGCGCGATCCAGCGCCGCCGACGTCTTGGCCTTCACCAAGGTGCTGAACCGTCCGCGAAGTCCGGGCATCACATCTCCTCTCATCCTGCGCTGTCCGACACCAGACCGGTGACCGACGAGCCGGCGAGAGGCGCACACTTCCCCGCGCCGGTCACCAGGTCGATGATAGGCCCCACCCGGGGCCGCTGACGATCCGCCCGGCCGCTGTCGGCGACGGCCATCCCCGTGCTGGATCGTGCGCTCGTGGTCACCTCGGTTGCCGCCGCTGGTACACACGCGTGGCCCACAGGTAGGAGGCCCCGGCGATGCCGACGCTCCAGGCGATCGCGATGATCGCATGGGTGCCGATCGGAGTTGCGGTGAGCAGGCCACGCAGGGTTTCGGTGACGGGCGTGAACGGTTGGTAGGTGGCGAACTGGCGCAGACCGACGGGCATCGTGGTGGTGGGAACAAAGCCGCTTCCGAGGAATGGCAGCAGCGTCAGGAACATCGGAGTGTTGCTGGCCGTCTCGACGCTCTTGGCGGCCAGTCCGAGTGCGGTGGCCAGCCAGATCAGCGCGAACGCGAACAGCGCGAGCATCCCAATTGCTGCCAGCCACCTGAGTGGATCTGCGGTTGGCCGGAAGCCGAGCGCGATCGCGACGCCGAGGACGACGGCGATGCTGGCCAGCGTTTGGATCAGGCTGGCGAGCACGTGGCCGGTGAGTACCGCTGCACGGGCGATCGCCATCGTGCGGAACCGGTCGATGATCCCCCCGGTCATGTCCATCGCAACCACGATCGCGGTGCCCTGGACGGTGGCGGCGATCGTCATCAGCAGGATCCCCGGCGTGACGTAGTTCAGATAGCCGCCGCGACCGGCATGTCCGCCGGCGAGCGTGCTGCTGAGGCCGTGGCTGAGCTGATCGCCGAACACGTAGACGAACAGCAGCAGGAAGACGATCGGCATCCCGATCAGGAGCAGCGTCATCGACGGGTAGCGCCGCAGGCGCCGCAGGTTGCGGCGCAGCAGCGTCCTCGAGTCACTGACGGTGTAGGCCAGGGTGCTCATGACCTGCGGGCCTCCTCGGCGGTGGGATGGCCGGTCACGGCAAAGAAGACGTCGTCGAGATCCGGGGTGTGGATCGAGAGCTGTTCGACCTCGACGTCGGCATCGTCGAGCTGATCGAGCAACCGCCGCAGGGAGGGGACACCGCCGTCGCCTGGCACCTCGATCACGAGCCGGTCATCGTCGCGTGAACGGGCGCCGAGCAGGAGGGCAGCCGCGTCCAGCGCCTGCGGGGTGGCGAACTGCAATCGGACGTGGCCACCGGGCATGCGCCGCTTGAGCTCGTCGGGGGTTCCCTCGGCGACGATCCGGCCGTGGTCGAGGACCGCGATCCGGTCGGCGAGATGGTCGGCCTCGTCGAGGTACTGGGTGGTGAGGAAGATCGTGACCCCGTCGGCGACCAGATCGCGGATGCTGTCCCACATCGTGCGCCGGCTGCGGGGATCCAGCCCGGTCGTGGGCTCGTCGAGGAAGATCACCTGCGGCGAGCCGACCAGCGTCATGGCGAGATCCAGCCGGCGGCGCATTCCGCCCGAGTACGTCGACGCCGACCGCCGGGCGGCGCCGCTCAGGTCGAACCGATCGAGCAGCTCGGCGACCCGCGCCCGTCCGACGAGGCGGCCGAGGTGGTGTAGGTCAGCCATCAACCGCAGGTTCTCCTCGCCGGTCAGCAAGTCGTCCACCGCCGAGAACTGCCCGGTCACCCCGATCGCCGTGCGCACGCCGTCCGGGTCGCCGCGGACGTCGTGCCCGGCGACGCGCGCCTGGCCGGCGTCGGCTGAGATCAGAGTGGAGAGGATCCGCACGATCGTCGTCTTGCCCGCACCGTTGGGGCCCAGCAAGGCGAACACGCTGCCCTCGGCGACGGTGAGCTCTACGTCGTCGAGCACCGGCGTCTGACCAAAGGACTTGCGCAGGCCCGCCGCGGTGATCGCCGGCTCTCGCCCGCGGTTCATCGCCGGCCCCGGGACTCGGCTCGCTGCGGAAGCTCTCCAGCGGCGACCAACGCCGCGCGGCGTGCCTCCCACTCCTGTTGCATACGCGGGATCTGCTCCAGCAGGAAATCCGCGAACGCCGACACCTCGAGCAGCACGGCGCGTCGTGTCACCGCCGCGTCCTGCAGCACCTCGAGACCCTCACGAGCCATGTCGCGCAGCTCCTCGTATTCGGTGATGTCCATGCCCATCGCCTGCGGCGAGCTCAGATCGATCCGCACCCGGTCCATCCGCTCCCCGGCCGCCCTTGACCGCCGAACCGCGTGAACGGTCTCGAGCGCCTTGACCGCGCCCGCGATCGCACTGCGGCTTGCCAACAGCGCTTCGGCCAGCTCACCGATGCTCTGATCCGGCGGATCGCACACCGACAGATAACCGATCAGACGCCCGAGCATCGGCGGAAACCCATAGCGGCGTGCGTAGAACCGTCCCATGTGGTCGGCGAACGTGAGCTCAGCGTCGGACGGCACGCGGCAGAGAATACACGAAGAACAGAGATAACACAAATCTGTGTGATCTTCAGATTGACCTCGGTGTCGCGCGCACCGCGGGCGCGTCGACTGATCTGACGGCGAGGGTGTCCGGGTTTGGCCTACGATTGCCGGCGATGTCGGAGGTCGCGGCCGTGGAGAGATTTCGCCGCTGGCATCTGCCGTGGAACGAGCGGGTGCGTGAGGTCCGGCTGCGCTCACCGGTTCGTCGAGTGGATGGTCCCCATGCCCGACGACGCGGTGCGCGAGCTCCGTGACATCTGGCATCGCGAGGATTTCGGTGGCCACACGGAGACTGAAGCGTTCCACGCCCGGGCCCGCGAGGTTGCCGAGTGTGGCGCCGTACGGGTGATCGCGGCGCTGGAGGTAGGTCGCGCGATCGGGTTTGCTCAGGTGGAGACGCACGACGGCGGCAGCAAAGTCGCTCAGGTGTTCGTGCGCCCTGAGCGTCGCGGCGCAGGCCTCGGTGCTGCGCTCACGGCACACGCGATCGGCGTGGGTGCGGACGGCGGCGCGGAGGTCTGGATCTGCGCTCAGGCCGACGCGCCGCGATCGGTCTTCGGCCGAAGACCGCGGCGCGCTTGCGCTTGATCGATCTGGGCACGGCTTCGGCTCACGGCTCGCTGGAGGTGCCGCCGTCGGGGCCCGGCCGTCGCGCGGTCGGCACGGCCGGCGTCGTGGTCTGAGAGCTCGCGTCGTCGATGCTGTGCGACCAGCTGCAGGATGCGCATGTGGCTGTCGGTCACGACCGGCCGGCGCCTGGAGCCGGGGGAGGCAGCGCGACCGCAACCGCCTCAGGGAGCGAATGCGCGTCGTCGTCACCCCGGAACAGGCGAAAGCCGACGGCCCCACCCGGCCCGACCAAGGGCGCCAACGGCTTGCCGCACACCGGGCAGGCCAGAAGGTATGCCGCTGTGGCAGGGGTAAACCGCAGCCGACAATCAGGGCACGAAACGTGGGTCATGACCCGCCCTCTGGCAGTGTGCGCGTCGGTGTGATATCGGCCGTCACGGGCGCGCTCTTTCCGGGCAGCCCGCGCCCGCAGTCCGGGCAGGTCCGAGTCATCACCGGGTCGTCCAGTCGCGCGTTGGCAGGCTCGAAGTACACGCGGTGGCGGCCGTCGCCGAAGACACGGAAGACGTGCCCGCAATCGCAGCGATACTCGCGGCGTCGCTCGGAGATCGCGTCGACGGGTGCCGGCTCGGCGAGCGCGACCAGGCTTGCGCTGGTCATCGCCTCACCGCCCCTGCCCGCACGATGTCCGCGCAGTGTGGTGCGGTGTCATGGGTTGAGAAAGCGCCGAACTGCGCGAATGCCTTTCGATTGACTCTCTCGGCAGCTCCCCGGAGGAAGCATTGCTTCTGTGTTGCGGTGGCCATGGCCGACCGCCTCTCTGCTCTTCTGGCTGAAAATGTCGCTCGGGAAGCAAGAAGAGCAGGACTCTCGGAGCGCTTGACCGAAGCTAGCAGACTCGGTGACAGCGCCCGGAATCGCTGGTGCGCGTGCTACGGTTGAGGGGTCCATCGCGTGACCGGTTGGTTGGCGATCGTGCGCTTCCCTGGTCCTTAATGACCTCTCTGCCCGGAGAGCGCCCTGCCTGAGAGGCACGTCAGGAGCATCGATGGATGCCGTGAGCACAGCACCCGCGCGGCGCCCGCGCCGTCTGGGTTTGGGACGAACAGGGTCCGGTCATGCCGATCGGTTGCCGAGTCGAGAGCCCGAGCCTTCCCTCGATCCTCCGCTACGGATCGCGATGCTCGCTCCGCCGTGGATCTCCGTCCCGGCGCCGGGCTACGGCGGCGTGGAGTCGGTCGTGAGCACGTTGACCGAGGCGCTCGTCCGGCTCGGACATGACGTGACGCTGTTCTGCGCCCCGGGTTCGGTGTCCCGGGCGACCGTCGTGACGC
>JBELAG010000206.1:0-10840 GCA_049509055.1 Solirubrobacteraceae bacterium
CCGGCGATCGTCCCGGCGATCGCGGAGCTGCGCAAGCGGCTGCCGTCGGCGCGGGCGGTGATCTTCGGCGACGGGCCAGAGCGCGAGGAGGTCCGGCGGCGGGTGGCGGACCTCGGGCTGAGCGATTGCGTGTCGGTGCCCGGGTTCGTCGCCACCGAAGAGGTCGACGACGCCATCGCGCATGCGATGTGCGTGCTCCTGCCCTCCCGCCGCGAAGGCTACGGTCTGGTCGTCGTCGAGGCCGCCTCGCGCGGCACCCCGACCGTGGTGGTGGCCGGAGCGGACAACGCCGCGGTGGAGCGCATCGTCGAGGGGGAAAACGGGTTCATCGCCCCGTCGCGCTCGCCGGGGGATCTGGTCGCGGCGATCCTCGCTGTCCACGCCGGCGGCGCGGGCCTGCGGGAATCGACCGCGCGATGGTTCGCGGCCAACGCAGAGCGGATGTCGCTGGGCCGCTCGCTCGAGATCACGCTTGCGGTCTATGCGGCCCCGGCCCGCTCGTAGGAGGCCAGCGTGCCCCGCGCGGTCGCGGCCCAGCTGAAGCCGCGGGCCCGCTCGCGCCCGGCGTCGACGAGCCGTGCGGCCAGCGCGCGGTCGTCGATCAGCCGCGCGATCGCGCCGGCGATCGCCGGCTCGGACTCGGGATCGAACAGCAGCGCCGCGTCCCCGGCAACCTCGGCGATGGCGCCGCGTCGCGAGCAGGCCACGGGTGTCCCGCGGCGCATCGCCTCGAGCACCGGCAGGCCGAACCCCTCGGCCAGCGACGGGAACACGAAGCAGCCCGCCGCGGCATAGAGCCCTTCCAGCTCCGCGGCGGAGACCCAGCCCACGAACCGGACGTCGGCGGCGACACCGCGATCGTGCGCGACCGTGCGCAACTCGTCCTCGTGCGGGGTGTGGTAGCCGGGCAGGACGAGCACCGGCCGTCGCTCGGGCTCGATCAGCGCGAGCGCCCCGATCAGCCGGACGAGGTTCTTGTGCGCGAGCTTGGCCGACACGCTGAGCGCGATCGGGCGCTCGCCGGCCTCCAGCCACCGGCGGACCTCGGGCTCGGCCAGTGGCCGCTCCCGTCGCGAGTGGCCGAGCCCGAGCGCCACGACGTCGATCTTCTCCGCCGGCACCTTCAGCAGCCGGCGTAGGTCGTCGGCCGTGCTGCGGGCGTCGACGATGATCCGGGCGCAGCGCCGGGCGGCGAGCGGCACGAGCACCCGC
Source organism: Solirubrobacteraceae bacterium (assembly GCA_049509055.1). GTDB lineage: Bacteria > Actinomycetota > Thermoleophilia > Solirubrobacterales > Solirubrobacteraceae > Palsa-465. Next base: position 1,213 of record JBELAG010000206.1, read on the forward strand.
ATCCCGAGCGAGCGCAGGCCTGGGTGGGCCTCGGGGATGAGCTTGTAGATGAGGTCGTGAATCGTCACCACCCGGCGAAACCGGCCCCAGGCGGGAGCGGTGCTGGCCAGGCTGTGCAGGAGCTCCACGCCGGCGCCGGCGGCCAGGCCGGGGAGCAGCAACTGCTCGCCGCGCACCCGGTCGGCCCGGCTGCGCGCCGACACCGGGACGACGATCGAGCCGATCAGGTCCGACCACGGCCCGCGCTGACCGGCTGCCTCACGGTTGACGAAGGCCGTGAACCGGTGCTGGGGGGCCTGGGCGACCAGCTCGGGGATCAGCTCCCGGGCGTAGATCTCCATCCCCCCGGTCTCACCGGGGACGAGGTAGACGAGGTTCAGTCCGACATGCACGGGCAGCGCAGGCTAGCCTGCGCGGGCTCATGAGTCCCCCAACCGTCGGCGGATCCCGTCGGCCTCTGACGATCGGCATCGACGCTCGCGCGGCGACCGAGGTCGTCGCCGGCCGCGGACGCGCGGTGCGCGAACTGCTGCGGGCACTGGCCGCACGCGAGGACCCGCACCGTTACGTGTGCTTCGCGCGTGAGCCGTGGGCGGAGCCTCTCGGCGAGCGCTTCGCGTGGGTCCGGATCACCGCTGCCGACCCCCTGTGGCACGCTCGGACGGCGGCGGCGGCGAGCCGTCGCTGCGACGTGTTCCTGTCGTCGAACTCGTATCTGACGGTGGGCCTGCTGCGGATTCCGGCGGTGGCGATCGTCTACGACCTCGTCGCGTTCGAGCCGGCGATGCGACCCAACCTCCGCTCGACGGTCATCGAGCGCGTGACTCTCCGCTGGTCGGTCCGGCGCGCCCGCGGCCTGGTCTGCATCTCGCAGGCGACGGCCGACGCGCTCGTGGCCCGCTATCCCGCCGCGGCGGCCACGGTCATGGTCGCCCCGCTCGGCGTCGCTCCGGCGCTGGCCGCCGGGACCGCCGCCCCAGACGAGCTCGCGGCGCTCCCGCCCGGCGGGTTCGTGCTCGCCGTCGGAACCCTCGAGCCGCGCAAGAACCTGCCCCGGCTGGTCGCGGCCTATGGCTCGCTGCCCGAGCCCAGCCGGCGGGCCCATCCGCTCGTCGTCGTCGGCGCGCTCGGCTGGAGCACCGGCCCGAGCCTGGACGCGCTGGCCTCGCTGGGCGACCGGTGCGTCCGTCTGGGCACGGTGTCCGACGGCGCCCTGGCAGAGCTGTACCGGCGATGCGCCGTGTTCTGCTACCCGTCTCTGGGCGAGGGCTTCGGCCTGCCCGTCCTGGAGGCGATGGCGAGTGGCGCGGCCGTCGTCACTTCGAACCTCTCCTCGCTGCCCGAGGTCGGCGGCGACGCCGTCGAGTATGTCGACCCGCGCTCCGTGACGAGCATCGCCGCCGGGCTCGGGCGCGTGCTGGACTCGTCTCACCGCCGGGCCGAGCTGTCGGCGAGAGCCGTGCGCCGGGCGGCCGGCTTCTCCTGGGAGCGCACCGCCGAGCTGACGCTGGCGGCGATCGAGCGGGCGGCCGGCCAGTGACCCGCGGTGGCCGCCGACGTCAGCGCCGCGACAGCGGTGACCGCAGCGCCATCCGGAGCTCGTGGGGGAGCGCACCGGTGACGACGATCGCCACCGCGTAGACGGCCAGCGCCACCACCGCTCGCGCGAGTGAGGGCATGCTCGGCACGAGTGACAGCGCGGCCCCGATGGCGCCGGCGAGCGCCACCTTGGCCACGACCAGCGCCGGCGGGCGGTACTGCGGGCGTCCCCTGGTCAGGGCGGCGAACATTCCCAGCGCGAGCGTCACCTCGCCACCGATGGTGGCCACGGCGGCGCCGCGCGCCCCGTCCACGCCGGCGAGCACCGTCGTGAGAACGATGCTCACCGCCAGGGCGGCGGCGTTGGCGATCAGCAACCCCCGATGCAGGTGCAGCGACAGCAGCGCGAAGCTCCAGCCGGCCCCCACGAACGTCGCGACGATGGCGACGGCCTGGAGGGCGAGCACGGGCGCGGCCGCCGCATACCGGGGGCCGGCGATCACCGACACGATGAAGCCCGACCCGGCGCTGATGACGAGCGCCGCGCCGACCCCGGCGATCAGCGACGTCTCGAAGATCCGGCGCAGCGCGTGGGCGAGACGGTCGCGATCGTCGCGCGCGGCGCGCGAGAGCAGGGGCAGCGTCCCGCTGACGATGATGCCCGGCACGCCCGCGGCGACGACGAAGACGCGGAAGGACACCGCGAACAGCCCGTTCTGATGATGGCTGGCGACGAGGCTGGTGAGGATCTGAACGGTGTAGATGTAGATGACCCCCACCGCCGAGGCCAGCGAGAAGGTCACCGCGGCGCGCAGCAGGGGCGGCCACGCCGCCGGCTGCAGGGACAGCCCGGCCGACAGCCGGCCGCGCACGAGCAGGACGGGGCCGATGAGAACCAGGTTGACGAGCAGCGTGACCGCGAGCAGCGGGAGCACCCCCGCGCCGCCGAGCGCGAGCGCGACGAGCCCGCCGACGAGGAGCACCTGGCGCCCGAGGTCCACCGCCGACAGGGTCCCCAGCCGCAGGTCGGCGGTGAGCGGGATGAGCAGGGTGTGCTGCACGACGATCGCGACCAGACCCAGGCTGGCGAGCACCGCTCCGAGCAGCAGCGCCTCGTCATAGCCGGCCGCGACGGCGATCGCCAAGACGATCACCGTGCCGCCGAGCGTCAGCGCGACGCGCAGGCCGAGGAGGTTGCGCATCATCTCGGTGCGCTCGGGCTCGCGCAGGATCGCGTATTCACGGGTTCCGATGTTCGACATGCCGGCGTCGGTCACCGCCGCCACCACCGCCACCAGCGACAGCACCGTCGTGTACTGGCCGAACCGGGAGACGCCGAGGCGGCGCGTCAGCACGGCCGTCGAGACGACCGACAGACCGAGCTGGCCGGCGAAGCTGAGGAAGCGCAGGACGCCGCCGCGGATGACGAGACCGCTCGCCGCGTCGCTGTCGAGGACATCGTCCTGGCCGCGTGCGCTAGACGTGATCGAGGTCCACGTAGCTGCGCCGGAGCGGGTCGGCCAGATACCTGACGCCCTGCAGGTGGTAGTCGGGCAGGACACGCCGGTCGACCTGGTCGGGCGCGGGGAAGCGGCCGGCGGCCAGGTCCTCGCGCACGAAGAACGCGTTGAGCGCCGTCAGCTCGGTGTGGACGAGGACGTAGCCCTTGCGTCGCCCGAGGTCCTCGAACGCCGCCAGCGAGGACCCGATGTAGTCGCTGCCGTCCCACGGCTCGGACCGGCCCTTGGGCATGACGAGCTTGCGCGAGGCGGGCAGATGGCTGTTGTACTCGACGATGACGACGCGAGGGCGGTAGGACTCGATGGCCTCCCAGATCCAGTAGTCCTGCCCGTCGATGTCGATCGAGAGCACATCGAGGTCGGCCGGAACGACGGCGTCGGCAAACAGCGACTCGATGTTCTCGGGCGAGACGAACGCGTTCTGCGTCCGCACGCGGGCGGTGAGCTCGTACTTGGCCTGGAGCCGGCCGTAGTCTCCGGGGTCGGCCTCGATGAACAGGCCGGACCACCCCTCGACGTCGGCGAGCAGGACGCAGTTGCCCTGACGTCCGTCCTGGATGCCGAACTCGACGAAGAAGCGGTGCTCGGAGCCGATGCGCGCGAGGATCTCGGCGAGCACGCCGTCCTCTCCGTTCTGGCTGAAGCAGCGCAGCTCGAAGCGCCCGAGCGATCCGGCGTCGGCGGCGGGCTCGGCGCGGCGGCGCTCGAGCACGGCCAGCGACAGATAGACCGCGCGGTCGGTCTCAAGCGCGAAATGGCCGCGCAGCAGAGCGATCCGCCGCTGCATCGCGACGTACTCGAGCTTCCCGCGGGTGATCGCGCCTGCGATGTCGGGCCGCGCCATGGGCGACAGCATGCCGGATCAACGGTTCACAGCGCACCAAGCCGGGCCAGTTCCTCGGCGATGATCCGGCTCGGCCCGACGCCGATCGGCGCCGCGGCGGTCCGCCACCGCCCCGGCGCCGCCAGGAAGTCGCGCACGACGGCGAGATCCAGGCGCGAGAGCACGACCGAGCCGCTCAGGCCGGTGTCGTGCTCGGACACGGCGCGGTGGATGACGCACGGCAGCCCCAGGAACGCGCACTCCTCCTGGCTGCCTCCGGAGTCGCTGATCAGGAACGTGCAGCGACGCAGCAGCGCGATGAACTGGAGGTAGGGCTGGCGGGGGATCCGGCGGAAGCGGTCGTCGAACAGCGCGCGCAGCGCGGGCGAGCGGTCCAGCACCGCGGCGGTCGTCGTGTGATCGACGAACAGCAGCGGCTGCGAGCGCGAATGGCCGTGCAACAGCTCCAGCAGCGCCCGGAACTGGGTCTCGCGCTCGATCAGCTCGAAGCGGTGCAGGGAGACGACGCCGAACGGCTCGCCGGGCAGCTCGAGCCCCGGCACGGTCCGTTCGCCGACGAGGTCGAGCGCGTCGCGCACGGTGTTCTGATGGGTGTCGACGATCGCTCCGCGCACGCGCTCGCGCCGCAGGTTGGCCACCGGGCGATCGCCGGGGGCGAAGTGCAGGTCGACGAGCCGCGCGACGACCCGGCGGTTGAGCTCCTCGGGGAACGGGTCGCGCCAGCGGCCCGACCGCATGCCGGCCTCGACGTGCCCGACCGGCACGCCGAGCGCACGGCCGGCGAGCGCTCCGAGCACGCTGGTGAAGGTGTCGCCGTGCACGAGCAGCAGCGGCTCGTGGCCGTCGACCCGCAGCGCCCGGCGCAGCTCGCGCCGCCGGCGGGCGACCGACAGCCCGACGCGCCCCGCCCAGGCCGGGATCTCGCGCTTGGCGCGCAGATCGTGACCGCCGGCGCCACGGGCCAGCCACACGTCGACCTCGCCGAGGCCGAGCTCGCGCTGGAAGGCCGGGATCTGCGCGACCTGCTGGCCGGTGCAGAGCATCAGCGGCCGGTGCCCGCGCCGCTGCAGTTCGAGGATCACCGGCGCGAGCTTGATCAGCTCCCCGGTCGTGCCGTAGACGACCCCGATCACGGCCGCCGTCTCGCCGCCGCCGCCAGCCACGCGCCGCGCCAGATCCCGGCCGAGAAGGCGGCCGCGAACGGTGCCGCCAGCGTGCCGAAGGCGAGCGCCTCAGAGACCGGCCGCGTTCGCCGCGCGAACGCCCCGGCGGTCGCGCTGAGGCCGAGCGCGGCCGCCGCGGCCGCGCCGGGCCGGCGCGCGGCGAGCGCGACCCCGGCCAGCGAGGCGGGGAACGCGGCGAGGACGGCTGGCCGGAAGCGCGTGCCCGCCCGCGCGAAGCCGTCGTAGAAGGTCGTGCCGCGGTGGACGGCGTGGCGCAGGAAGGGGATCAGCGCGTCGCGCCCGCGGTAGGCCGACGCGAACGACGGTGAGATGTGGATCCGGTCGCGCGTCGCGATCGCGCGCAGCAGGTGGGTGTCGTCGGAGCACAGCCGGGTGTCGGCGTAGGCCGACTGAAATCCCGCGATCGCCTCGCGCAGCCACGCGCGCGGAGCCAGGAAGTGGCCCGTGCCCTTCGGAAAGCGGTCGTAGTCGGCGAGGGTGAACGAGGTCGTGCGGGGATCGTCGAGATAGGCGGCGAACGCCGCGTGCGTGAGGACGTTCCAGAACCGCGCATACGGGGAGTCGAGGTTGGCGGTGAGGCAATGGCCGTTCCACGCCCGCTCGCCGGCGTCGACGCGCTCGGCCACCCAGCGCAGGCCGTCGGGCGCGAGCGTCACGCGAGAGTCGAGCAGCAGCACGTACTCCCCGCGGGCCGCCTCGATGCCGGTCCGCCGCGCCTCGAAGCGCCCGCGGTTGGGCTGTCGCACGACGCGGGTCCGGGCGCCGGCGACCGCGGGTGCGAGCACCGGCGGGTCGGATCCGTCGTCGACGATCACCACCTCCGGCTCGCGCCAGGCCGAGGCCCGCACCGCCGCCGACAGCGCCGACAGCGTCGTGCGCAGATCCTCAGCGTCCTCGTTGTGGACGGGAACGACGACCGACAGCGTCGGGGTCATGCGACGAGCGCCTCGCGGTAGGCGGGAACGCATGCCGCGTGGCTGGCGCCCGACCGCTGCAGCGCCGTGGCGATCGAGAGTGCGGCGACGCCGTCGCGGCCGTCCGCGGCGGGCTCGCCGTCGCCCGCCAGCGCCTCCAGGAACCGCTCCCACTGGACGGCGAGCGGCTCGCGACGGGCGATCCCGTAGCGCACGGAGTCGCCCTCTCCCGTCCCCCGCAGCATCCGCAGCGAGTCCCATTCGATGTCGCTGCGCGGGCGCTGGTGGAAGGTGAGGTCCTGGGTGAGGTAATCGACGATGAACATGCCGCCCTCACAGGTGACCGACAGCTGGCGGACCTTGGTCGGGGTCAGCCAGTTGACCTCGAGGATCCCGGTCGCGCCCGAATCGAGGCGCAACGTGGCGGAGACGAGATCCTCGCGTCCGTCCGCCCCGACCCCGGCGGTCTCGGCATAGACCCGCTGCACCTCGGCGCCGGTGGCGAAGCGGAAGACATCGAGGTCATGCGTCGCCATGTCCAGCGCCACGCCGACCGGCGACTGGCGGCCCGGGTAGGGGCTCAACCGGCGCGCGTGCACCTGGTGGATGCGGCCCGCCGTGCCCTCGGCGAGCATCAGCGACAGCGCCTGCACCGCCGGGTTGCAGCGCTCCACCAGGCCGACGGCGAGCAGCAGGCCGCGGTCCTGCGCGTCGGCGATCAGCCGGCGGGCGCTGGGCTCGTCGAGCGCCATCGGCTTCTCGACCATCACCGCGAGCCCGGCCGCGAGCGCCCGGTGAGCGGTGGCGGCCAGCGCGTGGCCCGGGGTCGCGATGCACGCGAAGTCGGCGTCGACCGCGCCCAGCGCGTCGTCGACGGTCGCGAACGCCGGGACGCCCCGAGGTGCGGCGGCCCGCCGGCAGGGGTCGGGATCGACGATCGCCGCGAGCTCCACGTCGGCGCGCGCCGCCAGCACCCGGAGATGGTAGGAGCCCATCCGGCCGAGGCCGGCGAGGATCGCCCGCGCCGGCACGTCAGGCCGCCGCTCTCAGGTGGGGCTCGCCGGCGGCCCGGCGCCGGCGCTCGATCGCCGCCGCGCGCTGGCGGGCGAGGCCGGCGAAGCGCCGCGCGTACCAGTGGCGGACGTGCAGCCGGTAGCCGATCGCCAACGTGTCGGTCAGCATGTTGCGCACGGCATGCCAGTCGATGCTCGTGCCGGAGAAGCGATAGTCCAGGCGGATCGGCACCTCGACGATCCGGTCGAACCCGAAGTCGGCGGCGACGGCCAGGACCTCCAGGTCGAAGGCGTGGCGCTTGACCAGCAGCAGCGGCGTCACGGTCGTCAGCAGCTCGCGCCGGAACACCTTGGCTCCGACCTGGGTGTCGCGGACGTCGAGGCGGAACAGCGAGCGCACGAGCAGCTGATACCCCCAGCTGTAGCAGCGCCGGGTCGTCGGGTACTGCACGGTCGACTCGGCGTGGCGCTTGGAGCCGATCGCGGCATCGATCTCGCCGGTCTCGAAGCAGCGCACCGCCCGCACGATCGCCTCGGGGCCGATGTCGAGGTCGGCGTCGAGCCAGCCGATCAGCCGGCCCCGGGCCTGGGCCACGCCGAAGGAGACCGCGAACCCCTTGCCCTGGTTCTGCGGATAGTGGAACACCCTGACGCGCGCGTCGCGGGCGGCGGCGCGCCGGGCGTCATGGGAGGCGAGATCGTCGTCGCCGTCGCAGACGACGATCAGCTCGAACGGGCGCCGGATCTCCTCCAGGCCGTCCAGGACCGTGCGCACGTTCTCCCCGATCCACTCGGCTCCCCGGTAGACGGGCAGGATCAGCGACAGGTGGATGCCGTCGTCAGGCACGGGCCGGCCAGGGGAGCAGGGGATGGCAGATCGCCTCGTTGCAGGCCAGGACTGCGCCGACGACCGCGGCCTGGTCGAGGGCGATCTGGGTCGCGGATCGGTGGAAGGCGCCGATCAGGGCGACCTGCAGAACGACGCCGAGGACGAGCAGAGTGGTCCAGCGGGAATCCTCGATCGCGACGGTGAACGTCACCAGCAGGTACAGCAGCGCGAGACCGCCGCCGGCGCAGACGATCGGCAGCACCCCGGGCGCGATCGCCGCGTAGCGGGCGCCGAACATCGTCCGCACGACGAAGCCCGGGGCGAGCGCCGCCGGGATGATCGCCAGCAGCGCCGTCCCGGCGACCATCAGCGCCGCCAGCCTCAGCACGCGGGCGCGATCGCGCCGGGACCCGCCGGCCGTCGCCGTGCTGGGGACGACGATGACAGCGATCGCGGCCGGCAGGAACACGACGAGCTTGCCGACCGTGGCCAGCGCGGCGTACTGGCCGGCCTCCCGGGGTGACACGAAGATCTTGGCGACGATCACGTCGCAGTTGGCGAGGATCGCGTAGAAGACGAACGACGCCCCGGCGGCCACGCCGGAGAGGTCGGGGGGGGTGAGGGCCGGCCGCACTGTCGCGACGCTGATCGGCGCGACCTCGCGGCGCAACAGCCACACCAGCCACGCCAGACACAGCGCCATTCCGATCGCCTGCCCGCCGATCGCGCCGCCCGCGCCGCCGCCGGCCAGCGCCCAGGGGACGCCGATCGCCAGCCGGGCGGCGGCGACGGCGAGTCCGACGACGCCGAACACCGCCCAGCGCTCGAGTCCCTGCAGCGTCCCCTGAAGCGCGGGGAACAGCAGGCTGACGCCGATCAGGGCGGCGAGCGCGAGCGCCGGGGCGGTCGCCGGCAGGCGCAGGGCGTGCACGACGACGGGGATCGCAGCGCAGTAGAGCAGCGTCACGGCGAGGCCCAGCACTCCGAGGCGCGTCACCGCGTCGCGCACGAGCGGCGCCAAGCGGTCGGCGGCGACCTGCGCCACCCGGCTGGCGACGCGCGTCTGGGCCGCCGTGAACGGCACCGCCGCGACGACCGACAGCGCCAGCAGCGACGTGAGGTCGCCGTAGGCGGCGGGACCGAGGATGTGGGCGAAGGTCAGGTTCGAGGCGTAGTTGAGGACGCTCGCCGCCGCCGACAGCGGTGCGAGCAGCATCACGCCCCGGCCCATCCGTCGCCGGGAAGTCCGGCGACGGTGGCCGACGTGTCCCAGCGGCTTGGCGGGCGCGGCAAGGGATTGCATTCAGAACACGTGTCGGCGTCGCGGACCCCCTCCTTGAGGCCGGGCGCCGGGTCGCCGGCCCGCCCGCTCAAGGGTCGCGCCGGCAAGGCCGAAGTAGGACCGAGGGCGATGCCAATCAGACACCGGACCCTGACCGTGCTGAGCCACGCCGTGCGCCGCCCGGCGGTGCTCGCCACGCTTGCCTATGCGGCCTACGCCGTCTTCCTGACCTGGCCGCTGGCCACCGATCCGGGCGGCCTGCTCGCCGGCCCGGTCGTGTCCGCCGATCTGGGCGGCGCCACCGCCGAGGTCGGCTACGTCGTCGCCCATCACATCTTCCCGTTCGCGCCCGCCACCCTGCACGCGCTCAACGCGCCGTTCGGCGCGTCGCTGCCCTGGGTCAGCAACTGGGCCAGCCTGCCGTCGACCGGCCTGCTGTATGCCCTCGGCTATCTGTTCGGGGCGGTCGCCGGGAGCGGCGTCTACCTGTGGCTGAGCTTCGT
>JBELAG010000207.1:0-10788 GCA_049509055.1 Solirubrobacteraceae bacterium
GCTGGGTGGCCCGGGGTCAAGGTCGTCTCCAACAGCTACGGCGCGGACCTGACGACGCCGGTTCCCGACACGTGGACGGCATCGGTGCCGACCGTGTACGCGACCGGGGACGCGGGCAGTCCGACCGCGAGCCAGGGCGTGTTCTACCCCGCCGCGCTGGATGGTGTGACCGCCGCCGGCGGCACCAACCTCATGTCCAGCCTCAGCCAAGACGGGCCGTCCGGCAACCCCACCCAGATCAGCCCGCTGGCCCGCGGCTTCCAGGAGTCCGCCTGGGCATGGAACGGGTCCACCGGCGGCGGCTCGGGCTGCAACACACAGACCGGGATCACCAAGCCGTCCTATCAGACCGACACGGCCCCCGGGGACTGCGCCGGGCGATCCTACGCCGACGTCTCCGCCGACGCCGACCCGACCACCGGGATCGACGTCTACTCGACCGTCGACGGCGGCTGGGTTGTCTACGGCGGCACCAGCCTCGCCACTCCGCTGACCTCCGCCGCCCTGGCCGCCACCGGCGCCAACGACGGATCGGCCGATCCGGGATGGGCCTACACCGACGCGGCCGAGGGTCTGCTCAACGACCCAACCGGCGGCTCGACAGCGACCGGCGCCTGTGACAGCGCCCCCTACATCTGCACCGCCGGCACCGGCTATGACGGGCCGACCGGCGCGGGCTCGATCTCCGGCGCCGTGGTCACGGGCGCGCCCGGGATCGGCGGCGCGCCGGTCGGGTGGGGTCAGTGGAACTCGTCGAACACCTATGCGACCACGATCGGCCAGAGCACCGCGACCCTGGTCGGCGGCGTCTACCCGAACGGCCTGGACACCGCCTACTCCTGGCAGTACGGCCCCACCACCGGCTACGGCCAGCAGACCGCCGCGACCGACATCGGCTCCGGGACCGCCGCGGTCATGACCACCACTACGCTCACCGGCCTGACGGCGGGCGCCACCTACCACTACCGGCTGGTGGCCACCAACAGCGCCGGCACCACCTACGGCTATGACTACACGCTGCAGACGCTCTCAGCACCGCCGACCAACACCACGCCACCATCGATCAGCGGCCAGGCTCAGCAGGGCCAGACGCTGACCGCCACCGCCGGCACCTGGTCGGGCGCGGTCAGCACCTACGCCTACCAGTGGCAAAGCTCGGCCGACAACGGCCAGAGCTTCACCAACATCGCCGGCGCGACCACCGCCAGCTATATCCCCGTGGCCGGCGACGTCGGCGACACGCTGCGGGTCAGCGTGACCGCCGGCAACCAGGCTGACACGACGACCGTCAGCTCCGCCGCGGTGGGCCCGGTCAGCTCAGGCGCGCCGAGCGACCCGACACCGCCGACGATCGCCGGCTCGCCCCGGCAGGGGCTGGTGCTGACCGAGAGCTCGACGTGGACGCCGGCGACCGCCGCCCTGACCTACCAGTGGCAGCGCTCGGGCGACGGCAGCACCTGGACGCCGATCGCGGGCGCTCAGAGCGCCGGCTACACCGTTCAGAGAGCCGACGAGTCAGACATGCTGCGGGTGATCGTCACCGCCTCCACCGGCTTCGGGCAGCTGTCGGCGACCAGCCCCGCGGTCGGCCCGGCCGCCGCCAACCCGCCGCTCAACACGGTCGCGCCCGTGATGACCGGCACCGCGCAGCGCGCCGACGCGCTGACCGTGACACAGGGAACCTGGTCGGGCGCCGGCAACGTCTACTCCTACCAGTGGCAGCGCTCGGCCGACGGCCAGACCTGGAGCGCGATCAGCGGCGCGACCGGCACGACCTGGACGCTCGGCCAGGACGACGAGGGTGAATACGTCCGGGTCGTGGTCTCCGCGTCCAACCCCGACGGCGTGGTCAGCGCGGCCAGCAACCCAACCGCCACGATCGTCTCCCCGCACCCGCCGGCCAACACGACGCCGCCGGTCATCTCCGGCGCCGCCACCCGGACCTCGACGCTGACCGCGACGACCGGCACCTGGACCGGCCGCGGCCTCACCTACGCCTTCCAATGGCAGCACGACGCCGGCGACGGATATCAGAACATCCCCGGAGCGACCGGCTCCACGTACACGCTGCAGGCCTCCGACGAGAACACCTACGTGCGCGTGGTGGTCGCGGCCACCAACCTCGACGCGACGATCGTGGAGGCCAGCCAGCCGACCACGATCGTGCAGGACGCGATCCCGGTCAACGTCACCCCGCCGGCCGTCACCGGCACGGCGCTGCGCAGCTTCACGCTGACCGGCACCCCGGGCACCTGGGCCGGGCTGGGAAACAGCTTCGCCTACCAATGGCAGAGCTCCACCGACGGGCAGACCTGGAACAACCTCCCCGGCGCGACCACGCCGGCGTACACCATCGGCCAGTCAGACGAAGGCACCCAGCTGCGCCTGCAGGTGACCGCCAGCAACGCCGACGGCACCGCCGCCGCGCAGAGCCAGCCGACCGCGATGATCCCCGATTCGGCTCCGACCAACACTGCCGCGCCGACCATCACCGGGGTGGCGCAGCGCGGCGACCCGCTCACCGGCACCCAGGGCACGTGGACGGGGATCGGAAACAGCTACGCCTACCAGTGGCAGCGCTCGACCGACGGCAGCACCTGGACGAACATCGCCGCCCAGACCGGCACGAGCTACCTGCTGGCCGGCGCCGATGAGGGCTGCAATCTGCGCCTGCTCGTAACCGCCACCAACGTCGACGGGACGCTGACCATCGCCAGCCAACCCACGGCCACCGTCCTGGCCTCGCCACCGACCAACAGCGCCGCGCCGAGCATCACCGGGACCGTCCAGCGCGACAGCGTGCTCTCCGCCGCTCAGGGCACCTGGGGGGGAATCGGCAACACCTACACCTACCAGTGGCAGCGCTCGACCGACGGGCAGACCTGGACGAACATCGCCGCCCAGACCGGCACGAGCTACACGCTGAGCGTCGCCGACGAAGGCTCACAGATCCGCTTCGACGTGATCGCCGCCAACTCCGACGCAACGCTCAGCGTCGCCAGCCAGCCGACCGCGGCCGTCCCCGCCGCGGCGCCGGTCAACACCACCGCCCCGACGATCACCGGCACCGCCCAGCGCAGCGACACGCTGAGCGCCACCCAGGGCGCCTGGAACGGGATCGACAACACCTACGCCTACCAGTGGCAGCGCTCCACCGACCAGGGCCAGACCTGGACGAGCATCACCGGGCAGACAGCCGCCAGTGACACGCTCGGCGTCAGCGACGAAGGCACGCTCCTGCGCGTGCAGGTGACCGCGACCAACGTCGACGCCCCGGGCGGTGTGACCGCGACCAGCCAGCCCACCGGACCGGTCCTGTCGGCCGCTCCGAGCAGCACCACGGCGCCGAGCATCGCCGGCACCGCGCAGCGCGGCCAGACGCTGACCGGCACCCAGGGCGCCTGGACCGGTATCGGCAACACCTACGCCGACCAGTGGCAGCGCTCGGCGGACGGCGCCGTCTGGACGAGCATCCCCGGCGCGACGGGTCAGAGCTACACACTGCAGGTCGCCGACGAGTACGACACCGTACGTCTGCTCGTGACCGCGTCAAACCCCGACGCGCCGCGCGGCGTCGCCGCCGCCAGCACCCCGACGCAGACCGTTCCCACCGCGCCTCCGGTCCTCACCACCCCCCCCACGGTCACCGGCGCCGCACAGCGCGACCAGACCCTCACCGCCGGCCAGGGCACCTGGACGGGGATCGGCAACACCTACACCGAGCAATGGCAGCACTCACCCGACGGCAGCACCTGGACCAACATCTCCGGAGCCACAGCCGCCACCTACACGCCCGGCGTCGCCGACGAGGGCTACGAGATCCGCCTTCACATCACCGCGTCGAACCCCGACGCGCCCGGCGGCGTGAGCGCCACCAGCACCCCGACCGCCACCATCCCCGCCGCGCCCCCGGTCGCGACCGGCGCGCCGACGGTCACCGGCAACGCGCAGCGCGCCTCGGTGCTGACCGCCACCGAGGGCACCTGGACGGGGATCGGCAACGTCTACAGCGATCAGTGGCAGCATTCCATCGACGGCCAGACATGGACCGACGTCGCCGGGCAGACCGCCGCCACCTACACGCTGGGCGCGGCCGACGAAGGCTATGAGATGCGCGTGCTGGTCACCGCCACCAACCCCGACGACACGTTCGCGGTGACCAGCGCCCCGACCGCCGCGGTGACCGGCGCCCCGCCGGCCTTCACCACGACGCCGGCCGTCACCGGCACCGCGCAGCGCGCCCAGACGCTGACCGGCACCCCGGGCTCCTGGACGGGCATCGGCAACACCTACGCCGACCAGTGGCAGCGCTCCGCCGACGGGCAGACCTGGACGAATGTCACCGGTGCCACCAGTACCACCTACACGCTCACCGTCGGCGACGAGGGATGTGAGATGCGCCTGCAGGTCATCGCGACCAATCCCGACGGGACGCTGACCGCGACCAGCGCGCCGACCGCCACCGTGACGGGCGCCCCACCTGTCTCGACGGCCGCGCCGACCATCACCGGCACGGCACAGCGCACCTTCACCCTGAGCGGCAACCAGGGCGCCTGGTCGGGGGTCGGCAACGCCTACACCGACCAGTGGCAGCGTTCGACCGATGGCAGCACCTGGACGAACATCGCCGGCGCGACCGCGCTCACCTACACGCCCGCCGTCGCCGACGAGGGCTCCGTGATCCGCCTGCAGGTCAGCGCCGCCAACGCCGACGGGACGACCAGCGCAGACAGCGCCCCCACTCAGACGATCCCGGCCTCGCCCCCGTCCAACACCGCCGCCCCGGCGATCACCGGCTCTGCCAAGCGCACCGGCGTGCTGGCGCTCGCCAATGCCGGCACGTGGACGGGGCCCGACAACACCTACGCCTACCAGTGGCAGCGGTCGGCTGACGGCACGAACTGGACGGTCATCGCCGGCGCGACGGGTCAGAGCTACACGCTGACCACCGCCGACGAGGGCTCGCAGGTGCGGATGCTCGTCACCGCCTCGAACCCGGACGCGCCCGCCGGGATCAGCGCCGCCTCCAACGCCACGGCGGCCGTGGCGAGCGCGCCGCCGATCAACACGACGCTGCCGGCGATCACCGGCGCACCCCAGCGGGGCATCACGCTGAGCGCGTCGCAGGGCGCCTGGAGCGGCCCCGACAACACCTACGCCTACCAGTGGCAGCACTCATCCGACGACAGCACCTGGACCACCATCGCGGGCCAGACCGCCTCCACCTACATGCTCGGAACCGCCGATGAGCAGACCTACGTGCGCGTGCAGGTGACCGCCACCAACCCCGACGCGCCGGCCGGCGTCAGCGCGCTCAGCGTTGCGACCAGCGCCGTGCAGGCCATCCCCCCGCAGAACACGGTGCCGCCGTCGCTGTCAGGCGCCGCCCACGTCGGCGCGGCCCTCACCGCCAACGCCGGCGCCTGGAGCCCGGCGGGCACGACGTTCGCCTACCAGTGGCAGCGTTCGGCCGACGGGCAGACCTGGACGGCGATCGCAGGCGCCACCGGCCAGAGCTACACCCTGGCCGCCGCCGACGCCGGCGACCAGGTGCGCGTGAACGTCACCGGGGCAGACGTCGACGGCTCCCAGAGCTCGGCGAGCCAGGCGACCGCGCCGGTCACCCAGCCGCCCCAGAACCTGACCGCCCCCAGCGCGCCGACCGGCACCCTGCACGACACCGACGCGCTGACCGCCGATCACGGCATCTGGGACACGTCCGGGGCGAGCTTCACCTACGCCTGGCAACGCTGCCCGGCGACCGCCACGACCGTGACCGGCGCCTGCACGCCGATCGGCTCCAACGCCGTCACCTACGTCCTGACCGGCGCCGACATCGGCTCGACGATCGCGGTCGATGTCAGCGCCACGTCGTCGGGCGGAACCTCCGCGCCGGTGTCCAGCGCGCTGACCGCCGTGGTCACCGGGCGCCCGCTGATCAACACGGTCGCGCCGAGCATCTCCGGGACTGCCACCGTTCCCGCCACCTTGGCGGCCAACCCCGGCACCTGGAGCCTGCCGGCGACCGCCATCGCCTACGCCTGGCAGCGCTGCGACGCCGACGGCGCCTCGGACTGCACGCAGGTCTCCACCGGAACCCAGTACACGCTGTCGGGCGCCGACGACAACCACACCCTCGTGCTCTACGTCACCGCGACCTCGCCCGGGCAGTCGGTGACCGCGCACTCGCCGGCGCTGAGCATCCAGAGCCAGCCGCGGCCCCAGGACACCGTCGCGCCCACCGTGTCAGGCACCGCGCAGCGAACCTTCACGCTGAGCTCGAGCCAGGGGACCTGGACCAACGACCCGACCCTGAGCACCCAATGGCAGCGCTGTGATCCCAACGGGCAGGGCTGCGCGGACATCCCTGGCGCCACCAGCCAGAATTACACCCTTACTCAGGCCGACGAGGGCTCTGAGATCACAGCTGAGGTGACCGCCACCAACAGCTCCGGCCAGACGACGGCGAGCGCCGCTCCGACCCCCGCGGTGCTCTCAGACCCGCCGGTCGCGCTCCACCCGCCGGCCGTCACCGGAGTCGCCTATGAGGACGACGTCCAGATCGGGATCGTGACCGGATCGGCCGCCTGGCAGGCGACCCCGGACACGACCTACCTGACCTCCTGGCAGCAGTGCGACGCCTCCGGACAGAACTGCACGACGATCGCCGGCGCGAACGGTTCGCTCTACACGCCGACAAACGCCGATGTCGGCCACACGCTCGTGGCGGTGATCACCGCCACCAACACCGACGCTGCCGTGACCTCGGCCTCCAACCCCACGCCGATCATCTCCGACGCGGCGCCGCGCTGGAAGACACTGCCGCTGATCTCGGCCGATCCCGGCAACGCCGGCGACGTCCTCAGCATCACCCCGGGGGTGTGGACCGGTCCGGCGGTCAGCACTGACAACGTCTGGATGATGCGCTGCACCAACACGTGTGTCACCGACGGCACCGCCAACGCGACCAGCTACACGATCACCGCCGCCGACCTGGGCGCGATCCTGCGCGTGCAGGAGACCGCATCAAACGCCGGCGGCTCGGTCAGCGTGTGGTCGGCGCGCTACGTCGGCCCGGTCGTGTCCGCCGCCGCCGGCTCCGCCGTGCTCAACGGCGCCGCCAGCGTCCAGGTGCGCAACACGACGGGGCGCACGCTCGCCACCGCCCAACTGGCGGCGTCGATGACCACCCAGATGCGCGCCGCCACCGCGCGACGGGCCGCCACCCGGGTGCTGACCCTCCGCCGCGCGCACGGAATCACCGGCGCGCTGCAGGCCTGGGCGTGCCCGGTCCCGGTCGGCTCGGCGCCGCCCGGGCAATGCACCGGCCGAATCTCGGTGCGCCGCGACGCGGCGCTCACCCTGCCGGCGTCGCCGGCAGGCAAGCTGCGAATCGTCGTGGTGCGTCGCTAGCTCGTCCCGGCGACCGCGCCCTCACGCCCGGGCCGTGAGAACGTGGAAGCCTGCGCCCGGGCGGAGACCTGCTGATATCGGGGCGCGCGGTTTTGAACCGGGGACCTCACGAGGCCACTGGGGCAAGCGCGAAGCCGTCGGAGCTTCGGTGGAACGCGGGATGAGTCCGTCCCCCTCACCCTCGCCGGCGATCCGCCAAACCGCCGCTGCAACCCGGCTGCGGACTGATGCGTGGCAGACGGCGTCGTGGTCGGTGCCGATCCTCGACCGTGTGACGGGCATGCGGGTCTGTTCCCTGACGCGTGGGCTATGAAGCCGGGGATGCGGCGCTTGGTTGTGTCGCGGCCAGGATCGGGATCGCCGGGTGCTGTCGCTTCGAGCTTTGGTCGCGTGCTGATGGCCGACGTTGATCTGTTGCTTGGGGAGGCGGTGCGGCGTAGGATTTGGGCGTGGTCGCCCGACGGCGACATCGGATCGAAGGGGAGGGGACCACATGAGTGATCGGGCTGGCCGGTGGGTGGCGTGGCATACGGCTTGGGCGCCGCCGGCGGTGATGGCGTTGGTGCTGGTCTTGCCAGGGGTCGCGCTGGCGGGTTCGGTGACGGTCAGGTACACGACGCAGGGCGAGTCGAAGTTCACGGTGCCGCCCGGGGTGACGTCGATCACGGCGACCGCGATCGGCGCCCAGGGCGGCGCTGACTTCGGCGCGGGCGACCCCGGCGGGCTGGGCGCCGAGGCCACCGGGACGTTCACGGTGACGCCGGGCGAGTCGCTGTTCGCGGAAGTCGGGGTGCTCGGCGGGGCGGCCGGGCAGATTGCCCCGGGGTTCTTTGACTCGGGCGCCGGGGGCGGTGAGTCGGATGTGCGGACGTGTTCGGCGTCGGCGGTGTGCTCGTTGGGCACGACCCTGGGCTCGCGGCTGCTGGTTGCGGGCGGCGGCGGGGGCCGGGGCGATTTCGGCGGCACCCCCGGGAACGCGGGGACGACCGGCGCGGGCGGCACCGGCTTGAACGACGGCACCGGCAGGACACTGGGGGGTGGGGGGACTGGTGCGTCGCGGGTGGCACCGGGCACGGGTGGCGCGGGGTGCGACGGGGGCGGCCCGGGCGCCAATGGGGCTGCCGGCGGCGGCGCCGGCGGGGCAGCCGGAGCGGCGAATGGATCGGATGGTGTGAGCGGCGGCGGCGGCGGCGCGGGCCAGTTCGGTGGTGGCGGCGGTGGCGGATGCTCGAACGTGAACGATGCCGGTGGTAGTGGTGGCGGCGGCTCGAGCGATGCGGCGGGGTCGGTGGAGAACGCGGCGTTTGTGTTGGCGCCGGCGGGCACGGCGCCGTCGGTGTCGCTGACCTATGACCGGTCGCCGGTGTTGACCGTCTCGGAGCCCTCGCAGACGATCGTCTCGTCTGCGGTGGTGTCGGGGACGGGAGGTCGGGACACGGGAGACGCGTCATCGGTGACGATCACGCTGTACGCGGGCGCGTCGGTGTCGGGAGCTCCGGTGAGTGTGCAGTCGGCGGCGATCAGCCCGTCTGACGGGTCGTTCTCGGCGACCTTGACGGCCTTGGTGCCCGGCAGTCAGTACACGGTGGCGGTCACGCAGACCGACGCTGCGGGCGATGTCACGCGGGTCAGCCGGACGTTTGTCTACGAGCTGGTCGTCAAAGTGACGTTGACGGCGGATGTGCCGACCGCGGCGGTCGGGCAGCAGGTGACTTACGCGGCGACGGTCAGCCCGCCGGTGGCGAGCGGGACTGCAGAGTTTTTGGACCAGGGGATCGCGATCGCGGGGTGCGACGCTCAGCCGGTGAGCGCGGCGACGTCGACGGCCACATGCGCGGTGCGCTATAGCGCGCCCGGGACGCACTCCATCCTTGTCCTGTTCCACTCGGTCGTCGCGTTGTCTACTCAGTCAAATATCTTGACCGAGGCCGTCGCCGATCCGCCGACGGTGTCGATCACGGCGCCCCCATCCGGGTCCTACGCGGTCGGGCAGAAGGTGGCGACGGCGTTTACGTGTATGGACGGGGCTGGCGGGACGGGGATCGCCTCGTGCACCGACGGCAGCGGATCCGGCTCGCCGGCCACGCTGAACACGAGCACGCCAGGGATGTTCTCCTATGTGGTGACCGCGGTCAGCAACGACTTACTGACGACGACCAAGAGCGTCGCTTACACGGTCGCGGGTGCGCCGTCGGCGTCAATCAGCAGGCCGGCCGGCGGACAGACGTTTGCCAGAGGTCAGAGGGTGGCGACGGCGTTCAGCTGCTCAGACGGCGCGTTTGGGCCCGGGGTGGCGTCGTGCACCGATGGGAATGGCGCGTCTTCTCCCGCGACGTTGGACACGAGCGCCCTCGGGACGTTCTCCTACACGGTGACGGCGACCAGCAATGACGGCCAGGTCGGCAGCACGAGCATCAGCTACACCGTGGCGGCGGCGCCGACGGCGTCGATCACCGCACCGGCGTCGGGTCAGACCTATGCGGTGGGGCAGAGGGCGGCGACGGCGTTCAACTGCACCGAGGGTGCGTTCGGACCCGGGGTGGCGTCGTGCACCGATGGGCGTGGTGCGTCCGCGCCCGCGGCGCTGGATACGAGCACGGCAGGCACGTTCTCCTACACGGTAACGGCGACCAGCAAGGACGGGCAGACCGCGACGGCGAGCATCTTCTACACCGTGGCCGCCGCTCCGGTGGCGTCGATCACCGCGCCGGCGAGCGGGCAGGTCTACGCGGTCGGGCAGACAGTCGCGACGGCGTTTTCGTGTGCGGATGGCGCGAGCGGTCCGGGGATCGGTTCGTGCACCGATGGGAGCGGTCACCCCTCGCCGGCGGGGCTGGACACGAGCAAGCCGGGAACGTTCAGCTACACGGTGACGGCGACCAGCAAGGATGGGCAGACGGGGACGGCGAGCATCTCCTTCACCGTGGCGGCGGAAACCCCGGCGACTCCGACGCCGACGCCGATCGCCGCCCCGACGACCACTCCAACCTCGACTCCCACGACGCCACCGCCGGTCACGCCGGTCGCCCTACCGAGCAACCTGTTCTCGGTGTTCGCGATCCACGTCGCGTCCGACGGGATCATCACCTTCAAGGTCAAGGTCCCCGGCCGGGGAACGGTGGACGTGCTGGAGACCGCGTGGGACGACAACCTGGCGCACACCGCGATTGCGCTGCAGCCGGCCGCCAGACGGTTCGCCACGGCGCGAACCACCCGGCCGATCGCCGGGGCGCGGACGGTGTCGCTGCGGGTGGCGCCCAACGCCAAGGGGCGCCGTCTCATCCGCCATCACCGCTACGCGGTCGTGCTGCGGCTGTGGGTGAGCTTCACCCCGATCGCAGGGACGCTCCGCACGCTCGGCTTCCGCGGCCTGCA